>NZ_CALMZS010000191.1 GCF_937870815.1 uncultured Brevundimonas sp.
CAGCGCTTCACCTGGAAGAACCGGGGCGAAGTGGCGCACGGCGACGGTTACGGCGACACCGGGTCATTGCCGTTCTACAAGAATTATTACGCCGGCGGTTCGAGCACCGTGCGCGGCTACAAGGCGCGCGCGCTCGGTCCCCTGGACGTGGGCGGCCCGAACCCGGCGCTACCCATCGGCGGCAACTCGCGCGTGCTGCTCGGCACCGAGCTGCTCTTTCCGGTTCCCGGGCAGACGCGGGAAAACAAGTCCACGCGCTATCACTTGAACGTCGCAGCAGAGCCGCCGGCGGCGTTGGAGATTGCCGATATTGTCGGCGACGCCAGCAGCGCCGGCTCGTTCAACTCATGAGACGTTGATGGCTCGCCATCGTACGCCTCTCTATGCCCGAAAACCCAAAGCGCCCGAACAGATACTCCCCTCGCCAGTATGCTCCGCCGGCGGCAAGGTCGTTATCGGCCGAGACCACCAAGGCATTGTCTTTGGAAGTTGCCTGGCCGATCTGGTGCTGATCCACGACCACCACCAGCAGCGTGAAGAGCGGATTGTCGTGTCAAATGAATGTTTCGAGTGACGTGACCCCCGTTTCTCATCCAGCCATAAGGAGAGTCCTTTGGTCGACGTGCTGTCACCGGGAAACATTGAGGCGATTGGAGAGAAAGGCACGAGGAAGAGCAATTTCGCGCTGAGGTTCCAGCCCTCGCTTCTCGACGAGGCCCGCAAGGTGGCCGATACGGAAGGCGTGGTCTCGAAGCCTGAAGGGAAGCGCTCACGCTCACCCCCAGCCTTTTCCGCCTCTCGTCGCCGCGCTGCGGTCGCCGATGCTCCGGGTGTTCGAGCCGCGCCCATCCCCGCGGCCTCGCTCGGACCATGCGGCACGGCGCCCATCCCGTCGATCACCCGCCACGCCTGTCGTGGGCCTTTCGGCGAGCCCGGCTCGGATCGGTTGGCTGGGCGGTCGCGCCGCCACACGGGGCGCCTTCCGCGCCGAACACGGGGCAGTGGCCTGTCGAGCGCGTCAGCCTGACGCCGACCATCCGATGACGCCGGCCGGTCTGGGCTGATCCTTCCGATCGTCCGTCGTCGTCGTAACCTTGAACACCGCCCCGGCTGATGCCGGGGCGGTATTTTCGTTTGCCGCCAGGCGTATCCGGTCAATGGAATTCTGGCGGCCAACTCCACGCGCAAGGCTGTGGCGCGCCGGCGGTCCCCGCCGTCGAAGGACGGGTCCGTCGCTGCGGCACGGGCGGTCTCGGCGCGACGGCGCCGAACGGTGTGCTCGCCCAGGCGGGCGAGCACCGCCCCCACACAACGCCCTCCGATTTTGTCACATCACCCCGGAAGTCAACGGCTGCGCCGTTCCCCTCCACGGACAGCCAAGCGGCTATCCGCTCCGGTGACTGCCGGGGACCCCGATGTGGCCAAAACCGGGGTCGTTGCGCATGGGGCGCTTCGACATCTCTTACAGGATGTTCCCGATGCAAGCCTTTCCCTCACCCTTCTTCGCCAAATCAGACTCCGCCTTCGACGACCTGACCGCCTCGCTCGGCGACCAGCGACCGCATCCCACGGAGGAGGCCCTGATCCAGCTGGGGCGCGCGCTCATGACCGAGCTTGTGGATATGATCTCCGACACAGCCCTGGAGGACTTCCAGACGATCCTGGGAGAAGCCCTGATCGGCGCCT
Organism: uncultured Brevundimonas sp.; assembly: GCF_937870815.1. Taxonomy (GTDB): domain Bacteria; phylum Pseudomonadota; class Alphaproteobacteria; order Caulobacterales; family Caulobacteraceae; genus Brevundimonas. The sequence continues at coordinate 1,687 of NZ_CALMZS010000191.1, forward strand.
TCCATTCGGCGGCCGGACGGATCGAGCGCAACGCGGACCGGGCCCGCGACGCGATGCGCAGCCTCGACCGCGACTTCGACGGATCGGAGGCGGTCGACACCGAGCTTCAGGAAGCGACGGCCCGGGCCCGGGCCGGGGATACGGCGACCCGGGCGACGGAGCTGATCCGGGACGCCGCCGCCGAAACCTGGACCATCGCGACCGGCGAGGTCTGGACGGCCTGGCGCGGCAGCCGGCGGGGCACGCATCTGACGGCGGCCCAGCTGGAAGCCAAACAGGCCATCCGCGCGATCAGGAACCGCAGGGCGGGGGACGCCGATCCGGGCGGTCCGGTGGTCGCCTTCCGGGGCGCGCCGACGGCCGACACCTCGGATGACGCCGGGCGGATATTCGACGCCCTGAACTGGGCTTTGAAGGAGTGGCCTGACATGGCGCTCGCGACGACCGGGGCGAAGGGGTCGGAGAAGCTGGCGATCAAATGGTCCCGGCAGAAGGGGGTGAAGCTGATCCTCGCCCGGGCCGATTTCGACACCCATGGCAAGGCCGCGCCTTTCCGGGCCAACGACGAACTGATCGCGCTCGAGCCGACCTGCTGCCTGACCCTGGTCCATTCCCTGGATCGGGCCCGTTCGGAGGACAGCCGGCCGTTTGGACCGGCGCTCAACCTCGGACAGAAGGCGATGGAGTCCGGGCTGCGGCACGTCTCCATCAAGGCGCGCGCGGCATGATCGCCTGGAACTGACCTCAACGACCCGCTCGGCTTCGGCCGGGCGGGTTTTTTGTTTGTCATCCGGGGTCTTCCTGCGCCCCGGAACCAGGCTTCGGGGTGACAGATCGACAGACCGGGGAGGCGATGATGGGGTTTGTTCGGGTGTGCGAACGTATGATGGCAGTGTCCGGAAATCTGAGAAAAGGGGCTTAGGGCAAGATAAAAGAGGGTGTTTGGCGGTTCGGGTTTTTCGTATCCTGTCCGCAGGTTAGCGGCGCATCCGAGGGTGTTGGATGACTTGCGGTGAGTTGTCGTCTTCGGACGATGCCGGCGGCCTGGTCGGAGGCGTCGAATGCTGATCCGTGAAGCCATCCAGTCCCGTCTTTCGGCGGGCGGCGGTCAGGAGCCGGAGGCGGTCCAGGTCCGTCTTCCGCTGGCCCTCAAACCCGACTGGCTCAACGTCCGAACCGGCCTGATGCGACGGCTGGCCAGCTCGCGCGCCTTCGCCCTGGGTGACCGGTCAGGCGTTCTCAGGGCGGCGCAGGGACGCTCGGGCAGAGCCTTCCGGCTGGACGTTCGCCAGCGGGTGATCGTCAAGGCGCTGGTGTCCCGGCACAACGGCAAGGGCACCGAGCGGGCGGCGGCCCTGGCGGCGCATGTGAGCTATCTCGGGCGCTCGGGAGCCGGGGTCGAAGGCGCGCGGCCGGAGTTCTTCGACCGGGAGACGGACGGCGTCCGGCCAGCGGTCGAGACCGCAGGCTGGAGCGAGGACCGGCACCATTTCCGCTTCATCATCTCGCCGGAGCACGGCGACCGGATCGAGGATCTGAAGGGCTATGTCCGCGAGGTCATGGGGCGGGTGTCGGCGGACCTGGGGGAGCCGGATCTGCGATGGGTGGCGACCTGCCACTACGACACCGATCAGCCGCACGCCCATGTGCTGGTGCGGGGTCGGCGAGGCGACGGGCGGGACCTGGTCATACCGCGCGATTATATCGGCTACGGCTTCCGGGCCCGGGCGCAGGAGGTGGCGCAGGAGCGGCTCGGGGATCTGTCGCGGGTGGAGGCGGAACGGCGCATCTGGAAGGAGACCGGGGCGGACCGGTTCACCGGCTTCGACCGGCGGCTGCTGTCGGCGGCGGATGCGAACGGAATGGTCGAGGACGGGGTGGGCGTCAATGAGGCCTGGGCGGCGCTGACGCGAGGGCGGCTGCGGCATCTGGAGGGTCTGGGGATCGCTGTTCGGGAGGGGCGGCGCTACCGGCTCGACGGGGAGATGGAGACGAAGCTAAGGACGCTGCAGGCGCGGCGGGACATCATCCGGACGCTGAACCAGCGGAGGCTCGAGGGGGCGAGGGAGGTGCGGCCGCTCGGGACGGAGCTAGTGCGCGGGGTGGTGGTGAAGAGCGGGTTTCACGACGAGGCGGGTGCGGCACCGTTCGTGATGGTGAAGGATGCGGGCGGGGTCGAGCACTATGCGCGAGTGAGGGTGGGAGACGCCGCGAGGGTCGGGAGCCGGATCGCGCTGGCGCCGATGGCGAACGGGCTGGCGCAGGTGGTGGCGGGGCGGGGAGCGGACCTGGGTCGTTAGGGCGCTTTTTGACTCTTAGCGGCGGTTTGGAATGTCTGCTTAGCGGCGGCGGGCGACACAATTCGCTAAGATCAACCGACCTCGGTTTCAATCGAGACGGCCCCAACGAGCATGCGGTGGATCGGGCATCGGTCGGCGATTTCAAGAAGTCGGTCGCGCTGCTCCTGTGGGAGGTCTGCCGGCAGGCTGATGGTCCGCACGAAGTGGTCGGAGGGCGTCGCTTCCGGCTGTCGGACCAGAACAACCTCGACGGACAAGGGGCCTATCGCCCAGCCCTTGCGGTTCGCGTAGAGGCGCAGGGTCTGGGCGGTGCAGGAGGCTAGAGCGGCCTGCACCAGTTCATGCGGGGTCGGCCCGAGATCCAGCCCACCCAGTTCGACAGGCTCATCGACGACGAAGCTGGCAGGGCCGGCGCGGACCACGAGTTGCAGGCCGCCGTGGCCCGCATCGTCGGCGAAGGAAGATCGGGGTGTGGAAGCCGTCATGGGGCGCCTTGCTGAATGAGTAGGGGTTGTTCGGTGATTGTCGCGCGATCGACGCGCCTCAGGTGGAGACGATCGAAAGCGCAGCGTCGCGTTCGCCGATGAGTTCCTGAACCGACGCCGCCAGACCGGCGCGGGCGAAGGCGTCGAGGTCCAGACTGTTCACAGGCGCATAGCGCCCATCGCGGCAGACCGCCGGTACGCCGCAGACCAAGCCTGCGGGAATACCGTATTCTCCTGTGGCGGGGATGCCCATCGACACCCAGCGACCGTCCGAGCCCTGGACCCAGTCACGCATGTGATCGACGGCAGCATTGGCGGCGGAAGCGGCGGACGATGCGCCGCGGGCCTCCAGGACCGCCGTACCGCGCCGCGCCACCTCCGGGATCAGGGTGTCGCGATACCAGCCGTCATCGCCGATGCGCGCGGCCAGTCGTTCGCCGCTCACCGAGGCGTGGCTCCAATCGGTGAACATGGTGGGCGAGTGATTGCCCCAGACCGCGAGGTGATCGATCGCATCGACCGACACGCCTGCCTTTCGCGCCAGTTGCGCGGCGGCGCGATTGTGATCCAGCCGGATCATGGAGGTGATGGCGCCCTCGGGCAGGTTCGGCGCGGACTGGATCGCCACCCAGGCGTTCGTGTTGGCGGGATTGCCCACCACGAGGACCTTCACGCTCCGCTTGGCGACGGCGTCGAGCGCGGCGCCTTGGGTCTTGAAGATGGCGGCATTGGCGGCCAGCAGGTCACGGCGCTCCATGCCCTTGGATCGGGGACGCGAGCCAACCAGGAAGGCGGCGTCGATGTCGTCGAACGCGACCCTCGGATCGTCCGTCGTCCGGATCGTGGTCAGGAGCGGGAAGGCGCAGTCGTCCAACTCCATCGTCACGCCCTTGAGGGCCGACAGAGCTTGGGGAAGATCGAGCAGGCGAAGGTCGATCGGCGTCTCGGGGCCGAAGACGTCGCCTTGCGCTAGACGGAACAGCAGGGCGTAGGCGATCTGGCCGGCCGCACCGGACACGGCGACCTTGATGGGAGTATTGGGCATTGTGGACCTCAGGGCTTGGAAGATTGGGAAAGAGCTGTGTCGATAGCGATGACCACGCTGTCGAGAGTCAGCGGGCCATCCACCCGGCGGCCCTGAACGAATAGAGTCGGCGTGCCGGTGACGCCCGCATCCTGCGCCCGGCGAACACGCCGTTCCAACGCGGCCATGGCGTCAGGGTCGGCGATGCAGGCTTTCAGTCGGGCCTCGTCGATCCCGAAACGACCCGCGACCCGCACCAGATGAGCCCGCGGGCTCTGTCCACCGGTCCATTCAGACTGGCCGTGCATCAGGGCGTCAATCACCTCGAAATACCGCTGAGACCCCGCACAGCGCGCCAGAAGAACGCCGGCGGCGGAAAGATTCGCAGGGCCGGTAATGAACTCCCGATAGATCAGCTTGACCTGGCCGGTATCCATATAGCGACGGCGCAGTTCGGGCAGCACCTCGATCGCGAACCGGGCGCAGGGGCCGCAGGTGCTCGAAGCGTATTCGATCAGGGTTACCGGGGCGTCCTGACGGCCCAGAACCATGTCATCGGCTTCCGCCGCTTGGGGCGCGCATGCCGTGATCAGGGCGCCGGCTCCCACAGCGATGATCGAGCGACGAGTGGGAAGAAGGATATCGGGATTCATGAGGCCTCCGGGCAGGAAACTGACGAGCGACTCAGCGCGCGCAGGGAATGTCGCGCTTGGCCGCGTCCGTAAGGCAGGGGGCGACGAACAGGTCTCCGCGCCAAGCGCCGCGGATCGCGCGGGCGCCGACGATGAGCCAGAGGATTGCAAGGCCGGCGATCAGGGCCACGCCGAAGATGTTGAAGGCTGGGATCGGCAGCAAGGTCCCCAGCTTCAGGGTCGCGACCGAGAAGACGCCGATCGGGAAGGTGTAGCCCCACCAGCCGAGGTTGAAGGGCAGGCCCTGACGAAGGTAACGCAGAGTGATCAATGCAGCCATGGCTGCCCACCAAAGGCCATAGGCCCACAGCAAAAGGCCGCCGATCAGTCCGATGCCTCCTGCCGCGTCACCGTATTGACCCAGCCCGGAGGCGGTGAAGATCGCCGGCGCGGCCTGACCCAGCACCAGCATCCCCAGAGCGCCGGTCCCGATCGGACCCAGCGACAGCCAGCTGGACGCCGCCATGCCGGCGTGCGGCAGTTTGTGGATCGCCATGCGCAGAACCAGGATGACGAGGATGCTTAGCGCCAGAGGCACCGACAGCGCCCAAAGAGAGTAGCTGACCACCAGCACGGATAAGGCCGCGTTCGGGTCGGTCAGGTGGGGCGCGATCAGCCCGCCGGTGACGGCCGCGACCTCCGCGGCCACGACGGGCAACAGCCAGACCGCCGTCATCTGGTCGATGGAATGCTCCTGGCGTGTGAACATCATGAAGGGGATGCCGACGCCGCAGGCGACCGCCATCGCCACGTCGATCCACCACAGTGTCTCGGCGAGAGGGACGATGCCGTCGCCCCACCGCGCCAGGCCGAAGGCCATCAGGCCGTTGATGATCGTCGCCAGTCCCATCGGTATGCAGCCGAAGAACATCGAGACGACCGAATGGCCGAAGATGCGGCGCGCGCCGTCGAAGAAGAAGATCCACCGCGCGGCGTAGAGGACGGTGAACAGGGCGAAGAGGCCGATGTTGAAAACCCACAGACCTTCGGCGACCAGCTTCACGCCAGGGATGTCGATCGGAATCTGGTTCAGGGCGATGGCCAGGATGCCTGTGCCCATGGTGGCGGCGAACCAGTTCGGGGTGAACTGGCGAACGACCTCGCTGGGCCGCTGGAGTTTGGCCAGAGGCCGCAGGCCGAAGGCGACGTCGCGAAGGTGAAGGTCATGCGCCATCTGAAGTGTCCTGAACAATGCTGGAATGAAACTAATGGGCGTTGAGGCGACAGATCACGCCCAGCACGACGGCCGTCACGACCAGAAGAGCCGACAGGGTAAGGATTTGAAGTGTGGCCTCGCGTCCCGTGATCCAGCCGGTGTAGGTCACGACGCGACCATTCAGGAACTGGCTGAAGCTGCGTACACCATTACCCGCGTCTGGCGTATCCGACACCAGGGTGCCACCGGTCAGCAGGCCGAAATACATCGCACCGAGCAGGCTGATAAAGCCGAGTGCGAGGGTGGCCTCACCCCGCCCGAAAGTGATCCAGAACACCAGGACCATGCTGGCATAAAGGCCGGCGACGGCCTTGATAATGATCGGGTGGATACCGGTCTGACCGACATCAAGCTGGATGCGGTGAAGCGTCTTGCCGTCGCCGACATCGGGGATGTGGGCCGTCTCGGATTCGACGGCGGTCACCATAGTGGGCGGTAGAGGTTTTACCGGCACCCGCAGGTCACGAACGGCTCGACGGGGTTGTGGCTGGACGATGCGTGCCGGTGTATCGAACGTGCAGGCGGGGGTCATGATCGGTCTCCTTTAATGGAGTGGAGGCCGACAGTCGGCGCGCTCCTCGACGCCGATATTGATCGCGAGGATTCGTTCCATCCAACGCAATGATGCGAACTATTTAATCGATTGAGGCGAATGAAATGCTGATCAGCCCGTCGCGCCGTCGCCCTCGTTCACAGCCAGTCCCGCAGCAGCGCCCGCAGGTGTCGCCTGGCTCGGCATGGCCCTGAGATAATCGACGATGGCGTCGATGTCGCCGACCGCGATCGGGGCGCCATAGGTTTCCCGCATCTTGACGACGGTAGAATGCCACTGGGCCTCAGTCAGCCGGGGCTGGGTCAGGGCCATGCTAGCCGAATGACAGGATGTGCAGTTGGCATTGACGACATCGGCGCCAGGGCCGTCGGGGAATGACGAGGCCTCGTCCGGCAGTTCGATACTGGGCGAGGTCAGGGTGAAGCCGCTTGCCGACACGAACGACGGCGGCGGCGCGACCGGGGCCGCAGGGACCACAGGAGGTACGACCATCTTCCGTCCCCGGGGCGCATTGCCGCCCGCGATGGCTCCGATCAGGATCACGCTCGTAAGCCCGCCGGCCAGCAGGATCGACATCCCGGTCGACAACGGTGTTCTGGACTTGCTCATCCGAAAGTCACCGTGGTGGTCTCGACACATCCACGCATGAAGCCGCCCGGATTCCAGTTCGGCGTCATCGGCTGAACGACGCCCGCAGTGCTGGTGCAGCGCGTCATTAGGGGAATGGCCCCTCGGCCACGGATCGGCACCACCCCGTCGAAGCGTCGAAAACTGTAGGGGCCCTGGTCCGGTCCCAGCTGCGCGGGTCGCCAGGTTCGCCCGCCGTCGGACGACAGGTCCACCCTCGACACTCCGGTGTCCCCGCCCATGGCGATGCCGCCGATCGGCAGGGTGGGCTGCCAGGCCACGGGGTGATCGCCCGCGATGCTCGTGATCCACGACCGAGGGACCATCCGGTTGATCGGCACGGTGGGATAGTCCTTGTCGGTCGGGGAGACATTGGCCATCGGGGTGTCGGGAATCTTGTAGGCCTTTGCCATCCAGTACCCGTCGTCGGGTTTGTCCAGCACCTCGATATCGTTCAACATCTTGACCCAGTAGGTCGAGAACCAGCCCGGCACGATCAACCTGACGGGAAATCCATTCAGCAGAGGCAGTTGTTCGCCGTTCATGGCGAAGGCCACCATCACCTCGCCGTCGCGCGCATGATCCAGGGCCAGCGACTTTGAGAAGTCCGGCGCACCCGCCACGACGGGCTGGTCCAGCGCGCCGAAGCGGACGGCCAGGGCTCCGGGTCTGACCCCTGCGACATCCAGAAGGTGCCTCAGACTGACGCCCATCCACATGGCATTGCCCATCGCCCCATGCGCCCATTGCGCGCCCGGCACGCGGGGCTGGAACAGGCCGCGCGAGTTTCCGGAACACTGGTTCACCGCTGCCATCTGCACGCGCGGCATGGCCAGAAGCTCGGTCAGCGACACCGACAACGGGCGCACCACATGGCCGTGCACATTGATCCGGAAGGTCGTGGCATCGACCGAGGTCGGGATATCGGCCCAGTGCCAGCGCACGAAGAACTGGTCGTTGGGTGTGAAGACGCTCTGGTCGAACACCGACATCGGCGTCTCAAGCAGCGGCGGTCGGCTGCGTTGCAGGATCATCGATCCCTTGCCCGGAAAGCTGGAGGTCAGTGGGCGCGACGAGGGTCCACCCGGTAGAGCCAGGTCCACCGCCTGTTGCCCCCAGGCGGGGGCCGACCAGGCGGCTGCCGCCACACCCCCTCCAATAACGAAGCGGCGTCCAACGGCGTGAGATATGGGGTCGTTGGCTGAAGCCATGTCGATATCCTTAACCGTCGCACACATCAGGCGATGTTTCAGCTCTATTGGCAAGCGGGTTGTCCCGAGGATCGCAGTTCCGGGGTGCCAGTCTCCTGGTGTTGATCTCCGCCCAATGCACGGCTGTCGGAGATCACGCGCCGTGCGGTTCGGATTTTCCGGCGAGCCCGAAGGGACCTGAACGGGTCCAGGTCCAGGCTTCTCCAAAAGGATCAGAGCCTCCGTCCTTTCCCCATCGTTCAGAGGATTGAAACGGCGTTGCTGCATACGCGGTTTTGACCGCGCGGACCAATGCAACTCCCTCCCTGAACAGCGGCGAACGGATGTCAGAAGCAGGCCGGGCGCGACTGACTCCGACGGCCAGATCCGAAAGAGAACCTGGGCCGCCGCGACCATATTGCCTATCAGTGGGCATGAGGCGGATTGACCTGCCAGATTTCATCAACCAGCAGACCCGCCCGATACAAGAGGACATAGCGGACCGGGATCGCTTGCTTGCCCTCGAAGGTCACATCGACGGTGACGGTCGCGCCGGCCGGGTTTTCGGCGATCGTCATGGCGGCGATGTTGGCGCTGAGCGGACCCAGGCCGGCGAATCGTGACCAGACGTCGCGCAGTTCGACCGGGTCGTCATAATGCCCGTCTAGCGGTCCGCCGACCCACTGCAAGTCGGCGTCTGGTGCATAGGCCGACAGAACCGTATTGACCGACCCTGCGGCGATCGCTGCGATCCGGGTTCGGGCCAGAGCCTCGTGGGACTGGGCGAAGGCGGGAGCCCCCGTCATCAGCACGGCTGACGTCAGGACGAAGGCCGAAAGAGCATGAAGTCGCATCGCGATATCCTTGAAAGATCAATCCGGGCTGGATCGTTGCTCATCTTCAAGGATCGACGCCCAGAAGGTCCAATGCGATGTATCGAACTGATCATTCGGTTGAACCGATCATCCGAGCAGATGTCCGTCTTCGTTGATGGTTTTTCCGTCAAGCCATCGGAGACCTTGACGCAAGCAGGCTGACAAATGCGTCCCCAGCCTTTGACCGATATCGCTGTTTGTGACGCAGCAGCCAGAACGGTCGGGCCGGAAGGTCGAATGGCAGGGTCGTAAGGATACCGGCCTTCAGACGCGCGGCGACGACGTTTCGCGAGACGACGGCGGCCCCAGCCCCCGCCTCGACCGCACCCGCCACCGCCTCATTGCCCGGCAGGCTCATCGCCACATCCAGATCGTTGACGCTCAGACTGTGTGCCGCCAGCGCGGCCTCGAAGGCTGAGCGCGTGCCGGAGCCGGGCTCGCGCAAGACCCAGGTCATGGCCTTCAGGTCCGGTCGGGCCGCCCCGTCCTGGGCCTGCGGATGTCCTGCAGCGACGACCAGCACCAATTCGTCGTGATCCAGCACCGTGCGGCTGAGGACGGGCTCGTCCAATTCGCCCTCGACCAGACCCACTTCGGCCTCGCCCTCGATCACAGCTCGGGCCACGTCTCGGGTGTTGCCGATGGTGACATCGATCTGGATGCCAGCGTGGCAGGCATGAAACGCCGCCAGACGAGACGGTAGCCACCATCCTGCGATCGTCTGGCTGGCTTGGATCGACAACCTGCCGCGCTTCAGGTCACCGAGGTCATTGAGTGCCTCCTGTGCCGCCGCCGCGCGAGCCAGGACGGCGCGGGCCTCGATCAGGAACACCTGTCCAGCCGCATTCAGCACGATGCTTCGCCCCACACGATCGAACAGCGCAACACCGTGACGTGCCTCCAGCGTGGTGACCGCAGAACTGACGGCAGACTGGGTCAGGTTCAGGGCCTCGGCAGCACGTGTGACGTGCTCACGCTCGGCGACGGCGACGAAGATGCGGAGTTGATCCAGGGTCATGGGCGCAACCTAGCCCGCTCGCGCCGGAAAAACAGATGGATCGTTCGGCGGTCGCGAACGTTCTCAGCAACAATCTCCGTTGGATGGTCGATTGTCCAACCGTCAGGATGGCGATGAACCGAAAGTCCCGATGATGACCTCCTCCTTCAAACTGACCGGCCTGTTGGCTGTCGCCGCCCTCTTTGGCGCAGGACTTATGGCCTTCGCCCAGACGCCACGCTCCCCCTTCGATACGGAAATGGCCGAGGCCATGTCGCGCATGCACACCGCCATGACGATCGCGCCGACCGGCGATCCTGACCGCGACTTCGCCGCCATGATGATCCCTCACCATCAGGGCGCGGTCGACATGGCGCGGATCGAACTCGCCTACGGCAAGGACGAGCCGATGCGCCGTCTGGCCCAGGGGATCATCGTCGAACAGACCCAGGAGATCGCCTTGATGCAAGCCTTCCTCGACCGCTCGGCCACCCGCCCGACGTCCAACGCGCCCGCCGCACCTCATACCGGACACTGACCCATGACTTTCGTTTCGAAGACGCCCTTCGTCCTGGCGCTTGCCCTGATGGCATCCCCGGTCTTGGCCGATCAGGTTCCCGGCGCGGCGGCGGCGCCCGCCATCCCGATCAGCGGCCAGGATCGGTTCTATTCGGCCGACCAGTTCTCCAACACCGTCTCGGTGGTCGATCCCTCGACCAACAGCCTTCTGGGCGTGATCTCCCTCGGCGAGCCGACCCCGGCCAACCTCAGCCCGCTCTACAGGGGTCAGCTGCTGGTCCACGGCATCGGCGCGGCGCCGGACGGCAAGACGATCGCCGTGGTCTCGATCGGGTCGAACTCGGTCAGCTTCATCGACACGGCCACCAACGTCGTCAAACACACCACCTATGTCGGACGCTCTCCGCACGAGGCCTTCTTCACGCCTGACGGCAAAGAGGTCTGGGTCACGGTGCGGGGCGAGGCCTATATTTCGGTGCTGGACGCCGCGACCTATCAGGAAACCGCCCGGGTCGAGACGCCCAACGGGCCAGGCATGACCATCTTCTCGCCGGACGGCCGTTACGCCTACATCTGCTCCAGCTTCAGCCCCGAGACAGTCGTGGTCGAGACCGCGACCCGTCAGATCGTCGGTCGGGTGGCCCAGGCCAGTCCGTTCTGCCCAGACATCGCCGCCACGCCCGATGGGAACCAGGTCTGGATGACGCTGAAGGACGTGGGCAAGACGATGGTGTTCGACGCCCGTCCGCCGTTCGCCGTGCTTCAGACGCTCGACACCGGCCCGCTGACCAATCACGTCAACATCGTGCGAAATCGGGATGGTCAGTTCGCCTATGTCACGGTGGGGACCGAGAACGTTGTCAAGGTTTTCCGCACCGACACCTTCGACCCCGTGACCGCGATCGCGGTGGGGTCCCTGCCGCACGGTCTGTGGCCCTCCGGCGACGGCTCGCGGATCTACGTCGGACTGGAGAATGGCGACGGCGTGGCGGTCATCGACACCCTGGCCAATCGCGTGATCGCCACCGTGCCGGTAGGTCAGGGACCGCAGGGCGTCACCTATGTGCCGCGTGCGGTCACCGAGGGTGACGGCAGGGCCAACCTCATGCCCCTGGGCACCGCTCGCGCCTCGCATCAACTCGTTCTGACAGGCGAGGACGACGCCCGGTCGCAGGCGACCCTGTTCGAGCAGGGGCAGGTGCAGATGCTGCAGATCGCCGCCGCAGGCCTCGAACCCGGCAAGCCCTATGTCCTCGCCTTCGCCGAGACGGCGGACGGATCGGGGACGCTGCAGCCTCTGGCGAAGTTTATGACCAATCCGGCCGGGTCCGCGGTCGTCAATGCCGTGGGCCCGATCCGTCAGGTGGTCGCCGCCGACGCCGGCGCACCCCGCCGTTGGCTGGTCATCGCCTCGGGAACGCCCGAGGCGATCGGCCCGGTCGTCCAGAGACAGTCGGAATAGGACCGGCCGCCATGCGTATCGACAAGTTCGTGCATAGCTGCCTGCGCCTGACGATCGGCCAGGAGCGACTGCTCTTCGATCCGGGCAAGTTCTCGTTCGTCGACGGACGGGTCGATCCCGCTGTCTTTTCGGACGTCTCGACGATCGTCCTGACGCACGGCCATCCGGATCACATCGACCCTGATGCGTTGGGCAGGATCGTGCATGCGAGTGGCGCAACGCTCGTCGGCAACGGCGAGGTCGCCAACAAGCTCAGCGAGAAGGGCCTGTCGGTCACGGTCTTCGAAGAGGGTGAACGGATCTTCGGCGCGTTCCGACTGCAGGCTCAGGCGGTCGCGCATGAGCCCATCCTGTCGGACGAGAGCACGCAACTGACCGCCTTCCTTGTCAACGACGTTTTCCTCAACCCGGGCGACAGTTTCGACAGCCGTCTGGATCGATTCGTCGGCGTGGAGGTGCTGGCCCTTCCGGTGATGGCGCCCTTTCTGACCGAGCTCACCGCCCATGCCTTCGCCAAGCGGATGAAGCCGAAATCTGTCGTGCCGGTCCATGACGGCTACGCGCGCGACTATTTCCTCAAGCAGCGTTACGACGTCTACGAGCCCTATCTGGACAAAGTCGGGATTAAGCTGCACCGGCCGATGACGCCCGGAGACGGGTTTGAGGTCGCCGACCAATGACGATTGACGCAGCCTGAGTCTCCATCGGCTTCGCCTGACCACGCAGATTTATCTTGGTCAGTTGCACATGGGATGTCGCCTTCCTGGCGCGAGTTCAACTTCCGCTTCTGGCGCATAGGAGCCGCGAGCCGAGCCCGACATGCCATAGGTGCCTAGGGAGCGAGGAGTTTCAGAGGATCCACACCTAACGCAATCGCGATGCGTTCCACCACTTTGAGGGTTGGGTTACGGCGACCGCGTTCCAGTTCCCCAACGTAGCTGTACGACAGCCCAACATCGTGAGCGAAAGCTTCCAGGGTGATCCCGGCGGCCTGCCGTCGCTCACGCACATTCCGTCCGAAATCTGCCGCTAGACCCATCCCGGCTAACACAGCCAGATCGGCAATTTGGGCCAGTTACTATAGTAACTTCGCTCGCGAACGTGGTGTGGGAAGGGAAGACACCGCACATGTGCGATGTGCCCGATAGCCTTATTGGGCCTCCAATGGCCGCAGAAGTAGATGCGGCTCCACCGCCAAGCTAACCGCGAGTCTTTCGATGACTGCCAAGGTTGGGTTTCTCAGCCCTCGCTCGATCTCGCCGAGGTAACTGTAGGATAGGCCAGCGTCCTCGGCCAATGCTTCGATCGTGATCTCTCGCCAGAGCCGAGCTTGCCGAACGTTCTGACCAAATTGAGCCCGCAACTCCATCGCCATAGGCGCACGGATTTGAGCGCATCGGGCCAGTCACTATAGTAACCATTCTGGCTGTCCGCTAGATTCTCGAACGGCCAGTTGAAGTGACTCGCCGATACGCTGTTAGGCGGAGACATCCGTGTCCCACGGCTCTGATCGACTAGGTGATCCCGGACGGGGGGGCATATCGGCCTTTTACGATCGTTACGCCGCTTGGCTGAAGGCTCGGCTGGTAAGGCGATACGGCGTTCAGGATGCGGAGGATTTGTTTCAGGAAACTTGGTTGCGGGTCGGCCCGTATCAAGCCGCTCAGGCCGTTCGGCATCCCAAAGCGCTCTTGCTGCGCATCGCTTCAAATCTGGCGGCGGACCTTTATGCCGGACGAGATCGTCGGGCTCGTTGCGCCCGTGAAGTCGGTCAACTGGACGGCTGGGGCGTTGAGATGCCCGCCCAGACGGATGAGGTACTCGCCAAACAGCTTGTCCTCAGCTTGCCTGTGCCCCTTCGCGATGTCTTTGTGCTATCCCGGTTCGGCGGTCTGACGAACACGCAGATCGGCGAACAGCTCGGGATTTCTCCCAAAACCGTTGAGTGGCGCATGACCAAGGCCTTGGCTCACTGCGCAGCCCAGCTTCGGCGCTAGAGATGGGGCGCACCATGACCGGCCCGACGATCCGGGTTGAAACCGCGGAGTCAGAGGCGGCCGCCTGGCACGCCCGTCTGGGCGCGCGTAACGTCAGCACCGGCACGATCGAAGAATTCTTCGCCTGGCGCGCGGTGCCGGCGAACGCCGAGGCCTATCGCCGCGTCGAAAAAGTCTGGACCGATACGGGCAAGCTGGCGGACGACCCTGCCATCCTGGAAGCCCTCAATGCCGCGATGTCGCGCAAGACCGGCACGGGTCGGTCCCGCGCGGTGCCGCGCGGTCTTCTGGGCCTGGCTGCGGTCGGCGCGGCGGCGGCGCTGGCGATGGGCGGATGGGCCTGGATGCAGAGCAGGACGGTCTTCGTCACAGGCGTGGGCGAGCAGCGCGTCGTGCAGTTGGCCGACGGGTCGTCGATCCGGCTGGATACGGGCTCGCGGGTCAGGGTTCGGTTCGCGGGCGATCAGCGCCTCGTGGATCTTGAGCGCGGACAGGCGCTGTTTACCGTGGCGCACGACCGGGCGAGACCGTTCGTCGTCCAGGCCGGTGGGACACAGGTGACGGCGGTCGGCACGGTGTTCGATGTTCGCCGTGACGCCGCCGCCGTCAGCGTGACCCTGGTGTCCGGCGTCGTCGATGTGGCGCCGGCGGGGGAGGGCAGGGCGGTGCAGCGGATGGTGGCTGGCCAACATACCCGCGTCACCGCCAGAGAGGTCGCCGTCCGTTCAGTCGATGTGCAGGCCGAGACCAGCTGGACGGACGGGCGGATCGTCTTCCGCGACACACCTCTGCGGTTGGCCGTGGCCGAAGTGAACCGGTATCTGACGGCAAAGATCGAACTGGAGGCTACCTCACTGGACGCCGTGCCGGTCAACGGGGTGTTCAGGACAGGAGACCGGGAGGCCTTCGTCTCCACGGCCTCGCAGGTATTCGAACTTGAAGTCACTCCGGGCCCGGATGGAACCGTCCGCCTCTCGGAGCGAAAAAATAATTGAGAAACCTCTCCGGGGTTACCCGGGGTCTGAACCGTCTCTTCTCTGACGCCATGTGGCGGGGAGGGGAGCCATGAATATGAGTCGCTCGAGTTTTTTGTCCTGCAGTGCGCTGGTCGCCTGTGTTCTCGCCGTCAGCACGACGGCCTGCGCCCAGGAGGCGCGCGACTTCAACATCCCGGCCGGGTCGCTGGGAGACGCGCTGAATCTGTTCGCGACCCAGTCGGACCAGCAGATATTTTTCACCGGGGATCTGGTCGCCGGTTTGCGGACACCGGGACTGAGAGGGCGCCATGCGCCGCCGGAGGCATTGAACACTCTCTTGCGAGGGTCGGGCCTGTCCTGGTCCCAGACGCGTCCGGGGGTCATTTTCCTGCGCCGAAGCGGGCCGTCCGAGGCGGCGGAAGGCCCCGTCCTGCTGGACGAGGTCATCGTCACGGGTACCCTGCTGAAGACGTCTGGCGAACTCGCCTCGCCGGTCGTCGTCCTGAATCGTGACGATCTGGATCGCCGTGGGCCCGCCACGGTGGCCGAGATCCTGAAGGATCTGCCCCAGAACTACGCCGGCTCGGCCAATCCCACGGCGACCCTGGCCGGGGTCGATGGAGCCGGGTCCAACTCGGTGTTCGCCACCGGCGTGAACCTGCGCGGTCTCGGGCCCGACGCCACCCTGGTCCTGGTCAATGGCCGCCGGCTCGCGGGCACGGGTTACCGGGGCGAGTTCGCCGACGTATCGGCCCTGCCATCCGCCGCGGTCGAACGCATCGATATCCTGCTCGACGGGGCCTCCGCCCTCTACGGCGCCGATGCGGTGGCCGGCGTGGTCAATGTGATCATGCGCCGGGCCTTCAATGGCCAGGAATCCCGGCTTCGGATTGGCGCCGCCGAAGGCGGGGCCGAGGACCTGTTGGTATCGCACCTCGCCGGAACCTCCTGGGAGACCGGGTCAGCCCTGCTGTCATACGAATACCAGCAGGTGAACGCCTTCAGTTCTCTGGACCGGCCCTGGACCACGGACGGGGACCTCAGACCTTTCGGCGGTACGGATCACCGGACGCCGTTCGCCTCGCCCGGCAACATCGTCGCCTTCGACCCGGTGGCCAGGGGCTACGTCTCCCGCTGGGCGATACGGCCCGGTCCCTCGGGCGCCGCCACGACCCCGGCTGATTTCGCGGCAGGGGAGGCCAACCTGCAGGCGACGGCCCAGGGGCAGGATCTCTCGCCCGAAACCGAACGCAGCAGCGTCTACGGCCGTATCCGGCAGAGCCTCGGCGAGCGCCTAGAACTCACGGCCGACCTGCGCTTCAGCCAAAGGGACTACAGCATCGCAGGGGCGACGACGCCGGCCGTGTTCAACGTCACGAGCGCCAATCCCTGGTTCGTGTCGCCGTCCGGGGCGACGTCCCACACGATCGGTTATTCGTTCTACCGGGACTTGGGACCGCCGCACCGGTTCGGTTCCTCGCGAAGTCTCGGCGTCACCGCCGGCGGTGCTCTGGATCTCGGCCGGGATTGGTCGCTGGAGGCCTATCTGGCTCATGCAGAGGAACGGGGCTCGTCCGGGACGGAAGGGCGGGTCAACTCGCGATTCCTGAACGAGGCGCTCGGCAATATTCCGGATGATCCGGCGACTCCTTATCGGGCGGCGGTGGACGGCTATTTCAACCCGTTCGGAGACGGGACCGCGAACGGTCGGGCGGTCCTGGACTTCATCAGCAGCGGCTACACCCGGGCCCACGATCGGAGCCGGGCCAGTTCGGCCAACCTGCTGCTCTCCGGCCCGCTCTTCAACCTTCCCGCGGGGCCGGTGCAGGCGGCGGTTGGTCTGCAGTTCCGGCGCGAGGGCTTCAATACCCAGGTCGAGAGTCTCGGCTCGACCGTGGCGCCGGTGCTGACAATCACGCCCGAGCAGGATCGCAAGATCAGCGCCATCTTCGGTGAGGTGCGCGCGCCGCTGGTGGGGGAGGGGAATGCCCGAGCCGGGGTCCAGCGTCTGGAGCTTTCGCTCGCGGGGCGGTTCGAGGAGTACGACGACTTCGGCTCCACGGCGAATCCGAAACTGGGCGTGATCTGGTCGCCGCTCGAGACCGTGTCGGTCCGCGCCTCCTGGGGCACATCCTTCAGGGCGCCCGGCCTGCCACAACTCCATGACGCCTCGGCCATCTCGGTGACCTCCCTGCCGCGGGCGGGCGCGAACGTCCTTTCCCTGTATCTCTATGGCGGCAATCCGGACCTCGAGCCGGAGACCGCAGAGACCTTTACACTCGGCTTTGATTACCGACCGGTCGGCGGCGGCACTCTGAGCGCGAGCCTGTTCAGCACCGAGTTCAGCGACCGCATCGCCCAACCCGTGGCCGCGAACATCGCCCGCGCGTTGACCGACCCGTCGCTCCAGCCCTTCGTGACGCTCGTCGATGCGGCCAACAACCCGGCCGACCTCGCTCTGGTCAACAGCTACTTGAACCGTCCGGACTTCGCCAGCGGGAGCCTGTTCCCGCCGACAGCCTACGGGGCCATCCTCGACGGACGTTGGGTCAATACCGGCGCAGTGTCGGTTCGGGGTCTGGATCTGTCGGCGCGCTACCCGCTGCTGACGGGGAGCCAGGCGCTCTCGCTTGACGCCTCCGCCTCCTGGTTGATCGATTATGACATCCAGCCCACGCCGACCGCCGATGTGCGCGACGTCCTGGGCCTTGTCGGATATCCGGCCCGCCTTCGGTCCCGCGCCGGCGCTGTCTGGTCGTACGGAAGCTGGGGATTTGACGCTCACTGGAACCACGTGTCGGCCTATGAGGGCCTGGCCGGGCAGGAGATCGCGGCCTGGAACACGATTGACGTACGCGCGTCGTGGTCGGCGGAGTCGGGGCCCTTCGCCGGTCTGCAGCTGGCGCTTTCTGTCCAGAACCTGACGGACGAGGATCCACCCTTCTACGACTCGCCGGCGGGGTACGGGTTCGACGCCGCCCAGGCCAGCGTCCTTGGGCGCACCGTCGCCCTGCAGATGATCAAGCGCTGGTAGGGCGCCATGATCATTGTCCTCCTGCGTCGCCTTGCGGCGGTCGCGCTGACGCTTGCCTGCCTGTCGTCCGCCGCCCACGCCCAGGGTCGTCCCATGACGATCCGGGATGTCGTCTCAATGTCGTCCTTCGGCGCGGCTTCACTGGATCCGGGCGGGCGATGGGCCGTCTATGAACGGCGAGCGGCATACGCCGCCGCCCCGGCCTTCGACCTCGATCACCGGTCAGTATGGACCCTCAGCGAACTCTGGATCGCGGAGACCGGCGGCGGGAGGTCGCCGGAGCGTCTCTTGCCGGCTTCGGAGGGCCCCGGCCTGCTCCTCGGGGACTGGTCGCCGTCAGGGCGGCGGCTGCTGATCTACAGGCTCAGAGACGATCGGTTCGAGGCGGGCGTGGTCGAGATGTCCGATCGGTCTGTCTGGTGGACTGGCTTGACGCCGGATGCACCGTTTACGGGTTCAACCGCCGCCTGGCTTGATGATGACCGGCTTGGACTGACGGTGCTTCAGGACGCGCGGCTGCCATGGCTCTTTCGCTATGCAGGGGGAGCCCAGGCCGAGATCGCGCGCCAGTGGTCGGCCCAGGCCCGGGGGCGCGAACCGAGCCGGACCGTGGTCGACACGCTCGGCGGCGCGGCCACGGCGCAAACTCCCGCCCGCGACCGGTCGCTGGTCCTGCTTGATATCGCTCGCCGGGAGGTCCGCCCCCTGACGTCCGGTCTGATTCGGGATTGGGCCGTCTCCCCGGATGGTGGCGCCATCGCGGTGCTGCGCGCCGGTTCTCCGGTGCCGATCAGTCCCGACGGCGTGCGTCAGTTCGGCAACCCCGAGCGGGGGCGGCTGGAATTGATCGAGGTGGCAAGCGGACGGGCGACCTCGCTGCCCGCCGGTCTGGATGTGGCGCCGCACCTGCTGAGGTGGACATCCACCTCCGACGCCTTGCTGGTCTGGGTCCGGCGAGATGGAGAACCCTGGGCTGGCGGCGATCTGGCGCGCGTGGAGCGAGACGGCGCGCTCGTCCGTATTGATCGGCACGGCCTCGACCCGTTCCCGCCGGGCGGCGACATCGACCAGCTCGCCGGCGTGCGCGCGGACTGGATCGGCCAGACGCCTGTTCTCTACGCCCGGCGGCGAGAGGCCTCCCGGTTTGATTGGCAGGCCCTGGCTCCTGGAGAACCGCCACGCGCGCTGACGGCGGACCTGAGCCAGGCGCCGGGCCGACTATCGGCCATTGGCGACGAAACGGCACTCCTCTTTGCGGGCGGCGGCCTGTGGGAGATCGGGGAAGGCGGGAAGACGCGGCGCAGCGCCGCTGAGGCCGCTTGGTCCGATGCCCAGACCGCCGATCGGATGAAGCCGGTTCGCCTGCGCGTCAACGCGCCGCCGCGCCGGGATTGGGCGCTGGCGACCGACGGCGCCGGAGGCATGGCTGTCTTGCAGGCTGAAGCACGCCCGGTTCCGCTGGGGGTGCCGGATCCCTCCGGTGAAACAACGGTGCTGTCCGCCACGGCTGGAGCGGCGCTCGTGATCACCCGCGATCGCGGAATGGAGACCCTCAGGCTGGCGGTCCCGGGCGAGGACCGCAAACTGGACCGGGTCAATGCGGGGTTTGCGGATCTCTCCCTGTCCCGGCCTGTGCCCGTGCCGCACCTGGACGCCTCGGGGCGGCCGACGACAAGCTGGCTCTTCCTGCCGCCGGGTCGGCCGCCGGAAGAGGCCAGGGGCGTGGTGGTTCTCGCCTATCCCGGGGCAGTCGATGACGGGCGCTTCCTGAGCCCGCCGAACCTGCTCTACGGGCCGCGGGCCGCCCTGCTCGCCTCGGAGGGCTATGCCGTCCTCTCGCCCTCGATTCCGGTCGCCGCATCAGGGAGCGGAAGTATCGCGGGCTTCCTGAGCGATACGGATCTGGCGGTCGACGCCCTGTGGGCGGCCTGGCCCGGACTCCCGCGAGACCGGACAGCCTTTCTGGGGCACAGCTTCGGCGGATATCTCGCAGTTGCCGCGGCAGGCCGATCGACGCGGTATCAGACCTACATCGCCTGGGCTCCGGCCACCGACCTGCTGGGCCTCTGGGGTGAGTTTACCCCGGCCAGCCGCGCCATGCCGGAAGAAGGCATCACCCTGCGACAGCAGACGGGTTGGGTCGAGGCCAACCAGGGCGGAATGCCGGGGCCGCCGTGGACGGCGAGCGAGCGCTACCTTGAAGCCAGCCCCTATCTGACAGCGAACCGGATCACGGCGCCCATCCTGCTGATCACTGCGGATCGGGACTATGTGCCGATGTCCCAGGCGGAGCGGGTGTTCAGCGTGATCAATCGCCAGGGTGGCCGGGCTCGCCTCATCACCTATTGGGGCGAGGGACACGTCAACATCAGCCCGGCGAATATCCTCGATGTCTATGACCAGATGCTTCGTTGGCTGGAGGAGACCCTGGGCGAGGTCCCGGTCGCTACCGTGAGCTCAGACGCCGACTCCACGCTCGTACCCACCCCTCAACCGCCGCGGCCGTCATGATTTCCCCATAGGTTCCGCGCCAGATCAGATTGTCTCGCGAGAGCATGGTTTCCGCGGCCGCCCGATTGATCAGGCCGGCCTCCGCCAGCCGACCTTCGAGCAGCCACGGCCGGAGGAAGTCGAGGTTGTCGGCGACCATGCGGCCATAGATGGCGGACATCTCGCCCTTGGTACGGCGCTCGGTGATGATCGGGGGCAGACGATCGCAGAACGCGGAGCGCGCCAGCCCCCGGTCACGCTGACCGAGGACGAGCTGTGTGGCGGGCAGAGCCAGGCAGGTCTCGACGACCGGCTGCGATAGCAGGGGTGTCAGCACATTGACGACCCGGCTCTGCAGGGAGGGAGATTGGCGGCCGATCCCGTCGATCAGGCCGGCGATCTGCAGGATCTTCGCCGGCCCGAGATCGGCGCAGTCGCCAAGCCAGTGGGGAATCGTCGGGTGCCCGATTGGTGTGATCATCTCGTTGCGTCGCGCAGGGCGGGCTTCGGTCAGTTTTCGCGCGCCTGCGATCAGAGACCAGATCGATCGATCATTGAGGCTGGCGAGCCCCGGGAGGGCGGGGGAGGTCAGCGCTCTCCGGCCGCGGGCGCGCCAGAGATCCGTGAACACGTCAGCCGTCGCACCCTGCAGCAGGATGGAATCCCCACCCCGGCCGGTCATGATCGCCGTCGCACCCGCAGCATGGAGGCGACCGGCCCAGTCGCGGTCGTGGTGCATGTCGATCCCGGCGAGTCCCGGACGGACGCCAAGGGAAATGGATTCGAAATCGGCCTCGTTCAACGGCCCGCTGGCATGGGGCACGCTGACGATATCGATACCGAGCGCGGCGCCGAGGGCGGTGGCATAGGGGCGTTCATCGGACTGGGCCTCCGCTCCATAGAGATTGATCCATGGGGCTACGTCCTTGCGCGCGCGGATGAGGCTGGCGGCCACGAGGCTGGAATCAAGGCCACCCGACACCTCCGCGGCAAGCGGGCCGGAGTCGAGGGCCAGGGCCCGCACGGCGTCGTCGAGCGCCAGGGTCAGCGCCGCAGCGGCTTCGGCGTCGCTGACGGGCTGCGTCGCGCCGCGCCGGACGATGGCTGCGGGCGTCCAAAGCGCGGTCGGAAGGGTCTTCAGGGGGGCCGGTTGGACGGTTCCGGGAAGGATGGCGACCGGACCGTCGAGCAGCAGGTCCTCCCACACGAGCAAGGGGTCATGCAGCGCCTGGGCGACGCGATCGAATGCGATGCTCCAGGACCGCGGAACCGGCAGCCAGCCCGGCACCGCGGATGCAACGATCGTCAGACCGTCATCCTCCCATGCGATGCAGTCCAGGCCGCCGCAAGGATCACGCAGGATCTCCGCCACCTCGCCTTCGCCCGATAGCCGAACGCCCACGAACCGGCCCCAGAAGCGCGCCAGCAGTTTGCGTTCGTAGCTCCAGGGCTCCTGGTCCGTGTCCGGCCTTACGATCCGATGCTCCCGGTCAAAGACCTGGCCAATCAAACGCCAGGCACCCACGAGCAGGGTGGCGGGAGGCGATGGTCCCTCGACCGCTAGCCAGGCACGGTCGCCCAGATCAGAAACGGTCATGCCGGCGGTGATCGCCTGGGATCGCAAGGTGTCGGCGCGTGCGCTCGCCGCCGACGCCGGTCCCCTGGACACGATCAGATAGTCGCCCACCTCAGAAAACGGCGATGGGGGTGAAGGAGCGGACGCGGTCGAACCGGTCGCCGATCACGAGGTCGTCGATCTGGAGCCAGCAGTGAGCGAAGAAGGGCCAGGTCTTGACCCCGAAGACCCAGTCCACGCGCTGGCCGTCGGATGCGAGGACGCGCCGCAGCTGATAGGCGCGTTGAAGACAGAGTCCCTCGAACGGGATGAAGGGCAGGACGGTGCGATAGGCGGACACCCGGGCCGAAATCCGCCGACAGTCGAACGGCGTCGGCCGGCTGCTCCGGGGCTCTGCGGCGTCGACCAGTTGCGCCAGTGATTGACCCCGGAACGCCGCGGTCGCCGCCAGAGTCCGGATTGCCGTGTCCAGGCACGCGATCCGCCCCGGGTATTCATCGGCGGTCAGTTCGCCTCGCGGCGTCACCGGCGTGCGGCAGGTCGGCGCTCCTGGATCGGGGGCGATGAGGCCGGCTGACTGAAGTTCTTGCAGGACGTCGTCGTCTGCGGAGACCGCCCCTGATCCGACGGGCGTGAGCTGATTTCCGCCGCCAACGAGACATGAATACCGGTCGGCGCCGACGTCGAGAATGACCACGTCGTCACGGATCCGAACCATATGCAGACCGGCTGCAAGGGTCACCTGGCGTGCCATGGGGTCCTCCTGATGACGGGCCTCGGGGCGGTCGCCACAAGGACGACCGCCCTTTCGTTCAGGCCGGGGTGCGGCTCTGGACGATCAGCAGTTCGAAGTACGGTCCGATTTCGCCGTCCTGGGTGAGCGCCTTGGCGCTGCCGAAGCTGACGAGGCGGAGTTTGGGCGTGGTCATCACAGTCTCCTTGGGTTGATCGCCACGGGTGTGGCAGCCCCAGTGAGCGCGCTGTGTGGCCAGCAGAAAAGCTATATCTGGAGTATATTCAACGGCTCACTCCCGACCGCGCATATTCGGATTTTGGTTGTGAGTGACCTGCACACCGCCAAGCCGCCAGCCGGCTGGACGCGGCGCTTTGGTTCGGCAGCGGGCTGGGTAGAGTGATCTCGTTTCGCGATTTCGGATGGGCCGCAAAGAGCGTCGACGGATAGTCTCGGACGCGAGGGCTTCCGGGCAGGGATGGCCTTCATGAGGCTTCAGTCTTGGCCTCCGTGGCCGCCCCTTTGGGGGCGACCACTCAACCGTCAGGCCGGCGTGCGGCTCTTCACGAACATCAGTTCGAGGTACGGTCCTTCCTCGCCATCCCGGGTAAGCGCCTTGGCGCTCCCGAGGCTGACAAGGCGCAGTTTGGACGTGGTCATCACGGTCTCTCCTTGGGTTGGTAGCCACGGATGTGGCGCAAGGAGTGAGCGCGCGGCTCGACCGTCTGAAAAGCTATATCTGGAGTATATTGAGGGGTCAGCGTCCCGGTTTGGGGCGTTTGGAGAGCAACTCGGCCGCGCCCGTCTGTAACCAGGCCTGGGCCTGCTCGCTCGTCTCGTCGCCGTCCAGCAGGGTGTCGAACATGCCGGTGATCGCGGTGATCAGGGTGCGGGCGTCCAGGTCCATGAGACGATCCTGGATGGCCTGGTCGAACCGCTGGATCGCCACGGTGAGGATGGTCGCCATCTTGTTGTCGGCGCAGCGCCGGGCCAGCTCGGACGACCCGATCACGACCGAGAGAATGAGGGCATAGGGATCGCTGTTGGTCGCCGCGGCGAACCGGTGGATATGGTCGAGGTTCAGGCGGGTGGCGCCCGACTCGAAGCGTTCATAGGTTCTGAGCGCCATGTTCATGGCGCTGGCGACCTCGGCCGTGGTCATGCCGCGATGTTTGCGGACCGCCTTGACCGCCGCGGAAAGCAACTCGCCGTCGCGGGGCAGTTCAGGCGGCACTCCACTCATCGGCGAAACCTCTCAAACACGGGATGGTGCGACGGGACGCTTCAGTGGGCAACGCTCATCCTTTCGTTTCCGTACACAACCGGTGCTCCTCCGCCACAAAGCGGCGGATGAACCGACGGCGCACGGCGGATATCTCGACGTTTTATGGCGTTTTTGGCCATTCGGGGTTGCAACTCATTGGCGAGCCGGTCGATCCGCGCCAGAAACCCTGGCTCCCTCCCTGGAGACGACCGTGACCCGAAAGCGCGATCCCTTCCTCTTTGCCCTGGAGAGCATTCGCCATCTGTCCGAGCAGGGGGCCTATGCGCCCGGGACGCCGATCGTGATCATCGAGGAGGCCCGGCGCCTGCGGCTGTCGACCACGCCGGTGCGCGAAGCTCTCGCCTGGCTGTGCGGCGAGGGCCTGATCGAACGGGCGCCCTTCGGCGGCTATCTGGCCTCGCGGATCGACGCGGCCCTGGTTCGGGACAGGTTCGCCTTCCGGCTCCATTGCCTGACGACAAGTCTGAACCTGGCCGAGGCCGTGCAGGACCGTGATGAACCCGTTCCGTCGTCCGCCGCACCGGAAAAGCGGCTGGCCGAACGTCTCGACCGCATCGTCCGGGGCGCGGGCAACCAGGTCCTCGCCGAAGCCTTTGAGCGGGTGGGCCGCCAGCTCCTGCCGCTGGCCCAGGCGGAACAGCGGATCCTGCATGATCGTGAAGCCGAGGCCGTCTCGATCCTTCAACTGGCCGACTCCGGCACGATCCCGGCGCTCCGGCAGGCCCTGGTCGCCTATCACCAGCGCCGGATGGACGCCGCGCCGCTGCTGGTCCTCGACGTCTCCGGAGAGCGGCGGGATCCTCCCGGTGAGGCGGTCTAGGTGCCGGTGCGGCTGGCGTGCCTCGGTCTGGGCCTGCTGCTGGGATTGCAGGCGGCGACGCAATTGTTCGCCTGGACCTATCAGTGGTCAGCGGAGCTGGGGCCGGCGTTACCGATTCACCCCGACCTGGCGCTCTATCCGCCCTGGGCGATCCTGGCCTGGCGCGGGGAGTTCGGCGACGAGGCCCGGACAGCGGTCTCACGCAGCGCGCCGCTGATCCTGTTGGGTGCGGCGAGCGGCCTGGGCCTGGGATCGATTGTCAGCGGAGATCGAACGGCGCGTCGGATCCGGGGATGGGGCGGCCGGGCCGAGGCTCGCCGCGCGGGCCTGCTCAGTCCGGCCGGCGCGGTCTTGGGCGTATTCAGGGGGCGGCTGCTGGCGACGGCCGATCTTCGGCCGACGCTGGTGACCGGCGGGACCCGCAGCGGCAAGGGGCGGGGCCATGTGACCCCGACCCTGTTGTCGTGGACCCCGAGCGTCCTGGTGCATGATCCAAAGCGCGAACTGTGGCGGATCACGGCCGGCTGGCGTTCGCGGTTCTCGCATACCTTCTATTTCGCGCCGCGGGATCCGGCGTCCGCGCGCTGGAATCCGTTGGCGGAGATCCAGCCGGGACCCGGCGAGCTGGCGCAGGTCCAGCGTCTGGTGGCCATACTGTCCGATCCCGGGGGCGCGCGGGACGATGAGGCGATCTGGGACAAGGCCGCTTCGGAAATCCTCGAAGCCGTGATCCTGCACGTCCTCTACACCGCCGAGGACGCCGACAAGACCCTGCTCAAGGTACGGGAGCTTCTGGCCGATCTCGACGATGCGGCCGACCGCATGATGAAGACCCTTCACCGGTCGGGGGCGGGCGGCAAGCCCGAGACCCATCCATTCATCCGGACGGCGGTGAAGGGGTATGCCGCCATGCACGACCGGTTTCGGACATCGGTGCAGGGAACGGCGCGGTCCTATCTGAAATGGCTGGCCGGCGAGGATGTGGAGCGGGCGCTGTCGGCGTCCGACTTCGCCATGGGCGATCTGATGTGCGCCGAGGCGCCGGTGTCGCTCTATGTCCAGGTGGCCCCGGCGGACGCCGCCGCGCTGCGGCCGCTCGTGCGATTGATGTTCTATTCCGCCGCCCAGGCCCTGACGGCGGAGGAGACAAGGGACGCGACCGGCCGGGAGAAACACCACAAGCTTCTGATGGTCATGGACGAGTTTCCGCTCCTGGGGCGGCTGGCCTTCTTCGAGAAGTCGCTGCGCCTGATGAGTGGTTACGGGGTCAAGGCGATGTTCGTGGCCCAGTCTCTCAATGACATCGTCGAGACCTACGGCCAACACAACACCATCCTCGACAACTGCGCGGTCTACACGGCCTTCTCGGCGCTCGATCCGCTGACCCAGGACAAGGTCTCGAAGCTGACGGGGTCGGTGACCGAAACGCGCACCAGCCGCAGTGGCCCCGCAGGCCTGGGGACGGGCCGCAGTTCGGTGTCCCGCGCGGAGATCGAACGGCCCTTGCTGGAGCCGGGCGAGATTCGGTCGCTGCCGGACGATCAGCAGCTGGTGTTCGTGGCGGGACATCGGCCGCTGCGAACCGAAAAGCTGCTCTATGACCGGCGCGAACCATTCCGGAGCCGCGCGGGGGAAACCCCGCCCGATCAGGGCCGGCAGCTCGACGTTCCACCCCGCGCCCCTCATCCGTGGGCGGGGCGCCGCAGCCTCGGGGAGGACGCCGAGGCCAGTCTGCCGCTGTTCAAGGAGGTGGCGGCGGCCATGGACGACAAGAAGGTCGCCGCCAGGGCGGCCGATATCTACGGGCGGGTGGCGCAGGAGATGGCCGCACAACAGGCGGTCCTCGATCAGTTGCAAGGACCAGGAAATGCCCAGGACTAACCCCCAGACCGCCCGCGTGCAGGTCTATCTCACCGATCCCAAGCTCGCGACGGCGCTTAATCGCGAGGCGCGGGCAGGCCGGATGCCGCTCAGCCAGGCCGCCGGGCGGGCGATCTCGCGGGGGCTGCAGAAATCGCCCCAAGCTGATCCCGAGGATCGGCTGCTGCAGCTCGAACGCTCGCTGAGGGACCATATGCGGTCGACGGCGCGGGACATGCAGATCGTTCAGGAACTCCTGATCGAGGTGGCGCGGGCCTTCTTCCTGCGGCTGCCGGACGCCGTCGTCGATCAGGATCCGACCGTCCAGGCGGCCGTGGACCGGCGGATCGAACGGCTGCTCGACGCCACGGCCGCACGGATCGTCGCGGGCCGAACCGCGACCGACACGGTCGCCGGGGAACCCCGCTCCTTTGACCCTCCGCCCTGATGGCGGTCCATCCGATCGTCGCGGAACGCAAGCTGGAGGCCTTGCGGCACGCGCTGGGGCCGACGGTTCTCGCCGCCCTGGAGGAGCCCGCCGTGGTGGAGATCCTCGCCAACCCGGACGGACGGCTAGTGCTCGACCGGAGCGGGGAGGGGCGACGTGACACCGGCCAGACACTGTCGCCGGAGGCGCGCGAGCGCGCCATCAAGCTCATCGCCGACTATGTCGGGGAGACGGTGGCGCGCGAGGACCCGCGTCTATCCGGCGTCCTGCCGGGGACGGGCGAACGGTTCCAGGGATTGCTGCCCCCGATCGTCGCGGCGCCGGCCTTCTCGATCCGCAAACGCCCTGCGGTGATCTGGGGGCTGGCCGACTATGTTCGCGGCGGCGTGATGACGCAGGCCCAGGCGAACGCGCTGCGACAGGCGGCGGCCGAACGCCGCAACATCCTCATCTCCGGCGGGACCGGCTCGGGCAAGACCACCCTGGCCAATGCGGTGCTGGCCGAACCCGCCTTCGCCGGGGACCGGGTCTTCCTGATCGAGGATACGCCGGAGCTGCAGTGCTCGGCCTGGGACGTGGTCGCGGTGCTGACCCGGCGGGCGCCGGTCGTCATCGGGGTGGTCGATCTGGTGAGGGACGCGCTGCGGATGCGCCCGGACCGGATCGTGGTCGGCGAAATGCGCGACGGGGCCGCCGCGCTTGAGACCTTGAAGAGCTGGAACACCGGGCATCCCGGTGGTCTGTCGACGATCCACGCCAACTCCGCCGAAGACGTGCTGCGTCGCGTCGAGGATCTGATCATCGAAGTGGTCGCCCGGCCGCCCCGGCGCGCGATCGCCCAGGCGGTCGACCGGATCGTCCATATCCGGCGCACGGTCCAGGGCCGACGGGTGGAGGCTGTGCTCGCCGTCGAAGGGCTTGAAGCGGATCGTTACCTGCTGACGCCGCTCGCGTGAGCACAGAGCGCGCCGGCGCCATGCGGCTTCCTGGTGGATCGCTGACATCGCGACGCCTGGAGAAGCGCTTCGCCGCCGCGGCCGGTTGATGTGGGCTCGACCGGCGGCGCGGCCATGCGCAGGTCCGGTCAGTCCGGTCAGGAAGGCGATGTCCGGGCGCGGTCGTTCCGGTTACGGCGCCGCTTTATGACGGCCAGACGGCGCGCAGCCCTTCCACCAGCAGGTCCCGCCGGCCGGGCGCGAGCTGGTCCAGATTCCGTTGCTTCCAGCGGACCGCCGGCAGATCGGCGATGCCCGGCAGGCCTATGAGGGACCAATCCGGTTCGCCGCTTTTGAAGCCGATCAGGAATTCGCGATGCGCGGTCGGCATATCATCGACGATGATCGTGATGAGGGCTTCGCGCGCGGCGATCAGTTCGTCGAGGCTGACCGGCTCCAGCGTCATGCCGACGAAGCCTCGCTGAAACTCCCCGGCGATATCCTTGCGGCGCGGGCGCAGCACTTCGGTCATCGGGCGAGGGTGGCTGATCAGATAGGCGATGAAGGCCTGCCGCAGTTGATCGTCCACCCCTTCATTGGCCAGGAGGTCGCGCACGTCGAACAGATCGCGCGGGTGCTGGCGGTCCAGGGCGGCGGTGATCTTTCCGGCATAGAGGTCGGAGAGCGAGACCATCCGGGCTTCGGCGAAGCCGAACCGGTCCTCCACAGCCGGCGCGACGTCCCGCAGTTCTGCGGCGAACACCGTGCCGCGCAATACGGGCGTGACCTCGATCTTGATCTGGACTCCGTCCGCGGCGACGAGAAGTTTGTCGATCGTGCCTTCGGGCCGCGCCTGGCCAGGCGTCACCACGACGCGGGGCAGTCGTTCGGCCATGGCGGCCGCGATCTGCCTCAGGCCGGCGTCGATCGCGGCCAGAGACTCGGCCCGTTCGCGGACGGGCAGATAGGTCAGATCGATATCGACCGAAAGGCGCGGGAGATTGCGGACGAACAGATTGATGGCCGTGCCGCCCTTCAGGGCGAATTCGGTCTCGGCCAGAACGAACGGCAGAGTGCGGATCAACAGCCGGACCTGGCGCTCGTAGAGATCACCGAACGGCATTGAAATCCTCCGGCACGGTGATGCGGTAGGTCGGGTCAAGCCGGCCCCCCTTGGCCAGCATGCGGTTGCCGCTGCCGAGGTTGATCGAGGTTCGGTCCAGCCGCTTCAGCCACCCGTGGCCGTGTCGATCGGCGAAGAAGAAGAACAGGCGTTTGACCTTGATGCTCCGGCAGTCGTCGAGGAGCAGTTGCAGGCGACGCGGGCTGAGATTGGCCAGGCCCTCCACCAGGGCGTCGACCTGATCGAACGTCTCGCGGTCGGGAAGTTCGTCGAGCAGTTCAAGCAGGGCGCGTTCGGGCGTCGAGACGAGCATCGGCCATTTCCAGTGCCCTATGGGCATTTCGGCCACGCCTGCCTGGCCCCAGGCAAAGGGATCCGCCGGCCCGGAAGGCTCCTCGCCCCGGAGTCCGAGCCAGGCGGCGTGGCCAAACAGCCTGGCCGGATTGTGATAAAGGAAGGCGACGCCGAGCTTGAGGTCGTTCAGCCAGGTCGGCGGCCGGGTCAGGCCGTACAGATGAACCTCCTGGACCTCACGGCTCAAATAGTGGCCGAACCCCTGGAGTTCGAGCGCGGTGCGGCCGCCGACGACAAGTTGGTGGTCGAGCAGCGTTTGCAACGACAGGACGACAAGTTGCCAGTCAAGCGTGCCGCGCGGGCGGCGATAGACGCGGCGGGCGGGTTGCTCGAGCCAGCCGGCGGCGACGTATTTGGCGCGGAGCGAATTGTAGTAGCCGTGCTCGTTGAGCCAGGCGGAGTCCACCACCAGCCCCTCCGGCAACAGCCGCTCCAGCTTGTTTAGCTTACCTGACATTTGAGCACTTATGGTGCTCAAAGTGAAGAAATGTCAAATGTTGGATAATCCGGACGCTCTGTTTGAGCACCCGGAGTGATCAAACTCTCGTACTATCAAACGGCTAATCATGGACTCCTGGCCGGGTCCGGGGAGACGGGCGAAGGCGAAAGCCCGGTCGTTCTGGTGCAAGGCGGGCATCGCCATCAGCAGCCTGCGGCTGCCCACCCCGCGAGTGACCGAGAGCGCTGCGTCACGAGGAGACCGACCGCCAGTCGTCGCAACTCATCCGGCGAGTTGGGAATGGGGCGTCGGGACCGACGCAGTCCAAGTTGTTTCCAGAGTTGATGCAAGTCGTCAACAAGTCGTCGGCAAGTCACTGAATTTACTTACATAAAATGATTGACAGCCCGCGGAATTCTTTGCTTGCAATGAGTCGCCGCGCGGTGACCTGCGCTGAAACAAAGGAAGTAAATCATGCAACGGAGACTGGGGCGCCGCCTGTTCGGCGCAGCGATGACGTGTAGCCTGATGCTGGCCGGACCGGCCCTGGCCGGAGGCTCGGGCATGCCCTGGGAAGGGCCGCTGCAGCAGGTGGTGCAGTCGATCACGGGACCGGTCGTTCAGGCCGCCGCGGTCGTGGCCGTGGTCGTCTTTGGAGCCGGGATCGCCATGAGCGAGAACGGCTCGTCGATGCGCCGGGGCCTGGGCATCATGTTCGGACTGTCGATCGCCTTCGCCGCCTCGACCTTTTTCCTCGACTTCTTCGGCTTCGCCGGCGGCGTGGAGATCGGGTGATGGACCCGCGGCCGGACGGATGGGAACTGCCGGTGGCCCAGGCCCTGGCCGAGCCGGTGCTGATGGCCGGCATGCCGCGCGGCTACGCCATCGCCATGGGCACGATCGCCCTGGTGCTGGGGCTGGCCCTGCGGATCTGGTGGCTGGGCCTGCTCTGGTGGGCGGTCGCCCATGCGATCGGCCTGTGGGCCGCCCGGTCCGACCGGCGCTTCTTCGATGTGCTGCGCCGTCATCTGGCGCTGCCCGGCCATCTGGACGGGTGAGGGCGCGATGCGGTTCCTCGACGAGCATCGCAGGCGTCCGGCCGCCCTGGCTGACCATCTGCCCTGGGCCGCCCTGGTCGCGCCCGGCGTGGTCCTCAACAAGGACGGCTCGTTCATGGCCGGGTTCCGGTTTCGGGGACCCGACCTGGAATCCTCGACCGAGGACGAACTGATGGCGGTGCGGGCCCGGCTCAATAACGCGCTGAAACGGCTCGGGTCCGGCTGGTGCCTGCATATGGAGGCGCGCCGTCGTCCGGCCACGGCCTATCCGGAGAGCGCCTTTGACCTCGATGTGGCCTGGCTGCTCGATTCCGAGCGCCGCATCCGCTTCGAGGATGCCGATCCGGCCTTCGAGACGGATTTTCGCCTGGCCCTGACCTGGCTGCCGCCGGCTGACGAGACCCGCCGCATGGAGCGGTGGCTGTTCGACGGGCTGGCCAAGGGCGGCCACGACTGGCGGCTCTCGCTTGCGACCTTCGGCCGCGAGGCCGATACGACGCTCGACCTGTTGTCCGATGCCCTGCCGGAGATCACGCGGCTCGACGACGCGGACCTCCTGACCTGGCTTCACGACAGCGTCTCGCCCAAACCCTTCGCGGTGCGGCCGCCCGAGACGCCGATGTTCCTCGACGCCTGGCTCGCCGACGCTGGCCTGACTGGCGGGGTGGCGCCCCGGCTGGGCGACCGCTGGCTCAAGGTGGTCTCGGTGCGGGGCCTGCCGTCGGTGACCCGGCCCGGGCTGCTCGACGCGCTGGGGGCCCTGCCGTTCGAATACCGCTGGACGGCGCGCTGGATCGGCCTGGACAAGCCCGAGGCCGAGCGGGAGATCGTCAAGCTGAGGAAGCGCTGGTTCGCCAAGCGCAAGGGCGTCGGCGTCCTGCTGCGCGAGGCCATCACCAAGGAGGAGGTGCCGCTCCTGGATACGGACGCGGCATCCAAGACCGAGGAATGCGACGGCGCACTGGCTGCCCTGGGGGCCGAGAGCTGCGCCTTCGGCTACCTGACCGTGACCGTCACCGTGCTGGACGCCAGCGAGACGGGGGCCGCGGCCAAGGCCAGGGCGATCGAGGCGGCGCTCAACGCCCAGGGGCTGGTGGCCCGGATCGAGGATCTCAATGCGGTCGAAGCCTGGCTAGGCTCGTTGCCCGGCGAACCCTATGCCGATGTGCGCCGGCCTCTGGTCTCGACCCTGAACCTGGCCGATCTGCTGCCGGTCTCCGCCGTCTGGGCGGGACCGGCGGAGGACGCCAATCTGCAGGGGCCGCCGCTGGCGACGGCGCGCACGACCGGCGCGACGCCGTTCCGGCTGGTGCTGCATGTGGGCGACGTCGGCCACGCCATGGTCGTGGGCCCGACCGGATCGGGCAAGAGCGCCCTGCTGTCCTTCCTCGCCCTGCAGTGGTTCCGTTATCCGCAGGCCAGGGTCGTGTTCTTCGACAAGGGCCGGTCGGCGCGGGCCGCGACACTCGCGGCCGGAGGGCGATGGCAGGCGCTGGAGCCGGGCGCCAGGGTCTCGCTCCAGCCCCTGGCCGGGATCGACCGGGAGGATGAGCGGGCCTGGGCGTCGGAATGGATCGCCGAGACCGTGCGGCTGGCGGGGCTGGAGCCGGCTCCGAGAGTGCGGGAGGAGATCTGGCTGGCCTTGTCCGCCCTGTCCGAGGCGCCGGTGTCGCAGCGGACGCTGACGGTGTTCTGCGCCCTGGTCCAGGACAAGGCAGTCGCCGCCGCCCTGGAGCCGCTGACCCTGAAGGGGCCACACGGCGCGCTGCTCGACGGGGAGGGGGAAGCCCTGACGCCGACCCGGTTCGACACCTTTGAACTGGAGAGTTTGATGGGGACGCCGTCGGCGGTGGCCCCGGTGCTCTCGGCCCTGTTTCATCATCTCGAACAGAGTTTCGACGGCCGGCCCACCCTGCTGGTGCTGGACGAGGCCTGGCTGTTCCTGGGCGAGACCGCCTTCGCCGCCCGGATCCGGGAATGGCTCAAGACCCTGCGCAAGAAGCGGGTCTGCGTGGTCTTCGCCACCCAGAGTCTCGACGATGTGGCGGCTTCCCCGATCGCCGCCAGCCTGATCGAGAGCTGCCCGACCCAGGTCTTTCTACCCAATCCCCGCGCCCTCGAGCCAGCCTCCGCCGAGCTCTACCGCGGATTTGGCCTGAACCGGCGTCAGCTGGAGCTGATCGCCTTCGCCACCCCCAAGCGGGCCTACTACTGGCGCCAGCCGCGCGGGCGACGGCTGTTCGACCTGAGACTGACCGGCGTGGCGCTCGCCCTGTGCGGCTCGAGCGCGCCGGAAGACCAGACCTTGATCGACGACATTCTGGAGCGATCCGGATCTGACGACCGCCGACCGGGCAGCTTCGCCCGTGAATTCCTCAAAGCCAAGGGAGTGCAAAATGTGGATTCCGTTCTCGACGCCTTCGCCGGCCCGCTCGCGGCCGAATAGGCTGGCCTCGATCCTGGGGACCGGCCTCGCGGCGGTCAGTCTGCTGGCATCGTCGCCGGCCCCGGCCCAACAGGTCGTGTTCGACCCACGCAATCACATCGAGAACGCGCTGCAGGCGGCGCGTCAGCTGGAGAGCCTGGCCAATGAGGCGCGCAGCCTGGCCGCCTCGCCCTACAGCCACCTGACCCAGTCGAGCCAGTCGCTGCGAGACATGGCCGAACTGGCGCGGACCGCGCGCGGGATCGCCGGCTCGGTCAGCGGCCTGGAGCAGCAGTTCCGGAACCTGTATCCCGAGGACCTGTCGGGTTCCGACATGCTGAGCCTGCTGGAGCAGGGCCAGGCCAGGACCGCCAATGCCCGTCGCACGGCCGAGGATGTGGCCCGGACGGCCGCGGAACTGGAGCGGATGGGGCAGGGGCGGTCGCAACGCCTGGCCGGTGCCCTGTCGGCCAGTCAGGCGGCGACCGGCCAGACGGCGGCGGTGCAATCGTCCAACCAGCTTCTGGCGGTCCTGGCCGAGGACCTGGCGGCGCTGCGCACCATCATGCTGGCCCAGTCCCGCCTGCTGGCCGAGGCCACGGCGCGCGATGCGGCGGACCGGGCCTCCGGCGACGCCGCCCGTCGCCAGCGCTGGGGCCGTCAGGCCGGGGCGCCGACGGCGCCGCGCTTCAATCCCCTGTCTCACGCCCAGGACTGAGGGAGTCTGGCGATGACGGTCGGAGTTGAAACGCCCAATGAGCTGATGGTGGTGTTCTCCAACACCATCTCGGCCGGGTTCGACGCCCTCCAGGGCTCGGTCAACGGGGTGTTCGGCCTGCTGATCGTCCTCGTCGTCGCCCTGACCGGCATTCAGTGGGCGCTGTCCCCGAACCGGGAGGTCCTGGCCTCCGGCTTCGGTAAGGTGTTGCTGATCGGCGCCTTCGCCTGGCTGATCAACGACTGGCAGCAGCTGTCCGAGACCGTCTACGCCGGCTTTCTGGAGCTGGGGCTGACGGCCGGTGGCGGCTCGCTGAGCCGCGAGGAATTCCTCAATCCCGGGGCCATCCTCGCCCAGGGCTGGGAGATCGTGAAGGCGCTGGGCGAGACGCCGGCACCCGTCGACAATCCCCTGGATATCGTCGGCAACATGGCCGACGCCCTGATCCTGGGCCTGGCCATGATCGGCATCATGCTGGCCTTCGCCGTGCTGGCCCTGCAGATCATCGTCTCCCTGCTGGAGTTCAAGATCGTCACCCTGGGCGGCTTCGTGCTCCTGCCGTTCGGGATCTGGAACAAGTCCGCCTTCCTCGCCGAACGGCCGCTGGGTTATGTCGTCTCGTCCGGGTTGAAGGTCCTGGCCCTGGCGATCGTCGTTTCCGGCGCGCGGACGATCTTCGATCAGCTCCAGCCCTCGGCCAATCCCGATATCTACGAAGCCCTGACCATCCTGGTGGCGGCCATCCTGCTGGCCATGCTGGCTCTGTTCATCCCCAACCTGGCCTCGGCCCTGGTGACCGGAGGACCGGCGCTGGGCGCCGGCGCGGCGCTCACCGGAGCGCTGGCCGTCGGCGGGGCCGGCGCCCTCGCCGGGGCAGGGATCGCCGGCGCCGGCGCCATGGCGGCCGGCGGGGCCGCC
>NZ_CALMZS010000192.1 GCF_937870815.1 uncultured Brevundimonas sp.
CGGCGGCTAGGGCGAAATCGGTTTGGACGCGATCGCGTCCAAACCCGGATCTTCGCTCCAGCCTTAGACTGGAGCCTGATCAGGCTCTAGACGGCGGCGGCGCTGGCCCCGGCCGAGGCCTCGCGGGCGGCGTCGGTGGCGCGGCGGAAGGGGCCGGGGAATTGGGGCGGGGAGACGCGCCGCCGGTCGGGCCCGAAATAGCCCTCGGTCCTGACGAAGGGCCGCGGCTTCCAGATCACCGACTGGATGCGGTCGAGCACGGCCTTGGCGGTGATCGGCTTGGCGAGGAATTCGGTGACGCCGGCGTCGCGGGCCTCGTAGACGCGCTGCTTGCCCGAGTGGCCGGTCATCATGATGATCGGCAGGTACGGATTGGGGCTGTCGGGGCTGTTGCGGACCAGCCGGGTGAATTCGACCCCGTCCAGCGGGAACATCTTGTAGTCGACGATGGCCAGGTCGACGCCGTGGTCGCGCAGCATCCGCAGGCCGGCCCCGCCGTCGTCGGCCTCCAGCACCTTGCGGATGCCCGCCGACTTCAGCACCGCCGTGGCGATGGCGCGCATATGCGGATTGTCGTCCACGAGGAGGATCTGGAGCGAGGCGAGCGAGGTCATCTGGACGGGCCGGTTGGGCGCCCCGGGGCGCGCGGATGGGGAAACCTAGGGACCGATTGCCTGCCCGTCCATGACTGACCGGCGATCACCCATCGACGTAATCGCTTACTCGCGCTCAGGTTCTGGTCAGCAGCGAGGGGTCCATGTTGCGGTTGCGCCATTTCATGCGCCAGCACAGGTGCGGGCCGGTGGCGCGACCGCTCATCCCCACCCGGCCGAGCGAATCGCCGCGGCGCACGTCCTGGCCGGCGCGGACCTCGAGACGCGACTGGTGCAGATAGGCGGTGATCAGCCCCTGGCCGTGGTCGACCAGGGTCAGGCCGCCCTCGAAATGCAGGTCGGGCTCGGCCAGGACGACGCGGCCGGCGGCCGGGGCGCGGATCACCGTCCCGGCCGGCGCGGCCAGGTCGACGCCGTAGTGCGGCCGCGCCGGCGTGCCGTTGAGCACGCGCCGGGCGCCCCAGCGGCTGCTGACCCGGAAGGCCTCGAGCGGCCAGTCGAAGCCGTCGCGGAAATGGTCGGCGTCGAGGCGGCTGGCGAAGGCCTCGCCCTTCAGGGCCGCCTCGCGGGCGATGCGGGCCAGCAGGGCGGGGTCGGAGGGCGTCACCGTCGCCGGCGGCAGGCCGTCGATGCGGGTCACCGGAAAGTCGCCCGGGGCGATGGCGAGCGTCCGGCGGGCGGAGCGGCCGTGGGCCCGGGTCTCGATCTCGACGCTGGACGGGGCGTCGCGGTCGAAGCCGACGATGAAGCGGCCGCCCGCCGAGGCGGCGGCGAGGGCCTCGCCGTCGACGAAGACGAGGGCGCGCGGCCAGGTGCGCCCCAGCGCGTGGCCGCCCTGGACGAGGCGGCCGGTCAGCTCGAGGTCGTCGGCGGGGCGCGCCCGCGCCGCTCCGGCCGCCGCCAGCGCCGCGGCTCCGGCGAGCAGGGCGCGGCGGTCGGGGGTCATCCGGCCGCGGCCTTCCGTTGCAGGGCCTCGCCGGGGCCGGCGTAGGCCTCCTGGCGCGCGACCGACCAGTAGCGCAGGATTTCGAGCGGTATGGCCCGGCCGCTGACGGCGCAGGCGACGAAGCGGCCGGGCTTGAGCACGGCGAATTCGCCGTCGGCGAAATGCAGGGTGGCGGGGCCGGCGTCGATCTCGGTCATGGGCGCAGGCTAGCCCGCGGGCGGAGGCGGCGCCAAGGGTCCGGCGTTCAGAACAGGTCGCCCTGGCCGGGCGGCGGGGTCTTGGCCCGGGGCGCGGACCGGGGCCGGGCGGCCGGCGCCGCGGCCTCGCCGTCGCCGTCGATATGGGCGCCGCAGGCGCCGTCGGCGAAGACCAGGCGCACGGCCTGGCCGGGCCGCAGGGCGGCGGCGGCGGCGATCATGGCCCCGTCCTCGCCCTCGACGCGGGCGAAGCCGGGCTTGGGCGTCCCGGGGTTCAGGCTGGACAGGGCCCGGGCGAGGGCGGCGAGGCGGTCGCGGTCCCGCTCGAGCCGGCGCGGCAGGACGGGGGCGAAGCGGGCGGCGGCGGCGCCGAGCCGGTCGCGGCGGCGCTCCAGGGCGCGGTCGAGCACGGCGGGCGACAGCCGGCCGGCGACGGAGATCAGCCGGCGCTCATGGACGGCGACATTGCGGTGCAGGGCGGAGCCGAGGCGGCTGCCGGCGTGGTCGAGGCGCTGGCGCGGCAGGGCCAGCAGGTCCTCGGGCCGGACCGGCAGGCCGCGCTCGACGGCGCGCAGACGGGTGCGGCGCTCCTCGATCAGCCGGCCGCCGGCGCGGACCAGCCGGCGGTCGAGGTCGAGCACGGCGGCGCGCAGGTCGGCCAGCACCGGGGTGGCGATCTCGGCCGCGCCGGTCGGGGTGGGGGCGCGGCGGTCGGAGACGAAGTCGATCAGGGTGGTGTCGGTCTCGTGGCCCACGGCGGAGATGACGGGGATGGTCGCGGCGGCGACGACGCGGGCCAGCCCCTCGTCATTGAAGCACCACAGGTCCTCGACCGAGCCGCCGCCGCGGGCGACGATCAGCAGGTCGGGGCGGGGGATGGGGCCGCCGGGCGTCAGGGCGTCGAAACCGAGGATGGCGTTGGACACCTGGCCGCAGGCGGCCTCGCCCTGGACCACGACCGGCCAGACCACGACGCGGCAGGGCCAGCGCTCGGCGATGCGGTGCAGGATGTCGCGGATCACCGCCCCGGTCGGGCTGGTGACCACCCCGATGACGGCGGGGAAGGTCGGGATCGGCTGTTTGCGGCCGGGGTCGAACAGGCCCTCGCCCTGGAGTTTGACCTTGAGCCGCTCCAGCTGGGCCAGCAGGGCCCCGGCCCCGGCGGCCTCCATGGTCTCGATGACGATCTGGTACGACGACCGCGCCGGGTAGGAGGTGATCTTGCCGGTGACGATGACCTCCAGCCCGGTCTCCGGCTGCACCCCGAGGCCGCGCGCCTGGCCCTTCCAGACCACGCCGTCGATGGCGGCCTTGTCGTCCTTGAGGGTCAGATAGACGTGGCCCGAGGCGTGGCGGTTGACCTTGGAGATCTCGCCGCGCAGCCGGACATGGCCGAAGCGGTCCTCCAG
Organism: uncultured Brevundimonas sp.; assembly: GCF_937870815.1. Taxonomy (GTDB): domain Bacteria; phylum Pseudomonadota; class Alphaproteobacteria; order Caulobacterales; family Caulobacteraceae; genus Brevundimonas. The sequence continues at coordinate 3,167 of NZ_CALMZS010000192.1, forward strand.
CGTCCGCTTCAGCGCGAACGACAGTTCGGAGATCGTCAGGGGCGGATTGTTGTCGCGCG
>NZ_CALMZS010000193.1 GCF_937870815.1 uncultured Brevundimonas sp.
GCTTGGTGGGGGTCATCACGGTCTCTCCTTGGGTTGATCGCCACGGATGTGGCGCAACGAGTGAGCGCGCGGGTGAACCGCCTGAAAAGCTATATCTGGAGTATATTCAGGAGCGCTGTCGGACGAGCTTGACTGCCCCCAGCCAGGACTTGCTCCGTTGACAGGCGTCCAGCCAGGCCGGTCCGGGATCGTGCCGGACGGCAGGGCTCTCCGGCCTGTCGATCTGGGCTGGGACGCCCTGCCGGCGTCGGGATGCTCGGCGATCTCGCGGGCACGCCCCAGGAGCTATGGTGGGGGCACCGGGACGTGGCGGGCGGCGGCCATGGCGTGCGGCATCAGGAAGTCGGCCAAGGCGTCAACAACGCCGTTGAGATCGCCGGGATCTTCGGCGAGGTTCTCGACGAACGCCCGCCACTGCGCCCGTTTTTCCGGATCGCCGGAGAAGGCCGGCGTCAGTGCGTCGGGCGACACGGTCGGCAAGGCGGTGCCACGCCGAGCGAATGTGGCCGCCATGGCCCGCGCCAGGCGATCATCGTCGAAAGCGAAGAGACGGCTCAGGACCCAGACGTCGTAGAAATCCTTTAGACGTGTGTTGGCCCGGCCCAGGTCGACCATGGCCTGAAACTTTTCGGCGATGACCGTCTCGCGGGCATAGGTCCGCAGGCGCGCCGTCGGAAAATCGAGCAATGCCGGATAGTCAATCTCCTCGATGCCGGGCTCTGTGGCGTCGCCGAAGCCGATGTCGATCGTGACCTTGATTTTGGCGCGGTCGATGGTCGCGGTGGTTTGCAGGCGAAGGCCGCCATAGGCCGCTTCCTCACGGATCCGATCCACCCGGAGCCCATCAACGTCGAAGACGACCCCATCTTCGTCGACGGGGATCGCCAGAACCTCGCGGAAGACCTGGAGCATACCTTCGGGGCTCGGCTCGCCGAAGCCGAGGAAGTCGACGTCCCGGGTGCCCCGCAGCGGAATCTCGAGCCAGGTCATCAGCAGCATGGCTCCCTTCAAAACGAACCGGTCGCTGTGCTCCGCCCTGGACAGGCGATAGAGCAGCCGTTCCAGACCATAGCGGACCAGAAGGGTCTCGAACGGTTGGCCCGTGGTCCGCGCCAGGTTCTGAAGGCGGGCCCGAACCGAGGCGCCAATGTTGCGAACGGGGTCAGCCATTGGCGGTCAGGGCCGTGAGGTAGGGCCGCACGATAGAGCCAACTCGTCCGCGATCGGCGGCGTCCAGGATTTGCGACGGGCTGACCTTGCCTTGACGAAGTCCCTCCTGAAGACCCTCCAGAGCGACGGCCAGTCCGACGGACCGTCGATGGCGGAAGCAATCCGCGATGGTCTTGGGGATGTCAAAGATGCGAACCTCGACGCCTTCGACCGTGATGGTCTCGACGCCGTCCTTCAGCAGATGGTCCGCAAACCGTACGATCCGCAGCGGCGGGACGGAGGCGCTCGGCGACCAGTCCTTATGGCCGATGGCCACCCAGACCTTCGAGGGCAGTTGGTCCGTCAGGCCATGATAGGCGAGCGCTGACACAAGACAGATCACGCCGTTGGGGACCCGCAGTGCCGCCTCGGCCAGACTGTGTTCGGTCGTGTAGTCCGCGTCGGGGGCCTGGTAGAGGCCGCGCCCCAGTTTCACGGCTTCGCCGGCGTCTTGCATGCGACGCATCGTTGCAGCCGTGACGCCAGCCGCTCTGAGGTCGGCCAGACGCATCATGCCTCGCCTGGCGAGCATCTTGCGGGCAAGGTCGCGATTG
>NZ_CALMZS010000194.1 GCF_937870815.1 uncultured Brevundimonas sp.
GTGGCGACCACGGCGTCGACCATGCCGAACTTCACCATGTCGCGGTAGACGTGCATGCAGCCGCCGGCCGAGGTCGAGCCGGCCAGGATCAGCCACGGTGAACAGTCCTTGTCCTCCAGCGCCATGTTGAAGATGTCGGCGGCCCGGGCCGTGTCGCGGCTGGAGAACGACATCTTGCGCATGGCGTCGATGATCGGCCGGGCGTCGAAACTGGTGATGTCGACGTGCTCCACCGTGTTCTGGAGCAGCCGGGCCTTCTGGTTGGTCTGGACGGGTGCGTTCATGGCGTGACTCGTGAATCGTGAAACGTGAGTTATGAAATGCGTTCAGCGTTGCTAACGTTGCCTAAGTCTGGTTGTGAGAACCGAGAGCATGCGTCCGATCCGCTCCATGTCTGCAAGCAATGGCGCGAGTTGGTCGGTTGTCAGATAGCCAAGGCGTCCGGCGATGAGGAGATGGGTTTCCGCTTCAGCGAGCGATCCTCGAGCTATGCCGATGAATTGGATGAACTCTCCCGTTCCCTTTCAGCCCGCGCCCTCCGCGATGTTCGCCGCCACACTGACAGCAGAACGACGCACCTGACTGGTTAGGCCAAACCGTTCATCGGAAGGCCACGAGGTCGAGCACCGATAGACCACCTCAACCCAGTCCAGAGACAATTTCCAGACATCAAGATCGCGGTGGGTCTCCACGCTCACTCCTTCCAATCACGCCTCACGGATCACGCCTCACGACGATCACCGCCGCCGCTGCTTGCGCTGGCCGGCCCTGCCCTTGGGCCGCGACAGGCGAACCACCTTGCGGGCCTGCTCCTCGGCCGTGGTGCGCACGGTCGGGATCGAGCGGGGCGCGAGGCCGTACAGCGAGGCCATCGGGGCGTCCTCGACCGCGGCGAGATCGTGTTCGCCATAGCCGTTGAAGCCGGTCGACATGGCCACGCCATAGGCGCCCAGCATGCCGATCTCGATGAAGTCGCCCTCCTGCACATCGGCCGGCAGCCAGAACGGGCCCGGCATGTGGTCGATGCTGTCGCAGGTCGGGCCGTAGAAGCGGAACGGCTTCAGCTCGGCCGAGGCCGCGCCCCCTTGAATGGAATCTGGCCGGACCAGCTTGGTCGGGAAGGGCCAGCGCGAATGGGTGGCGTCGAACAGCGAGCCGTAGGAGCCGTCGTTCAGATACAGGGCGTCGCCCTTGCGCAAATCCACCCGGCACAGCACCGACGACGACTCGGCCACCAGCGCCCGGCCGGGTTCGCACCACAGTTCCGTGGTCTCCGGCACCGGCATCTCGTTGAAGCCGCGATGGATGGCGTCGGCGTATTCACCCATGTCCGGCGGGACCATGCCCGGGTACACGGATGGAAAGCCGCCGCCGACATCGACGATGTCCACGAAGACGCCCGCCCTGGAGATCGCACGGCCGACCTGGGCCATCGCCGCTTCGTATGCGGACGGTCGCATGCACTGCGAACCGACGTGGAAGCAGACGCCCATCAGACCGTCCACAACCGCCTGGCGGGTGGCCAGCAGCAGGGACGGGGCCTGGTCGACCGACACGCCGAACTTGCCAGACAACGAGTAGGCCGCGCCGTCGGCCGAGACGGTCATGCGCACCAGCAGGTTCAGATCGCGCGCATCGCCGGTGGCGTCGAGAATCTTGACCAGCTCGTCATGGCTGTCCAGCGCGAAGGTGCGGACGCCATGGTCGAAATAGGCGCGGGTGATGGCCCCCCGGCTCTTGACCGGATGCATGAAGGCCAGGCGCGCGTCGGCGCTGACCGAACGAACCAGTTCGATCTCGGCCAGCGAGGCGACGTCGAAACCGGTGACCCCCGCCTCGACCAGGGTCTCGATGACCCAGGGCGAGGGATTGGCCTTCACCGCATAGAAGACGTCAGCGTTCAGATTGTCCTGGAACCAGCGCGCCGCTACGGAAACCGAACGCGGCCGCACGAGGGCGACGGGACGCTCGGGGGACCGCTCGCGGACCAGGTCCAGGGGAAACTGGTACGTGCGCAATTCACGTAACCCCCTGCAAATTGTGAAACCCAGACCGGCGTT
>NZ_CALMZS010000195.1 GCF_937870815.1 uncultured Brevundimonas sp.
CGGTCTGTGCGAGGAGATCGTCAGCTCCCAGGCGCGGGAAATCGCCCAGATGAAGGCCCTTCTGGCGCGGCGGTAATTCGGCGGGCGGCCGCGAGTGCCGCTGGCGCGGTCGGCTCTGCGGCAGCGTGTCGCGAGGGCGGGCCGCGCCGCTTGCGTAAATCCCTATAGATCGTCGCCGTACGGACGCGCGGTCATGACTTTCAGGAGTACCCCATGAAGCTGGATCGTCGACTACTGCTGCGCGGCGCCGTCGCGGGAGGCGGCCTCGCGGCCTTGCAGGGCTTGATGCCCGCCTGGGCCCAGACGGGGTCGCCGGGGCTACGGGCGGACCTGCCGACCCTCACCGGCCCGAACATCGACCTGACGATCGGCCAGTCGCCCTTCACCGTGAATGGGCGCACCGCCACCGCCACAACGATCAACGGCGTGCTTCCCGCGCCGGTGCTCCGCTTGCGCGAAGGCCAGAACGTCCGGCTCGCGGTGACGAACCAGCTCGATGAGGACACATCCATCCACTGGCACGGCATCCTGCTGCCGTTCCAGATGGACGGCGTGCCGGGCGTCAGCTTCCCCGGCATCCGCCCGCGCGAGACCTTCGTCTACGAATTCCCGATCCGGCAGTCGGGCACCTTCTGGTACCACAGCCACTCGGGACTTCAGGAGGCGCTCGGCCACTACGGTCCGCTCGTCATCGATCCGGCGGGCGCTGATCCGGTCGCCTATGACCGCGAGCATGTGCTGGTGCTGTCGGACTGGAGCTTCATGCACCCCCACGAAATCTTCGAGAAGCTCAAGAAGAGCCCGGGCTATTTCAACCGCCAGCGCACGACCCTGGCCGGCCTGCTGGACGGCAGCGACCGGATGAGCCTGGAAGAACGCCGGATGTGGGGCGAGATGCGGATGGATCCGCGCGACATCCTCGACGTCAACGGCTCGACCTACACCTATCTGATCAACGGCCATGGGCCAGCTGAGAACTGGACCGGCCTGTTCCGGCCCGGTGAACGGGTCCGGCTGCGCATTATCAACGCCTCGGCCATGTCGATCTTCAACGTGCGGATTCCGGGCCTGCCCATGACGGTGGTCCAGGCCGATGGCGAGAACGTGCGCCCGGTCGAGACCGACGAGTTCCAGATTTCTGTGGCCGAGACCTACGACGTCATCGTCCAGCCGACCGAGGACCGCGCCTACACCATCGTCTCCGAAGCCATTGACCGCTCCGGCATGGGCCGCGCCACCCTGGCGCCGCGTCTTGGAATGACGGCCGAGGTTCCGCCGCTGCGCGAGGTCCCGAACCTGACCATGCGCGACATGGGCATGGGGGACATGGGCGGCATGGGCGGGATGGATCACGGGTCCATGGGAGCCCAGCCGGGCGGAGCCATGGCCGGGATGGATCATGGCGCGATGGCCGGCGCGTCCGGCGGCGCCATGGCAGGCATGGATCACGGCTCCGTGCCTGCCCAGCCTGCCGGGGCGATGCCCGGAATGGATCACGGATCGATGGCCGGGATGAACATGCGCGATCCCGAGAATGCGCCGCCTGACATGGCGGTCGGCGTGGGCGTCGACGCCATCGCGATGGCGCCGGCCAATCGCATGGGCGAGCGGCCGATCGGGCTGCAGGACGTGCCGCATCGCGTCCTCGTCTACACGGACCTGGTGTCGCTCGCGCCCAACAAGGATCAGCGCGCGCCATCGCGGACGATGGAGATCCACCTGACCGGCAATATGGAACGGTTCATGTGGGGCTTCGACGGCCGCAAGTTCAGCGAACTGGTCGAGCCGATCCGGTTCGAGCGGGACGAGCGGGTGCGCGTGACCCTGGTGAACGATTCCATGATGGCGCACCCGATCCACCTGCACGGCCATTTCTTCGAGCTGGTCACCGGCGGCCCGGACGGTCACCAGCCGCTCAAGCACACCGTCAACGTTCCGCCGGGCGGCAAGGTCAGCTTCGACCTGACCGCGGACAATCCGGGCGACTGGGCCTTCCACTGTCACCTGTTGCTGCACATGCATGCCGGGATGTTCAACGTCGTCACGGTCCGTCCGATGGAAGGAGCCGCATCGTGAAGACGTCGGTCGCCATCCTTCCCCTGATCCTCGCGGCGGCTTCCGCGGCGGCGGGGACACCGGCGCTGGCGCAGAGCCACGCTGGACATGCCATGCCCGCGCCGGTTCGCCAGGCGCTTCCGGAGGGTTGCGTCGCGCGCGGCTCCCCCACCGCCGACGCATCCCGGACAGGCATGCCCGGAGCGCCGACGTGCCCGACGGGCGCGGTGCCGGTCCGTCTGCAGGCTCCGGCGATGCCGGCGGGACACGACATGTCGACCATGGGCCAGACGCCTGCTCCGGCCGCGGCGTCCGCTCGTGCCGGGCACGACATGTCCGCTATGGGCCAGACCCAACCGGCTCCGGCCGCTGCGTCCCCTCACACCGGCCATGACATGTCGACGATGGGCCAGACGCAGCCGGCTCCGGCCGCCGCGTCCCCGCATGCTGGCCATGACATGTCGACCATGGGCCAGACCCCGCCCGCTCCGGCGATGCCGGCGGGGCACGACATGTCAACGATGGGTCAAACCCAGCCCGCGCCGGCGATGCCCGCAGGTCACGATATGTCGACGATGGGCCAGACTCCCGCTCCAGCAATGCCGGCGGGTCATGACATGTCGACCATGGGCCAGACGCCGGCGGGCTACGACATGTCCGGAATGGCCATGCCGCCCGACGTCCCGACCAGCGCGGACAATCCGGGACGTCCGCCGGAAGCTCCCGCTCCGGCGGGCGCGACACGCGGGCCGACCAACGCCGCCGACCTGCTGTTCGACCCCGCTGAAATGGCGGCGGCCCGCGCCCAGCTCCGAGTCGAGCATGGAAACGTCCGCACGACGGCGGTCATCCTCGACCAGCTGGAAGCGACCTTCGGGGACGACGAGGAAGGCTACGCCTGGAATGCCCAGGGCTGGAGCGGCGGCGACATCAATCGCTTCTGGTGGAAGTCGGAAGGGGAGGGCGCTTTTGGCGGCGAGGTCGAGGAGGCCGAGATCCAGGCCCTCTACAGCCGGGCGTTCCGACCCTTCTTCGACTTCCAGACCGGCCTGCGGCAGACCTACCGGCCCGAAGGCGACCGGACAGATCTCGTCGTCGGCATTCAGGGGCTGGCGCCCTACTGGTTCGAGGTCGATGGAGCTGTCTTCCTGTCCAACAAGGGCGAACTGACAGCGCGGGGAGAGGCCGAATACGATCAGCGCATCACCAATCGCTGGATCGTCCAGCCCCGGGCCGAGGTGGTGCTGTCGGCGGAGGACATCCCCGAGCTCCGTATCGGATCTGGCCTGTCCTCGCTCCAGGTTGGGGCCCGGCTGCGGTACGAATTCCGCAAGGAGTTCGCGCCCTACGTCGGCGTGGAATGGACCAGGAGCTTCGGCAATACGGCGGACTTTCTGGAAGCTGACGGGCGAAGCGCGGAAGACACCCGGCTGGTCGTCGGCATTCGGGCCTGGTTCTAGCTACAATCGGCGGCGGGTCTCGTTTTGATGCTGGCGCCCGCAAAGGGAACACGCGAGTCGGTCGTTAGGACGCCCCGTCCAGGATCGGGGCGTCACCATAGCCTGTCTCTTGGTCAGGCCGGTGGCTCGCTCGGTGCCGTCCAATGACGGCAACGCGGCGGATTCGGGCCGTGGTGATCGATCTGGATGACACCCTGATCTCGGCCTACCGCCGCCCGGATCTGGCGTGGCTGTGCGTCTGCCAGGCGTTTCAGACCCAGCTTGGCGACCTTGATCCGGACTTTGCGGCGCACGCCCTGACGGAGGCGGGGCGGGCCTTCTGGAGCGACCCGGAAAGCCACGTCGTGGGCCGCGCGGACCCGAGAGGAGCCCGGCGCATTATCGCGGCCAAGGCCTTCGTGGGTCTCCGCCGCGACGGGCATACAACGCCTTCCGCCGAAGTCGCAGAGCGCATCGCCGACGCCTTCAGCCTTCATCGCGACCGGCAGATGCGGCTCGAACCCGGGGCGGACGCCGTGTTGGTCCATCTGCGGGATGCCGGATACCGGCTGGCGCTTCTCACCAACGGCGCCGGTCCCCTGCAGCGCGCCAAGATCGAGCGTTTCGGCCTGGCTTCGCATTTCCACCACATCCAGATTGAAGGCGAGGTCGGCGTGGGGAAGCCCGATCCCGCAGCGTTCAGGCGAATGTTCGCCGCCCTGGCCGTCGAACCGGCAGAGGTCTGCGTCGTCGGCGACAGTCTGGTATGGGACATTCGCCCGGCCATGGCGCTGGGCTGTTTCACAATTCTGTACGATCCGGAGGCTGGCGAAGCTGTTGGACGCGGTTCAGGGGACGCCCACGTCGTGGTCCGGACCCTGGCGAGCCTGGCGACCCATCTCCCCGGAGCGGCGAGGCCGCCATGGAGCGAGTGATCGCGCCGGGTTGCGACCGCCCGGAGCCGACAATGCTCACGGCGGAGGGTGACCTCCGGCGCCCGGACCCGGAGGCGACGGAAGCCCATCCACGACGAAAAACGCCGCGCAGCAGGTTGCGCGGCGTTCCTCCACATCAGGCGTCGGCCCCCCAAGGGGGCGGGAGGCCGACTCCTCAGTGAACCATGAAACGGACGACGCCGTTCATCTGATGGCCGTCGGCGCCCTTCGCGGCCCAGGCGGCGGAATAGGATCCCGGCGCAAGCGCGGGCAGAGGCGCGGTGACGGTTGTGGCCGGCGGCGCCTCGGATGACACCACCACATCGACCGGCTGGCCCGCGGCGCCCGTCAGCCTGAGCGACGTCAGGGTCATGGCGTGCGGAAATGTCGCCGAAAACGCCGTCGGGGCGGCGGCCAGCATGGCGTTGTCCGCCGGCGCGGTGACGACGCCGTTGGCAGGCGCCTGCACGGCGGCGTGTTCCTGGGCTGACACGCCGGCGTGCGAATGACTCTGGGCGTGGGCGAGTGAGACGGGAGCCAGCGCCGCCGCGGCGGCGAGGCTGGCGAGGATTGAACGGTTCATGAGAAAGCTCCTGATGCTTACGCGAACTATTGTTTGGGCGGCATGGTCATGCCGTCCATCTTCGACATGTCATGGCCGGCCATCGGATCGGCGGGCGGCGGCGTCGGAGCGGGAGCCGGCGCGGGCCGGGCCGCCGGGGCTTGCGGTGTCGAGGCCCGCGGGGCCGTGGCGGGCGCCGGCGCGGCGGCCTGCGGCTGCGGTGTCGGCTCGGGCGCAACCACCGGCGCGGCGTCCATCGGCGTCGCTGCCGAGGCGTCCGGCGCCGGCTGGGCCTCGACTGGCTGAGGTTCGGCGGCCGGCTGACAGGCGCCCAGGGTGAACGCCGCAGCGGCGGCGAGGATCGAGAGTCTCATGTGGCAAGCTCCTGAAGAAATGGGCGGCCGTCGAGCGAGAGTGAGCGACGCCTTCATAATGGAGTACGCGGGCGCGAGCCGCAGCCCTCGCCCGATGTGGATCGACCGGCCTTGGCTCCCGTAGGAATGCAGTGATCAGCGAGCATAGACGAACGGCCCGAAGCCTTCAGTCCGGAACGGCCCGAAAGGCGGCCGTGCCGCCCAGGGCCTCAGACAGCTTGCGACGGGCGCGCGCCACGCGGGTCTCCACCGTCTTTGTAGAGACGCCAAGCAGGCCGGCCGTTTCCCCCTGACTGCGTCCCTCGATCGTGGTGAGCAGGAGCGGCGCCTTGAGGTGAGGGGGCAAACGGCTCATCGCCTCGTTCAGCCGGGCGAGCCGGTCGTGGGCCTCCATCCGTTCATCCGCCGATTCGGCCCCGTCCGGCACGGACATGGCTTCCGGCGACGAGAGATCGACGCCGCCCCGGATGAGCCGTCGGACAAGACCGCGGCGGCTCCAGTCCCGGCATTTGTTGAGCGCGATGGTCCGGATCCAGGCCTCGAAGGGGCGCGTCGGATCGTAACGGCGGATGTTGATCCAGGCCGCCGCATAGGTCTCCTGCAACAGATCCCATGCCTCCTGCTCGTCGCCGACATAGCGCCGGATGAAGCGGAACAGCGCCGTCTTGGTCTGCCGCATCAACTCGCTGAAGGCCGCCCGGTCGCCCCCGGCGGCGCGGGCTGACAGGTCCGCTGAACTCTCCACCCGGACCGCTAGTCTTCGTTGGGCGCGAGAGCCGCGACGATGCGGTCGTCGAAGACCTCCGCCTGGGCCGGCGTCAGCACGGACCGCATCTCGAAGACGTGGGTGATGGTCTCCTTCTGCAGGGCGCCCATCGCGACGTGAAAGTGGTCCACCGCGGCCTGGACCTGGGGTCCGTCGCCATCACTCTGTTGGATGGCGCGCGCCAGTTCCAGATTCGCCGCGCGGATGTCGGCTTCGAGCGCGGGCCGGCGGGCGGCGAACCGGGCTTCGACCGCCTCGATACGGGTCAGCTGATCAGGCGAGAGCTTCAGGTCATGGTGGACGATGTCGTGCAGGGACGGCGGTTCGCGCCGCCCTAGCACCCAGCTGGCGCTGATCCAGGTGCCCGCGCCGCTGGCGACCGCAGCCAGCACGGCGGTCAGTGCGATCGCCCGCCAGCCGCGCATCACCGGCCGGCTTCCAGGCGCACCAAGGGCGACAGACCCGCATCGACCGTGAAGATGGCCATGTCCCCATGCGGTCGGGGGGCGGCGACCGCGCCGACGCCGCCTACGGTCAAGCCGGTGACCAGGGCCATGGCGACGGCGCCAAGGCGCAGTTGCCCGGTCAGCCTTTCGCCGCGAAGCGCGTCGACCCGGCGCCAGACGAGCGGCTCGAGCCCGTCGAGCGACCGATCGGCGGACATGGCCGCCGATCGATTCAGAAGATCATCAAGATTACGCGTCATCGAACACTCTCCTCGCGCCCCTAATCCCTACTACGCCGAAACGGGTGAAATCCCTCAAACGAGGGGACGGCTTCCCGGATGCGTAGTTAGCAGAAGGCACAGGATGGGAGAGAACAATGGCGATACGCAAATTTCTGCCGGGGCTCGCCCTGGCGCTGGCGCTGTCAATCAGTGCGCCGGCGTTCGCGCATGAGGCCCACGAGAAGGCCGCAGCAGCTCGGGCCCAGGTCGCCACGCCGACGGCCGCCGTTCCGGAAGGCGGCGTGATGGCCATGCCGGGCATGGCCCAGGACATGGACCACGGAGCCATGATGGCGGACGAGGCTCCCAAGCCCATGCCCCAGCGCCTGTATCGCTGGCTCGGGGCCATGCATCCGGCCGCGGTGCATTTCCCCATCGCGCTGTTCCTCGTCGCCGCCCTTCTCGAGATCGCCGCGCTGACGCTCCGCCGGCCGGTCCTGACCCAGGGCACCCGCGTCATTATCGCCCTGGCCGCGATCTCTGCGCTCGCCGCGGTGGCGCTGGGGTGGTTCGCCATGGGCCTCCCCGGCAAGGACGACGCGACCCACGCTTATCACCGGTGGCTCGGCACCTCGATCGCCGTTCTGGGCCTGTTGAGCTGGTGGGCGAAGGAACATTGGGTCCGCCGACCGGGACGCGGGCGTGAGCTGATCTACGTCGGCCTGTTGACGCTTACCGCCGCCGCCGTGATCGTCAACGGCCTGCTGGGCGGGATGCTGACCCACGGCGTGAGACATCTGATGTTCTGAGGGCCTCAAGGACACGCGTCGCCCGCCACATAGTTTTCCATCCACTTTCGCCGGACCAGGACGCTTTCGCGGCCGCGGCTAACCAGGAGCTTGATCCATGTCGTTTCGTTCAGCACTCGCCGGATCGGCGCTCGCCGCCGTCCTCGCCACCTCCGCCCAGGCCCAGACCCAGGCGCCCCACTCTCACGCCCCCGGCTCGGCCCACACCCCAGGCTCGGCACACGCCCCCGGCCATGCGCAAACCGCTGACGAGGCGCAGGTCCGAACCGTCGTCGCCGCCTACAAGGACGCCATTACCCGGATGGACGTGTCACAGACCCCGGCTCTGTTCTGGGAGGACTCGGCAATTTTCGAGAACGGCGGCGTAGAGGGGACGTTCGCCTATTACCTCGAGCACCATCTCGGACCCGAGTTTACCGATCTGGCGGGTTTCGAGTTTCGCAACCACGAGATGACTGTGGAGATCGACGGCGATACCGCATTCGTGAGCGAGACCTACACCTATCACATCACCTTCAAGGACACGGCGCGCGAACCGATCGAGCGCCGCGGCGTCGCCACAAGCGTCCTGCGCAAGCGGGGCGACGAGTGGAGGTTTGCCATCTATCACTCTTCGGCTCGGCCCTTGCGCCGGGCGACCTGAAGACGCGGAAACGGGTTGCCCGGCGTCCCGATCACCAGAGTAATGAGCCAATGATAAAGTCGCTTTCGCGCCGCTCCCTTCTGATCCTCGGCGTCAGCGCCTCGGCAGCAGCGGCCTGCGCTCAAACCCCGCGTCCTTCGTCCGACCTCGCCGTCTACAAATCGCCCACCTGCGGCTGCTGCGGCGCATGGGTCGAACACATGACAGCGGCGGGGTTTCAGGCGCGGATAACCGAGGTGGCCGACCCCGGCTCGGTCCGCCGCGCCCAAGGCGTTCCCGAGTCCTTGGCGTCCTGCCATACGGCCTTGATTGGCGGATATGTGCTGGAAGGTCATGTGCCGGCGGAGGATGTGCGCAAACTCCTGGCTGAACGTCCGGAGGCCGTGGGTCTCGCGGTGCCGGCGATGCCGCTGGGATCGCCCGGGATGGAGACGCCCGACGGCCGGCGGGAGCCTTACGAGACCTTGTTGATCCTCAAGAGCGGCGGCACGCGTGTGTTCGCGCGTCACGGCTAGGGCATGAAGATTCTCAAGCTCTCCACCCAACTGCACAAATGGATCGCGCTGGTCGTCGGTCTTCAGGTGCTGTTCTGGGTCGGCGGCGGTCTGGTGATGACGGCCATCCCGATCGAGACGGTGCGCGGCGAACATCGCGCGGTCGAACTCAAGCCGGGTCCGCTGGAGCTCGGCGCGCTTCCGGCCCTCGGCGAGATCGCCCGTCGGGCCGGCGTCGCGCCCGTCCAGGCGGAGCTTCATTCCACGCCGAGGGGGCCGGCCTGGACCCTGAAGCCGGCGGCGGGCGAGCCGGTCATCGTGTCCGCCGCGACAGGTCGGCCGTTCGGACCGATGTCCGCCGCCGAGGTCTCGGCGTTCGCCAAGCGCGCCTATAAGGGTGAGGCGGGGGTTTCGGGCGCCGTGCTCCTCAACACCGCGCCCGAGGAGACCGGCCGAACCGGGCCGCTGTGGCGCGTGGACTTCGCAGACCGCGAAAAGACGTCCTTTTACCTGTCGCCCGCCACCGGCGAGGTGGTGACGCGCCGCTCGGGCGTCTGGCGGATTTTCGATTTCTTCTGGCGGCTCCACGTCATGGACTGGAACGACGGCGAGGATTTCAATCACCCTCTGATCATCATCACCACGGCCTTGACGCTGAGCATCGTGGTTTCGGGGTTCATCCTGCTCTGGATTCGGCTGGCGCGGGATCTGAAGGCGGCTCGGGCATCGCAGCGCGCTGTCCGGCGTGAGTAACGCGCCCCCGGATCGATTGACCGCCCGGCGCCCGGCCCGCCATCAGATCAGGCGGTGGGAGATTTCTGTCAGAGCCCGAAGGTCGGTCCCGAAGCGGGCGATTGAAGCCCGGTGCCGTTCCAGCTCCCCATAGGGAAGGTAACGCACGTCAAGGTCCGCGATCCGGCTGAAGGCGGGCCGCCGCAGCTGGGCGCGGACGTCGCCCTCGCGGCTGTCTGGCGCCACCAGGAACAGGCCTGCGGACGTATGGAGCTCGCCAGACAGGGCGAGGTCCAGCATGCGCACGACACCGGAATAAATCGTGGTGGAGTGTTCGACCTCAAAGGCGGCTGTCACGCGATCCGCGCCGGCCTCCAGCCAGAGGACGTCGATGAGGCGGATCGACTCTGCACCCGCGCCGTTCGCCAGCGCCGCCGGCAGCTGGTCCAGACAGCCATCACCGAGACGTGCGCCGTCATAAGGCCGGCTGCGGTCATTGGCGGCGATCCACACGCGATAGCCGAGCGCTCGCCCCAGATCCCGGATCCATGCCTGAACTTCGGTGTGGGTGCGATCAGTGTCGCGTTGCTGCAGCGCGGTCTTCTCGAACTTCACCGCTTCAGCCCGGGCTTCAGCCAGCCGCCGATCCCAGTCACGGTCAGAGAGATCTTCGCTTTCCAGGGGCGGAGCGGGGTATCGTCCTGACCCGATGTCGAACAGGAAGCCGGCGATGGCGCCCAGGTCGTTTGACAGCAGGTCGCGATAGCGGGCGTTGAGTTCCAGAATTCCCTCTCGCATGGCCAGATAGTGCTCCCAGCTGCCCAGCTTCACTTTCGACCCGGTGATTGCGTTGTAGCCATTGACGATGGCGGTGTTGAACGGCGGGGCGTGCGTGGGATGCAGGAAGTAGATCAGGTTGGCCACGGCTGGCCCGAGGCCCTTGATCTTGAGCTGATCGATCGTGCGGATGCCGGACAGGATCTCGGCGCCGGTTGAACAGCAGCTGCAGTGATGCAGCAGACGGCCAAAGGCGCGCTGGTTGGGCGGGTTCTCGTAGATGTCGGGAATCCGGAGCTTGGGCTTCCACAGGAACGCGTGGTCGGCGCCCCTGAATATCTGGCGTTGTTCGGCGACCGAATGGACGATGGTCTCCAGCGACGAGCCACGATAGGCGACGCCGAACCGGCCCGCCTCGATCTCCTCGACGACCTGACCGATGCCCCGGCGGATGGACCGGAAATTCTTCAGCCGTTCATCCCACAGGAACCACGTCTGATAGGTGGCCGAAGGGTCGTCGCGCCACTGCTCGATAAGCTCTTGAAGTCGATCCGGCACGCCGCCCCCTCAGGATTCCATCTCCGTCCCAGCCTAGTCAGATTGGTGCGTGAGCGCCACCGGCGCCAGGCGGGCGGCGGCTGGGCGCCGGGGCCCGGCGGGGGTCGTCTGGCAAGGGAGTCGCGCGCCAGCCGCCATGCCGACTTCGCCATGGTGATGGGCGTGACCGGAGCCAGGGCGCCACCGCGACCACGACCACGACGAGGAGCGCCAGAGCGAGCAGGGTTTCCATCACCAGGTCGCGCTTCAGACGTCCGACCGCGCCGGAAGTCCTTGGGAGTGTGATGGGCGCTGGCGAGATCCGGGGCCAGGTGGACGCGATTTGCGGCCGCCAGGATCAGCATGCGCGCGAAGATGACTAGCTTGCCCGCCAGCACGGGCCGATGCACGTCCGCCTTGGCATGGAAGTGGCGGCCGGCGACGCCTTGGCCAACGGTTCATTCATAAACGCCGGGCGAACTGGACTACGCCCTGGAATATGCGGCGTCGCATGGCGACCTGATCGAGGTCGAAGCCTGACGCTCCAAAGGCCCGGCCCGCGTCGCGCGGGCGGTGGCCGCGGCCGCCAGGGCGCAGGGCTCCGGGCAGGCCTGGCAGTGCGCCAGCATCTGCCGCCGCAGCGCGGCGCGGCCCCGATGCAACCGCACGCCGACGTTGTTGGCGGTCAGTCGCATCTCGTCGGCGATCGTCGCCAACGGGACATCTTCCATTTCCGCCTTGCGCAGCAGGCGAGCGGTTTCCGGCGGAAGCTCGGCGAGGGCCTGCGCGAGACAGTGCAGCGCGCGGTGGACGTCGTCGTCAGTTCCGTTCCCCTCGTCATATCGGGGCTCGGCGTCCAGGGCGTTCGCCAACCGGGCTCGAGCCGCGTTTCGGCGGTAACGATCGAACAGGGCGTTGCGCAACGCGATCCCGAGCCAGGCGTCCACCTTGCCCGGGTCGGTCAGCCGGCCCGCCGCCAGGGTCACCTTGAGAGCGAATTCCTGCAGGACGTCCTCGGCGTCTTCGGGCGAGCGCAGCCGTTTGACGAGGTAGCGCAAATGCGTCGGACGATCCTCGCGCAGACGGCGCTCGACGAGGCGGCGAATTTCAGCCGCCGGCGTCGCGGAGGCGGCAAGCCGGGGGTATGTGGACAGTGTTCCCCGGCTGGAAGCGGTGACGAGGCTCTGTAAACTCATGGTTGGTCCCCTGCATGAAGTCAGGGAAGATTCCTGAGTAAGCAACGCCTAGATTTGCGCTGAATCAAGTGCTTAAAAAGATTCCCTTCGACTCCTGTTTTGTTGAGGGATACGGAGCGGCGATGCGTATAGACATCCGCTTCACCCGGTTTCCACCAGCCGATGTCGTCGGATGCCCCGCCTGCTCTTTCCAGAGAAGGTTCCCGTCAAGCCAAACCGGCGCCTGGCGGTGAGGCGCATCAGCTCCGCCCCGACGACCTCACCGTCCGCCGCCGAACCGCTGGAGCATCTCCGGCTGGAGGAGCCGCCCTGTCCGCTGCGGCGCTCAGCGGGCCTCGGTCACCAGGGACAACGCGGTGCTGGCGAAGCTAGATCGGCGCCGCCCCTGACGTAGCGGGCTGCCGGGCGCCCATGCCGGCGCCGAGCCGCAGCCGTTTGAGCATCAGCGCGTTGACCGCCACCAGCACCGAACTGCCGGACATCGACAGCGCGGCGATCTCGGGGCTGAGGGTGAAGGGATAGAGCACCCCGGCCGCCAGCGGGAAGGCGATGACGTTGTAGCCGACGGCCCACCACAGGTTTTGATGCATCTTGCGCAGGGTGGCGCGTGACAGTTCGATGGCCTTGACCACGTCGGCGGGATCGCTGCGCATCAGCACCACGTCGGCGCTCTCGATGGCCACGTCGGTCCCGGCCCCGATAGCGAAACCGACGTCGGCCTGGGTCAGGGCCGGGGCGTCGTTGACGCCGTCGCCGACCATGCCGACCCTGTGGCCTTCGCCCTGGAGCTCCTTGATCTTGAGCGCCTTGTCCCCGGGCAGGACCTCGGCCAGCACGATGTCGATGCCCAGTTCGTCCGCGATGCGCCGCGCCGTGCCGAGGTTGTCGCCGGTGATCATGGCCACCTTGACGCCCAGGCCCTGCAGCCGGCGGATGGTGGCCCCGGCGGTCGGCCGCACGGCGTCGGCCACCGCGATCAGGCCGATGACGCGGCCGTCGCGGGCGATGTGGACGACGGTGCGGCCGGCGCCCTGCAGCCGTTCGGATTCCGCGGCCAGCTCGCCGAGCTCGACGCCGTTGTCGGCCATCAGCATGCGGTTGCCGGACAGCACGGTGCGCCTGTCCACGGTCGCCCGCAGCCCCTTGCCGCCGAAGGATTCGAAGCCGGTCGCCGCCACTTCGGGGAGCTCCTTCGCCCGTTCCAGCACGGCCTTGGCGATATGGTGTTCCGACCCTCGCTCGAGGGCCGCGGCCGTGATCAGCAGGTCGGTCTCGTCCACCCCGGCGGCCGGGGTGACCTGGACGACCTTGGGCGCGCCGAGGGTCAGGGTGCCGGTCTTGTCGAAGACGATCACATCCAGCTTGACCGCATCCTCGAGGGCGGCGGCGTTTTTGATCAGCACGCCGTGCCGGGCTCCCAGCCCGGTGCCCACCATGATGGCCATGGGCGTGGCCAGGCCCAGCGCGTCGGGGCAGGCGATGACGAAGACGGTGATGGTCAGGGTCAGGGCGAACAGCAGGGTCTGGCCCAGGACCCAGAACCAGATTCCGAAGGTGAGCAGGCCGATGACGATGGCCGCCAGCACCAGCCACTGGGAGGCGCGGTCGGCGAGCAGTTGGGCGGGGGCCTTGGAGTTCTGCGCCTCCTGCACCAGCTTGACGATCTGGGCCAGGGCGGTGTCGGCGCCCACCCGGGTGGCGCGGTAGCGGAAAGCCCCCGTCTTGTTGATGGCGCCGCCGGTCACGGCATCGCCGACCCCCTTCATCACCGGCAGGGATTCGCCGGTGAGCATGGATTCGTCGACCTCCGATCCGCCGTCCTCGATGACGCCGTCCACGGGGATGCGGCCGCCCGGCCGCACCACCACCCGGTCGCCGACCAGAACGGCGGAGGTCGGGACCTCGACCTCGACGCCGTCGCGCAGCACCCGGGCGGTGGGCGGCGCCAGGTCCATCAGCCTGCGAATGGCGTCCGAGGCGCCGGCCCGCGCCCGCATCTCGAGCCAGTGCCCCATGAGAATGAAGACCAGCAGCAGGGCCGAGGCCTCGTAGAAGTCCGGCGCGTCATAGAGGAAAGTCGCGCCGACGCTGAACAGATAGCCGGTGCCGACGCTGAGCAGGACCAGCACCGCCATGTTGAGCACGCCGCGTCGCAGCGCCCGGACCGCGGCGATGTAGAAGGGCCAGCCGGGGTAGAGGATGGCGGCGCTGGCCAGAACGAACAGCAGCGGCTTCAGCGGCAGGCCGAACGGCGGCGCCACGCGCATGAAGTCCATGCCCATCGGGGCGAGGAAGAAGATTGGAACGGTGAAGCCCAGCGCGATCAGGAAGCGGTTGCGCATGTCCCGGGCCATGGCCTGCATGTCCATGCCGGGGCCGTGCCCCATCTCGGCCATGTCGTCGGGACCGGCTGCGGCGCCGTGCCCGGGGCGAGCCGCATGATCGTCGGGAGCGGCAGGGGCCGCCGGATGGCGGGGGTGCGCGGCGCGGGCGTCCACGGCATCCTCGTTCGGGACGCAGACGTGTCGGGGCACGACCTCGCCCCGGCAATGGAAGCCGCAGTCCCGCACCGCCTGTTCCAGTTCGGCCTGGCTGAGACGGGCCTCGTCGTAGCGCACCGTGGCGGTGGCCGAGCCGAAGTTGGCGGCGGCGTCCAGCACGCCCTTCAGACCCCGCAGGTGTTTCTCGATCACGAGCGGATCCAGCGGGGTGCGGAATCCGGAAACGTCGATGGTGGTGGTGCGCATCAAGAAGAACTCCGGTGAAAATCAAACTTCAGGCCGCGCGGGCCGGGACACGGGACCGAGTCGGGAGAGGAACTCCGGCGTCGCCCGCCGGTATCCGGCCCAGGCCGGGCCGAAGCGGGCGGCGGTTTCGCGCTCCTCCTCCACGGCCAGGCGCCAGTACAGGACAACGAGCGCCGGAAACATCGCCAAGGTGAGCAGCCTCGGCCACTGAAGCAGTACGCCGATCATGATCAACACGAAGCCGGCCTACTGCGGGTGGCGGATGGATTTGCACGGACCGGTCGTCGTCAGCCTGCCCTCGCGTTGGGCGCGATGAAGCACCGGCCAGGCGGAGATGAGCCAGAACTCGCCGCGTGAAGACCCGGCCGATCCCGGGGGAATTGGAGGTCATGCGAGGCCCCTTCCGTTCTGAACACCGTCCGCCGTCTGACGCCTCACCCGACCGATCATTACCGACGCGGAAGGCCGACGGTCGTAAGACCCGCCGGTCGCCGGCGTCAGACCCTGGGCCATCAGGTCATTGTCCGATCAAGGATCCAGTCGTGGCAAGCCGTTCATCGTCGCTCCCAACAGCGGGCCTCGACCTGCTAATTCGGCGTCTTCGCCAAGGGGCCGGGCGGACTGGCGCCCTGTCTGCGCGGCCGGATCGAGACGCACGCCGCGGGGCCCCCGGCTGGCGCGATCGTGTCCGACGAAGCCTGGGGGGACTTCGGCGCCGGATCTCCTCTCCCGGCTCGAAGCGCGGCTGCCCCTTGCGCACAGCCGCCGTCGCGGGCGGCTTTCCGAGGGCGTAAGCAATCCTTCCACCCGGCGTCTTCAGGATCAGCGCATCGAACAGGCGAGCGCGTCCGGAGGCAGGATGTGAGGATTCAGGGGCGACGGTTGACGGTGCTGGTGGCCGTCGGACTCATTCTGGTCGCCGCCGGCTCCGCCGTCGCCTTCTGGCGGCTGCAGACCGCTCCGGCGCCGGCCCAGGTCATCTACGGCAGCGGGCGGATCGAGGTCGACGAGGTGCGTGTCTCGTTTGAGCTGTCCGGCCGTCTACTGCAGAACCACGCCCTGGAAGGCGCCCCGGTTCGGGCCGGAGCCCCGCTGGCCTCCATCGACCCGTCCGACGCCCGTCTGCTCATGAATCGCGCCGCCGCCCAGCGCGCCGCCGCCGGGCAGACCGTGGCCCAGGTGAGCAGCCAGATCGATCTGGCCCGCCATCACGCCGCTTCGGCCCGGGCGGATCTGTCGCGCTATGAGGCGCTCGCGCGTGAGGGCTATGTCACGGCCCAACGCCTCGACGTTGTCCGCAACGCCCATCAGGCCGCCGTGGATCAGATCAGCCTGCTTGAGGCGCGTCGCGGCGAGGCCGTCGCCCAGGCCGAGGCGGCGTCCCAGACCCTGGCCCTGGGCCGATCGCAGCTGGTCAGGACCCATATCGCCTCGCCGATATCGGGGGCGGTGCTGGAGCGTCTCGCCGAGCCCGGCGAAGTGATCGTCGCCGGCCAGCCCGTGGTGGTGCTGGCCAACCTGTCGCGGGTGAGGCTGCGTGTCTTCGTTCGGGAGCCGGACCTGGGCAAGGTCCGCCTGGGGGCTCCCGCCAGGCTGCGGGTTGACGTCTTTCCCGGCCGGGATTTCCCGGCGCGCGTGGCCCGGGTCGACGCCCAGGCCCAGTTCACCCCCCGCGACATTCACATGCAGGACGAACGGGGCCGGACCGTCTACGGGGTCACTCTGGAGGCTGAAAATCCGGACGGGCTGCTCAAGCCCGGCATGCCGGCCGATGCATGGATTCTGTGGGACGCCTCCGCCGGCTGGCCCGACCGTCTCGCCGTGCCGGAGTAGGGGGATGGCCGAGGCTGTCGTCGAGGCCCGCGGACTGGGGCGCCGATACGGCGCCCGTAGCGTGCTGGAGAACATCGACCTCGACGTCCACGCCGGGCAGGTGTTCGGCGTGGTCGGCCCCGACGGAGCGGGCAAATCCACCCTGCTGCAGATGCTGGCCGCCATCCTGCGCCCGAGCGCGGGGACATGCCAGGTTCTGGGGCGCGACGTCCGGCGCGATCCGGCCGGGGTGCAGGCGCGGGTCGGCTACATGTCGCAGGGCTTCTCCCTGTACGATCGCCTCACCGTCGCCGAAAACCTGGCCTTCGCGGCGGACATCCGCGACGTCACCGGACCGGACCGGGCCGTGCGCGGCGCCGAGCTGCTCCGCATGGCCGGGCTGGACCGATTTCAGCACCGCCGCGAGGGACAACTGTCGGGGGGCATGCGCAAGAAGCTGGCCCTGTGCGCCAACCTCATGCACGAGCCCCCGCTGCTCATCCTCGACGAGCCCAGCCTGGGTGTGGACCCGCTGTCGAGACGGGAGCTGTGGCGAATCCTCGACCGGGCGCGAACCGAGGGCCGGACGATCGTGTTCGCGACCTCCTACATGGACGAGGCCGACGCCTGCGACCGCGTCCTGCTTCTGCGGGATGGAAAGCCCCTCGCGCTTGGAGCCCCGCAGGAGTTGCGACGCGACGTGGCCGGGCAGGTCTACAGGATCACCGGTCCGGCCCTGGACCGGATCGAGGCGGCGCTCGAGACCGACGTCGGCGTGATCAGCTTCCAGCGCCGCGCGGGCCGGGAAGTGCGAGCGCAGGTCCGGGACGGGTCGAGGCTGGCGCCGATCGAGGCGGCCGTGGCGGAGGCCGCCGTTCCCACCATGGAGGACGTGTTCACCTTCGCCTCGGCGCCCCCGCCCGCGCCGCCTGGCGCGGCCTCCGCCGCGCCCCCGCAGCCGCCGCCGCCGCGCATCCGGAATGACGTGATCGTCTCGCGCGGCGTCAGCGTTCGGTTCGGGGATTTCAAGGCTGTGGACGATGTGACGATCACGGTCGCCGAGGGGGAGATCCTCGGCCTGCTCGGCCCCAACGGCGCCGGCAAGACCACCCTGATCCGCATCCTGTGCGGGCTGCTCTCGCCCGGGGAGGGGACCGCCGAGGTGGCGGGGTTCGACGTGGCGCGCCAGAGCGAGGCGGTGCGCGCGCGCATCGGCTACATGTCCCAGCGGTTTTCCCTCTACCCCGACCTGAGCGCGCGCGAGAACCTGACATTCTTCGCGCGCGCCTATGGCGTGCCCCGATCCGAACTGCGCGGCCGAATCGCCTGGGCCAGTGCGCGCGCCAGTCTCGAGGACGCGGGGGAGGGCGCGGTGCGGGACCTGTCCGGGGCCACGCGCCAGCGGCTGGCGCTGGCCTGCGCCATCGTTCACCGGCCCAGGGTGCTCTTCCTCGACGAGCCGACCTCCGGGGTCGACCCCCTGTCCAGATTCCGGTTCTGGCGCCTGATCGCGGCCCTGGCCGCCGACGGCGTGGGGATCGTCGTCACCACCCACTACATGGAGGAGGCCGCGTTCTGCGATCGTCTGGGGCTGATGATGGACGGCCGGCTCATCGCCCTGGGCCCGCTGACGAGGCTGACCGACGAGCTTGGACTCGTGACGCCCGATGTCGAGGCGGTCTTTCTCGGCTTCATCGAGCGAGAACGCACCGGGCAGGGGAGGGCGGCGTGAAGGCGCGGCGCGTTCTGGCCTTCGCCCGCAAGGAGGTGCTGGAGATCTCGCGCGACCGCTTCACCATGGGGGTGGCGCTGCTCATGCCCCTGATGATGCTGTTCCTGTTCGTCTACGGCATATCGCTGGATGTCGACCGGGCGCCGCTGATCGTGGTGGACCATGACCGGACCGCCGCCAGCCGGGAGCTGCAGGCCCGGTTTCTCAACTCGGGATATTTCATCCTCCAGGCGGCGCCGGAGGACGAACGGTCGGCCGAACACGCCCTGATGCGCGGGACGGCCCGGGCGGCCCTGTTCATCCCGCCGGGCTTCTCCGGCCGCCTTGGACGCGGCGAGGACGCGCCCGTGCAGTTCGTGGTCGACGGCACCTACGCCAGCACGGCGGCGATCCTGTCGGCCTATGGCCGGGCCATCCTCCACGCCTATCCGGAGGAGGTGCGCCTTCCTCTCAGGCCCGAGGTGCGCGTCTGGTACAATCCGCAACTGCGCAGCCGCAACTTCATCGTACCGGGCCTGTTCGCGGTGATCCTCATGGCCTTTCCGCCGTTGCTCACGGCGCTGGCCGTGGCGCGCGAAAAGGAGCTGGGCACCATCGCCCAGATCTACGCCTCGCCCCTGACCGGGAGCGAGTTCATCGCCGGCAAACTGCTGCCCTACGCCGTGATCGCCTATGCGGAACTTCTCCTCGTCGTCTTTGGCGGGGTAGTCTGGTTCGAGGTGCCCGTACGGGGAAGCGTGGGGCTGCTCCTCGCCGTGGGGCTTCTCTACGTTCTTTGCACGGTTTCCATCGGACTGCTCGTCTCCACCCTCGTGCGCACCCAGCTGGCCGCCATGTTGACGGCCCTGATCGTGACCCTGATGCCGGCCTTCCTGTTTTCCGGCTTCGTCTATCCGCTTTTCACCATGCCGCCGGCGTTTCAGGCCTACGCCTCAGCCCTGCCCACGCGCTATTTTCTCGAGTTCTCACGCGGGGTCGTGCTGCGGGGCGCGGGGCTCGGGGACCTCTGGCCCAACGTCCTCGTGTTGGCGGCCTATACCGCGACGGTGTTCGCGCTCGCCGCCTGGCGGTTCCGCAAGAGGATCGCCTGATGCTGTCCGGCCGTCTCGCGGGATTGATCACCAAGGAATTCGCCCAGTTTCTGCGCGACCCGGTGATGCTGTTCGTGGTGATCTTTCTCTACACGGCCGAACTGGTCATGTGCACCATGGCCCTGGGTTTCGACGTCCAGCATCTCAAGCTGGCCGTGGTCGATCACGACCGCTCCGCCGTCAGCCGCGCCCTGATCGAGGAATTGACCACGGGCGACAATTTCGTGCTCGCCGATCAGTTCACCAGCCTGCGCGAGGCGGAAGACCGGCTGCGGCGCGGCGCGCTCGACGTGGTCGTCGAAATACCGCCGCGCATGGGCGCCCGGCTGGCCGCCGGACGCCCGGCGTCGTTCGGGGTCGTGGTCGACGGATCCAACGGCAATGTCGCGGCGCGCGCGCGCGCCTATGTGATCGAACAGAGCGCCCGCTTCGTGGAGAGCCGGCGTCCGGCCGGGGATCGGCGGGCCGCCGTCCGGCCGGAAGTGCGGGTCTGGTACAATCCGGACCTGACCAACACCCGGTTCATGGCCCTGTCGATGCTGGCCCAGGCCGGTCTGATGCTCGGCGTGGTCCTGCCGGCGGCCGCGATCGTTCGGGAAAAGCAGGAAGGCACGATCGAGCAACTTCGGGTTACTCCGATCCGCGCCCACGAATTGTTCATCGCCAAGATCACGCCGACCCTGGTGATCTGCACCGGCGCGGTGTTTCCCGCCCTGGTCATCATGACGCTGATGGGCGTGCCGATGCGGGGCGACGTGTTCATCCTGCTTATTCTCACGGTCGTCTACCTGCTGAGCGCCGTCTCGCTCGGCACCTTTGTGGGCGCCATCACCCAGACGCTGCAGCAGGCGATGCTCGTGGGCTTCTTCGGCCTGTTTCCGCTTCTCTTCCTGTCCGGGAGCATCGCCCCCATCGAGAGCATGCCGCCGTGGCTGCAAACCGCCTCGCTGGCCAGTCCCCAACGCCACTATGTCGAGATTGTATCGGGGCTGTTCCTGAAGGGGGCGGGACTGGCCGAACTGTGGCGGCAGGCGCTGGCCTTGGGGGCCATCAGCGGCGCTATGTTCCTGAGCGCCTGGCTGGTCTTCAGGCGCCGCTGGTAGGACCGGGAGGGCCCGAAATGAAGATCGTGATTTTCGAAACCGAGCAGTGGGAGGCGGCCGCCTGCGCCCGCCTCGCCGGGCCCCATGCCCTGGCCTGCACTCCGGAACCACTCCGCCCGGACAACGTCGCCCGCTTCGCCGATGCGGAGGTGATCAGTCCCTTCGTCCATTCGAACCTCGGCGCCGCCGTTCTGGCCCGCATGCCCCGGCTGCGGCTGATCGCCACCCGATCGACCGGATACGACCATGTCGATCTCGCCTATTGCCGAGAGGCCGCGATCACCGTTTGCAATGTGCCGGACTACGGCGATCATACCGTCGCCGAGCACGCCTTCGCCCTGCTGCTGGCCTTGTGCCGACATATTCCGGAGGCGACGGAGCGGGTGCGCCGCGGCGATGTCCGGGCGCGGGACCTCCGCGGGGTGGAGCTTACGGGAAAGACCCTCGGCGTGATCGGCGCCGGCCGGATCGGTCGCCGCGTGCTCCAGATCGCGCGCGGCTTCGGCATGCGGACGCTCGCGTCCGACCCGTCTCCGGACGCCGCAGCGCGAAAAGATCCCGACTTCCACGCTGTTTCATTGCCGGAGCTTCTCGCCGCCTCGGACGTGATTTCGCTGCACGCCCCGGGCGGCTCCGGCCTGCGCCTGTCGGATCCGGAGTTTGCACTCATGAAGACCGGCGCCCTGCTCATCAACACGGCGCGCGGCGGAGCCGTCGATCCCGCCGCCCTTCTTCGCGCGCTCTCGTCGGGCCGGCTCGCGGGCGCCGGCCTCGACGTCATCGCCGAGGAGCAGGCGTTTGGCGATGAGGCGGAGATCTTCCGGCAGGACGCCCAGGTCGACCCCGCCCGGCTGCGCGCCTTGCTGGCGGATCACGCCCTGGTTCGGCTGCCCAATGTCCTGGTCACGCCCCACATCGCCTACAATACCCAGGAGGCGGTCGACAGGATCACCGAGACCACCCTTGGCAACATCGAAGCCTATGCCGCGGGCGCGGCCCGGAACGTGGTGACGGCGGTCACGCCGGCCTCACCATCGCCGGGGGGGCCGACCTGAGCGTCGTCGGACATGCGGTTCCGACCGCCGGAGCCGCATCCTTCCGCGCCCGCCGACACCCGCTTTCGCGATCAGTCCGGCGCCGCCGTAAGATTTCACGCGCGCCTGCGTCTGTCGGAGAGCCTGCCGGCCGTCCGCCGGTCCATCGGAGGTTCTCGTGCGACTGATCGTGCCGCTGCCTGGAAATGAGGCCTTCGCCGAACGGCTCGCCACGGCCGGCGGGTTCGAATTGGGCCGTCTCGAAACCCGGCGCTTTCCGGACGGGGAGAGCTACGTCCGTCACCTCTCGGATATGGCGGGGCGGACGGTTGATCTGGTCTGCAGCCTGGCCCGCCCGGACCCGGGCTTTCTGAGCCTGCTGTTCGCCGCCGAGGCGGCGCGGGATCTCGGCGCGGCGCGGGTGAGCCTGGTCGCGCCCTACCTCGCCTATATGCGCCAGGACCGGCGGTTCAAGCCCGGGGAAGCGATCACCTCCCGTCCGTTCGCGCGTCTGCTCTCCGGGGCGTTCGACCGACTGATCACGGTGGATCCCCATCTGCACCGCTATCCGGATCTGGCGGCGCTGTACGCCATTCCGACCGCGACGCTGCATGCGGCGCCCGTGCTGGCGGACTGGATCGCGGCCGAGGTTCCGGATGCCCTGATCATAGGTCCGGATGAGGAGAGCGAACAATGGGTCGCGGCCGTCGCCGCCAGGGTGGGAGCCCCGCACATCGTGTTGCGCAAGATCCGCCGGGGCGATCGCGAGGTCGAGATCGTTCTGCCCGATCTCGGCGCCTGGACCGGCAGACGGCCTGTGCTGATCGACGACATCGCCTCCTCGGGTCGGACCCTGATCGAGGCTGCTCGACGGCTGCAGGCGCAGGGCCTGAAGCCGCCGGTCTGCGTGGTCGTGCATGCTGTGTTCGCCGATAACGCCTTCGAGGAACTGGCCCGGATATCCGATCAGGTGGTGTCCACCGACAGCGTGCCGCATCCGAGCAACGCCATCTCCCTGGCGCCGCTGCTGGCGTCGGCGCTGCGGGAACCTGACGCAGCGGGGCCGGCCCGCCGCCGCCGGTCCGATTCCGGCGCCGGGACCACCGAGGGTCCGGGATGAACATCTCGCAAGGGAGAGGCGAATGAGACGCGGACAGTGGAACCTGGTTCGTTCCCACTTCATCGGCGCCCGGAGGCTCGCCCCGGCGAGCTTGCGGCACGGCCGCAGACCCCTCTCGTTCGGAATGTCAAGCCGGGGTTTGAGCGGAGCGCTCGCCGTCTTGACACGCCGGAGAGCGAAGCGGAACGTCGATGGCATGTGGCGTATCGTTCGCACGCTTTTGTTCGCCCTCGCCCTGGCCGGCTCCATCGGCCAGGCGTCGGCGTTCGCCGCGCCCCAGCGGCCGGGCGTGACCGCAGACGCCATGGCCGCCATGCCGGATTGCGCCGAAATGATGATGCAGGCAGGCGCCGAAGGTCCGGCGCCCTGCGATGACTCTGGGCCCCACTGCCTGGGTCTCGCTGCCTGCGCGGCAGTCGCGGTTCCTCTTCCGTCCGACGCGGGCGTCACGGCCCGGCCGTCGCCGCCGCATCGCCAGCAGGTCGCATTGAGCGCCGACGACACCCGTGCAGGGGAGCGGCCGACGCCCCTGGGTGACCCTCCCAAGACTCCGGCATAGCCCGACTTCGCTGACCATGGCCCGCGCACGCGTGGGCGGTGATCGAACGACTAGCATCCCGCGTCGCACCAAGGTGATCGACGCGGGGCTCGAGGACATTCCCATGAACTCCGGCTATCGGACGGCTCCAGGCCGTCACATGTCGAGCGCCGCGGTCGATCCCGATCGCGGAAAATCACTCCGGCTGGCCAGGATCGCCCCCAGGGGAACGGTGGCCGCCGCCGCGGCCGCCATCGGCTTGTTCGCCGCCATTGGCATGCCCGCTGCGGCGGAGCCGATGACTTTCGACGAGGCCCTCGCGCTCGCCGCAACCACCGCTCCGCAGCTGCGGGCCAGCGCCCTCGGCGTGGAGGCGGCCTCGGCGGCCTCGGCGGCCGCGGGTCGGCTCCCGGATCCACAGCTCCGGTTCGGAATCGACAACCTGCCGGTCTCGGGCCCCATGGCCGGGCGGTTCGGCGACGACGAAATGACCATGGCCCGCATCGGCCTCATGCAGGAGGTCCCCAGCCGCGCCCGGCGACGGGCGGAACGCGCCATGGCGGAGGCCGACATCGACGTGGCCGCCGCCGCCGACGCGATCGCGCGCCGCGAGGCGCGGGTGGCCGCCGGCGTGGCCTGGCTCGATCTGCACTACGCCGGGCGCCGGCTCGCGACGCTCGAGGAGGTGCTGTCGGCGCTGGAGCCGCTCTGGGAGGCCGCCCCCGCGGGCGTGGCCGCCGGAACGGACCGGCCGGCCGGCGCCCTGACCCCCGTCGTGCTGCGGGCCGCCCTGCAGGACAGGCACAGCAGGCTCATGGCCGATGTGGCGAGGGCGCGCGCCGAACTGACGCGCTGGACGGGCGACGCGGACCCGGCGGCGAGCGGGCCGGCTCCCGACCTCGAGATCGACCCGACCGGTCTGAGGGCGGGTCTTGAGCGCCTTCCGACCCTGCAGGCCTGGCGGGCGGCTGGAAGCCGCGCCGATGCCGAGGTCGCCCTCGCCCGATCGGGGCGACGGCCCGATTGGGCCTTCGAGGTCAGCTACGGTCGCCGCGATCCGATGTTCGGAGACATGCTGTCGGTGGGCGCCAGCGTCCGTTTGCCGCTCTTCGCCAATCAGCGCCAGGAGCCGCTGATCGCCGCCCGCTCGGCCGACGCCCTGGGCGTCCGGCTGGAGCGCGAGGCCGCGGCGCGCGAACTGCGCGCCTCCCTGGACGCCGACCTCGCCGATCTCGCCGCCCGCCGCGACCAGTGGGTCCGGTCGCGCGATGTCATCGTCCCGGCCGCCCGCCAGCAGGCCGATCTGGAAACCGCCAGCTACGCCGCCGGGCGGGCGGGCCTGGCGGATGTCCTGAACGCCTTCACCGCCCTGGCCGACGCGCGTCTGGAAGCCCTCGACCGCGAAGCCGCCGTCGCTCGCGACACCGTCCGCATCACCCTCGCCTACAGGAGCGACGACCAATGACCGGTTCCAACCCTCGCGTCGCGCTCGTCGCGGGCGCTGTCCTGGTCCTCGGCGTGGGCCTCGCGGCCGGCCTGATCGGCCGCCCCATGCTGGAGCGCGCGAATGGGGCCGCCGCCGGCCAGACCGCATCCGCGGAGCGCGAGATTCTCTACTGGTACGATCCGATGCTGCCCAATGAACGCTACCCGGGTCCGGGCCGCTCCTCGATGAACATGGAGCTGATCCCGAAATACGCCGACGAGGCGGACGGCGCGCCCGGCGTGCGCATCGATCCCTCCCTGGCCCAGAATCTCGGCATGCGTCTGGCGACGGTGCGCCGGGCGTCGCTGGAGGGCGATCTCAACGCCTCCGCTGTCATCGACTACAACCAGCGCGACGTGGCCATCGTCCAGGCCCGCGCCGCCGGTTTCGTCCAGCGAGTCTACAGCCGCGCGCCCGGGGACGTGATCGCCGCCGGCGCCCCCCTGGTCGACCTGCTCATCCCGGAGTGGGCGGGGGCCCAGGGCGAGTATCTGGCCGTCCGCCGGACGGGTGACGCGGCCCTGATCGAGGCGGCCCGGCGGCGGCTCCTGTTGCTCGGGATGTCCGAGGCGTTGATCGTCCAGGTCGAACGGACCGGACGGCCGAGGACCACGGTGACCATCGTCAGTCCGTCCGCCGGCGCCATCCGCACCCTGGGCGTTCGGGCCGGGATGAGCGTCACCCCGGGCATGACCCTGGCCGAGATCAGCGGACTGTCGACGGTCTGGCTGAATGCCGCCATACCCGAGCTCCAGGCGGGCCGGCTGCGCCTTGGCCAATCCGTCGAGGTCGCGCTCTCGGCCTTCCCCGGCGAGCGGTTCAGCGGACGTCTGACGGCGCTGCTGCCCGAGGTTTCCGGGGACAGCCGCACGCTCACGGCGCGCATCGAGATGGCCAATCGCGCGGGACGCCTGCGGCCCGGCATGTACGGGCAGATCACCTTCGGCGGCGGCGGCGGAGAGGTGCTGGTGGTTCCGTCCGAGGCCGTGATCCGAACGGGCGAAAGAACCCTCGTCATGCTGGCCCTGCCCGAGGGGCGCTACCAGCCGGCCGAGGTCCGGACCGGACGGGAATCCGGCGGGATGACCGAGGTCGTGGCCGGGCTGGCGGAGGGCGAACGCCTCGTGGCCTCCGGTCAGTTCCTGATCGATTCCGAAGCCAGCCTGTCCGGGATGGCGGCCCGGGCGATTTCGGGCGAGCGCCCGGCTGTGCCTCCGGCTTCACCCGCCACGCCCCCTGCGCCGGCCGCGGTGAACGGGCACGCCGGCCACGGTGGAGCCGCGCAATGATCGCCGCCCTCATTCGCGCCTCCGTTCGCGCTCGCTTTCTTGTGCTCATGGCCGCCGTCGCCCTGGCGGCGGCGGGCCTCTGGGCGGTGCGGACGACCCCGGTCGACGCCCTGCCGGATCTGTCCGACGTTCAGGTCATCATTCGCACCAGCTATCCCGGCCAGGCCCCGCAGATCGTCGAGAACCAGGTCACCTATCCGCTGGCCACCACCATGCTGTCGGTGCCCGGCGCGCGCACGGTGCGCGGCTACTCCTTCTTCGGCGACAGCTTCGTCTACGTCCTGTTCGACGAGGGGACCGACCTCTACTGGGCGCGGTCGCGCGTTCTCGAATACCTGAACCAGGTGCAGGCCCGCCTCCCCGAGAGCGCCCGTCCCGCCCTGGGTCCGGACGCCACCGGCGTCGGCTGGGTCTATGAATACGCCCTCGTCGACCGCTCCGGCCGCCACGACCTGGCCCAGTTGAGAAGCCTGCAGGACTGGTTCCTCCGATATGAGCTGAAAACCGTTCCAGGCGTGGCCGAGGTGGCCAGCATCGGCGGCATGGTCCGGCAGTATCAGGTGGTGCTCGACCCCGTCCGGCTGGCCGCCTATGGCGTCACCCACCAGGCCGTGGTCGAGGCGATCGGGCGCGCCAACTCGGAGACCGGCGGGTCGGTGCTGGAGCTGGCCGAAGCCGAATATATGGTCAGAGCCAACGGCTATCTGACCAGTCTCGATGACTTCCGTGCCGTCCCCGTCCGCACGGCGGCGGGCGGCGTGCCCGTCACCCTCGGCGACGTCGCCACGGTTCAGGTCGGTCCCGAGATGCGGCGCGGGATCGCCGAGCTGAACGGCGAGGGCGAGGTGGCCGGGGGAGTGGTCATCCTGCGCTCGGGCGGCGACGCCCGGGCCACCATCGCCGCCGTCGCCGACCGGCTCGAGACCCTGAAGGCCGGATTGCCTCCCGGGGTCGAGGTGGTGACGACCTATGACCGCTCGCAGCTCATCGACCGCGCCATCGCCAATCTCAGCACAAAGCTGATCGAGGAGTTCATCGTCGTCGCCCTCGTCTGCGGTCTGTTCCTGTGGCACGCCCGGTCCGCCCTGGTGGCCATCCTGACCTTGCCGCTCGGCGTGCTCGCCGCCTTTCTGGTCATGAACCTGCAGGGGGTGAACGCCAACATCATGTCGCTGGGCGGCATCGCCATCGCCGTGGGCGCCATGGTCGACGCCGCCGTGGTCATGATCGAGAACGCCCACAAGCATATCGAGCAATGGGAGCATGAGCACCCCGACGAAACACTCGCGGGAGAGGCCCGCTGGAAGGTGATCACCGACGCAGCGGCGGAAGTCGGTCCGGCCCTGTTCCTCAGCCTGGTGATCATCACCCTGTCGTTCATTCCGGTGTTCAGCCTGCAGGCCCAGGAGGGTCGGCTGTTCGCGCCGCTGGCCTTCACCAAGAGCTACGCCATGGCGGCGGCGGCCATTCTTTCGGTCACCCTGGTGCCGGTCCTGATGGGCTATCTCATCAGGGGGCGCATCCCCGCGGAGCAGTCCAATCCCGTCAACCGATGGCTGACGCACGTCTATCGCGGCCCGCTCGACTGGGTGCTGCGGCGACCGCGGACGACCCTGGCGATCGCTGTCATCGCGTTCGCCACCACGGCCTGGCCGCTCAGCCAGATCGGTGGCGAGTTCATGCCCGCCATGGACGAGGGCGATCTGCTCTATATGCCGTCCGCCCAGCCGGGTCTGTCGGCGGCGGCGGCGTCAGCGCTGCTGCAGAGGACAGACCGTATGATCCGCACCATTCCCGAGGTCGCCACCGTGTTCGGCAAGGCGGGCAGGGCGGAATCCGCCACCGACCCAGCGCCGCTGGAGATGTTCGAAACCACGATCCAGTTCAAGCCGCGCGACCAGTGGCGCCCCGGCATGACGCCGGAGAAGCTGGTCGAGGAGCTCGACCGCGCGGTTCAGGTTCCGGGCCTGGCCAACGTCTGGGTGCCGCCAATCCGCAACCGCATCGACATGCTGGCGACCGGCATCAAGAGCCCCATCGGCGTCAAGGTCTCCGGGGCCGATCTGGCCGTGATCGACCGCATCGCCGGCCGCGTCGCCGAGGTCGCGGGGGATGTGCCGGGGGTGAGCTCGGCGATCGCGGAGCGCCTGACCGGCGGCCGGTATGTGGATGTCGACATCGATCGCGCCGCCGCCGGCCGCTACGGGCTCACCATCGCCGATGTCCAGTCGATCGTCGGCGGCGCCATCGGCGGCGAGACCATCGGTCAAACCATTGAGGGGGTGGCGCGCTATCCGATCAGCGTCCGCTATCCCCGCGAACTGCGCGACAATCCCGAACAGCTGCGGAATCTTCCGGTCCTGACCCCGGCGGGCCAGCAGATCACCCTGGGCGCGGTGGCCGACATCCGTATCGCCGACGGGCCGCCGATGCTCAAGTCCGAGAACGGACGGCCTTCAACCTGGGTCTATATCGACGTGCGAGGCCGGGATCTGGCGTCGGTGGTGGGGGACCTGCGGCGGGCGGTCGCTGCGGAGGTCGATCTCGGTCCCGGGGTGAGCATCGCCTACTCCGGCCAGTTCGAATATCTCGAGCGCGCCGCCAACCGCCTGAAGATCGTAGTGCCGGCGACGCTCGCGATCATCTTCCTGCTGCTCTACCTGACCTTCGGCCGGTTCGACGAAGCCGCCCTGATCATGGCCACGCTGCCCTTCGCCCTGACCGGGGGCGTATGGATGCTCTACCTGCTCGGCTTCAATCAGTCGGTCGCGACCGGGGTGGGGTTCATCGCCCTGGCCGGCCTGTCGGCCGAGTTCGGCGTCGTGATGCTGATCTACCTCAAGCATGCGCTCAGGGATCGCGGCCCCGACCCGGACGCCCTGCAGGTCGAGGAAGCGGTCCGGGAAGGCGCTCTGCTCAGGGTTCGGCCCAAGGCGATGACCGTGGCCGTGATCCTGGCGGGCCTGTTCCCGATCCTGATCGGCCACGGCGCCGGCTCGGAGATCATGAGCCGGATCGCCGCGCCCGTTATAGGCGGCATGATCACGGCGCCTTTGCTGTCGATGCTCGTTATCCCCGCGGGCTATCTGCTGCTGAGACGTCGCAGGTTCCGTTCGACCCCCGTCCTTCGAGGAGACACACAATGAAGCGCCGTATAATCCTGCTGACCGGTATTGCCGCTGTTCTGGCCGCCTGCGGTCAGCAGGCGGAACCCGAAAGCCCGGCGATCCCGATGGCCCAGCCCGGATCACCGACGGTTGGCGCGGATGGCGCCTCGACGTCCCCGGCCGCCGACGCCACGACCGCAGACGGCGCGGGCGTCATCACAGCCGTGGACCCGGCGGCGGCGACGATCACCATCAACCACGAGGCCATCCGTTCAATCGGCTGGCCCGCGATGACCATGACGTTCAAGGCTTCGCCGGCTGTGTTGCGGGAGGCCGCCGTCGGTGATCGCATCCAGTTCGATCTGACAGTACGGGACGGAGCGGGAGAGGTGACGGCGATCTACCCCCATTGATCCTCAGAGCGTCATGCGATGAGGACGGTCCATCGATCAGGTTGGAGGATGGCGCCGGGCCGGCCACCGATGTTGTGCCCAGCTCAAATGGCGGAACCGGTTCGGCTCGTCTGCCCCATGCAACGTCCTGCGTTGTGGAGGCGACGATCTTTTCACCCTTGCCGGCATGCGGAGCATGCTTGCCGGCGTGCTGAGCATTGAGCCGACGGAAGACGTAGAAGCCTCGCTCTACCAAGGCCCTCACCAGGTCTTCGGGGTCAGGTGAGTCCTGGACGGAAGGCGGGGTTTGCGCGCCAGCGAGGACGACATTTTTTCACGGAGTTTCCGCTCCCGACAAGCATCGAAGGTCCAACGGGTGCGCCACGATGACATTGATCGAAATCAATGCCGGGCGCTTCGTCGAGGATCAGGCTGGTCGAATGTGCGGTATGGAGAGCGTCTTGAGGTTGATCGCGATTGCTGCCGTGTTGATGCTGATGGGATGCACAGCTGGTCCCGAATATCGCGAAGCTGCTGGCACGGCTGACGCGGCGAAATACTATCCCAAACCGGCTGTGGACCTCGCCTCGGCGGCGCGGGGGCGAGCGCTCGTGCAGAGCCGGTGCGCGGCGTGCCATTCCGTCGGGCCGACCGGCGAAAGCCCGGTGGCGGCCGCGCCCCCGCTGCGTCATCTCGGAACCCGTTATCCCGTGACGGATCTTCAGGAAGCCTTCGCCGAGGGCCTAACCAACGGACATCCTAAGATGCCGGAAATCACCCTGGAGGGCGACCAGATTACGGATCTGATCGCCTATCTTCAGGACGTCCAGAACCATTCGAGACCTTAGCCGGCCGGCAGCCGTTCAGGGAGGCGGCGCGGTGAGGACCACGCCAGGAGGGCCAGTCCGCGCGTCCTCGCATTGATCCATATCGCCTTGGCCGATGGTTACCGCGAACGATCATCACTTTGGCCCGGTCGCTTGATGTCTGTGACAAGGGCCTGGTCGAGGCTGAGACTGTGCGGTTGTCCATAGATGGTGATGATCATCGGCTGTCCGGATTCCAGCGAGACGTCGAGTTTCTGATTGGTCTGGTCGATCCTGACCGCGAGGCTTCGGCCTCGCCACTGGAGGCCGAAGCCCAGGCTGAGCCAACTCGCCGGCAAATGGGGGGCGAGGCCGATGCCGTCGCTTCGCAGCGACAGCCCGGCGAACCCAAAGACCGTCATCAGCCACAGGCCGCCCTGCGCCGCGATATGAATACCACCGCCGATCGCCACCTTGGTGTCGGCGAGATCGATCGCCGCGGTTCTGTGGAAATAGTCCAGCGCCATCTCGACATCGCCCAGACGGGCGGCGACGAGCCCGTGCATGGCGGTGCTCAATGAGCTGCCGTGACCGCAACGGGGCTCGTAGTACCGGAAGTTGGTCGCTCCGGTTTCGCCTGCAAACTCTTCGGGCAACAGGGCCAGCAGGGCGACGACATCGGCCTGTTTGATGACCTGGGACCGCTGGGTTCGCTCGCGGCCGAGCACCACGTCCATCGGAACGGAACGGCCCGAATAGGCCGCCAGGTCCACGTCTTCGAG
This sequence comes from uncultured Brevundimonas sp., assembly GCF_937870815.1. Lineage (GTDB taxonomy): Bacteria > Pseudomonadota > Alphaproteobacteria > Caulobacterales > Caulobacteraceae > Brevundimonas. The sequence continues at coordinate 31,026 of NZ_CALMZS010000195.1, forward strand.
ATCGAAATAGCCCGTGAACTGCTCGAACAGGCCCGTGTCCGGATCCAGGCCGGTCGCCATCGTCTCGGCGACGCCGGTCCAGTGCCCGAGGTCGGCCTCATCCAGGTCGAGGCGCCGGGAGAGAATGGTCCATTCTGCGGGCCACCGCTCGCGCAGCATGGCCGCGACCTCGAGCGCCCGACGAATGTTCCAGCGGGCCATGACGTTGGTGAAGGCGTTGTCGTCGATGGCCTCGTGATACTCGTCGGGGCCGATGACGCCGCGGATGTGATGCAAGCCGTCCGCCTCGGGCTGGGCCCGACTGGCCCAGAAGCGTCCGGTTTCGAGAAGGATTTCCGCGCCGGCCGCGACCAGGAATTCGTCGTCGCCCGTCGCCTGCCAGTATTGCCAGACGGCATAGGCGACGTCGGCGCTGATGTGTTGCTCCTGGGCGCCGGTGAGGATGTCGATGATCTGCCGGTCCGGACCGACGGCCTGCTCAGGTGTCGCCTCCAGGCCGGTGTCGGTGGACTCCCAGGCGTAAAAGGCGCCTCGCCAGCCCCGGTCAGCCGCCTTCGCTCTCGCGCCGTCCAGCGTGTGGAAACGGTACATCAGCAAGGACCGGGCTGCTTCGGGCCAGGTCAGGATATAGAAGGGCAGCAGGAAGATTTCGGTGTCCCAGAAGACATGCCCGCGATAGTCGGCGCCGGTCAGGCCCCGAGCGCCGATCGAGACACGCGGGTCGTCCGGGTTGGCGGCGCTGTTGAGGTGGTAGACCGCAAACCGAATCGCCTTCTGCGCCGCGGCGTCGCCTTCAACCTCGACGTCGCTGCACGACCAACGATTTGCCCATGCCGTTTCGTGTTGCTCCATCACGCTTCGCCAGCCTGACCGTCGGGCGTCCGAAAGTTCTTTCCGTACAATCGCGCCAGGATCCTGATCGGGACCGTCGCTTCGCGCCACCGTCACGATCCGCTCGAGACAGACGACTTGCCCCGGGCGGGCGCGCCAGGTCCACGACCATTTGAGCGGGGCGAGCGCCGTCGGCGGCAGATCCTGACCGTCGATCCGCAAGGCCGCGGCTGCCGCCATGGCGAGACGTTTGCCGGAGTGATGAGTGCGCCACAGGCCGAATTCGGTCTCGAGGCGTTCGGAAATGAGGTCGTGATCGCCGCCTTCGAAAGAAGCTTCCAGTGTGATGTCAGTCGCGCCCTGATCGACCTCCAGATGCAGCAACTGCAGGCCGAGCGACCGCCGGCTCAGCGAGACGAAGCGCAGGAGACCCAGTCGGACGCTCACGGCTGTTCCTTCCACCAGGCGACATTCGGCGAGCGCCAGGCCGCGCCTCATGTCGAGCGTCAGTGGGTGTGAGGGCCCTTGTCCGAAGTGGTGGACAAGCGGTCCTCCCGCCAGGCCGATGCGGACGTCCAACCAGTCTGGAGCGAAAACCCTTTCCGGGACCGGCCGGTCCGTGTCCGGCGTATCGAACAGCCCGGCGACATAGGAGTTCGGCGAAACGAGGCGCCGGAACGATCGATTGACGGCGTGGGAGGCCCGGGCCCCGAGAAAACCGTTGCTGACCGTGAAGCGGGTTTCGCGATCGCTCTCGCGGAGCGGATCGCAGCCATCGTCGTTCAGGACCCATGCGGCATCCGCCGTCGGCTCCAGCGCCTGTTTCATGGTCCTGGGTTCCTTCACGGTGTCCGAGCCTTGAGACGGCCCAGCGCGAGATCGACCACCGCGACGTCGTCCAGGGTTTTGACGACCAGGTCCGATCCCGCCGCCCACAGTTGGTCCGCGTCGCCCAGCCGGGCGACGCCGAGCGCCGCCATGCCGCCGGCGCGGGCCGCCTGAATGCCCGCAGGCGCGTCCTCGGCCACGAAGCACTGCGCCGGCGAAACACCGAGCTCTGCGGCCGCGATCAGGAAAAGCTCCGGGTCCGGCTTGCCGCGCTTCAGATCGCGACCGGAGACATTGACGCGGAAGATGTCGAGCAGGCTCTGGCCGGTGCTGAGGATGATCGGCCGCATCATGTCGGTGGCGTTCCTGGACGATGAAGCGGCCGCCATGGGCCAGCCGAGAGCCGCGACCGCCTCGACGAAACGCAGGGCGTCCGGGAAGGCTGCGACCGCGCCGGTCTGGATCAGCGTTTCAAGCCGTGCCTGCTTTCGTTCGGCGTAAATGGCCGCGTGGCGTTCAGCCTTGCTCACGCCCAGGGCCTCAAGGGCGGAACGGGCGCCGTCGAGACGCGGCTTGCCCGCGACCTGGGACTGATACATCGCCGTCGTGAAGCGCTCGCGTTCAGCGAAGCTGCCGAGCGCGTCGCGCCACGCTCGCTCGTGAGGCGATGCGAGCAGGACCCCATCCACGTCGAAGATGCCCGCAGTCAGCATTCGCTGCGATCCGCCCACGATCCGGCTTTTGCGGTCATTCGTGTAGGGCTTCCGCTTCATCCGCCATCCGTCCAGAATGACATGCATCGGCGCGCCGAACCTTGATCCGGATCAACGCGCCGGCCGTGCATCGCCTGTTCTATGTCTCCCAAGCGAGAGTTCCTTATGATCAAACCAATACGGGTCGCCGTGAACGGATATGGCGTCATCGGCAAACGCGTCGCCGATGCGGTCAAGGCTCAGAAGGACATGACCCTGATCGGCGTGGCCGACGTCGCGACGGACTGGCGCACCCGGGTCCTTCAGACAAAGGGCGTGCCGCTCTTTGCCGCCACGCCCAAGGCATTTGACGAACTCCGGGCCGCAGGACGCCGAACGGCCGGTCAGCTGGACGATCTGTTGGGCGAGGTCGATGTCATCATTGACTGCACGCCCAAGCACGTGGCGGCGGACAACGTTCCCCTCTACCGGGCCCGGAGCCTGAAGTTCATCCTTCAGGGGGGAGAGAAGCACGCCGTGACGGGACACTCTTTCGTCGCGGAGGCCAGTTTCGAGACGGCGGTCGGCCGTCAGGCGACCCGGGTCGTGTCGTGCAACACCACCGCGACGGTGCGCACTCTGAGCGCTTTGAAGCGCGCCGGGCTGCTTCAGCGGGCCCGGGGCACCCTGCTTCGACGCGCGACCGATCCGTGGGAAAGCCACAAGGGCGGCATCATGAACACCCTCGTTCCCGAGCCCGAAATCCCCAGTCACCAGGGTCCCGACGCCCAAACCGTCGATCCGGACCTCGATGTGGTGACCATGGCGGTCAAGGTGCCGGAGACGATCGCCCACCTGCACTACTGGTCGGTCCAGATGACCCGACCGGCGGACAAGGAGGAGGTGCTCGACGCCTTCCGATCCTCGTCACGCATCCTGCTGATGAAGGACGCGTATGGTCTGGACGCCCTCAACGCCGTCAAGGAGCTGATGGCGGATCGGGGCCGATCCCGCGGCGACCTTTACGAGGTGGCGCTTTGGGCCGACATGCTCACGGTGCAGGGCGATGAACTCTTCTACGCCTATATGGTCGACAATCAGGCGATCGTCGTGCCGGAGACCATCGACGCCATAAGGGCTCTAGACGGACGCGAGACATCGGGCCGCCGGTCGATCGCCGCGACGGATTTGGCCATGGGGATCGACAACGACCTGTTCGCCGGGAACCGGGTCTGAACGTCGGAGTCGCCGCTGTCCGAGCAGGTTTGTAACGATATCCGGGTCGTCGCCGTCAGGGAGGGGGAAGATAATCGAGCGGGGTGTCCTTCGGACGTCCCGTCACCAGTCAGAAAGCAGCCATGACCACCCGCACACTCGACGTCGGCAATCTGTTTTCCGTCCTTGGAGCGCGCGGGATAGAGCGACAACTGCGCCGCATCGACGGTGTCGGCCGCGTATCGGTGAACCCGGTTTCGGGCTCCACGACGGTCGCCTATGACGCGGCCAGGACCAGCCTGTCTGATATCAGGGCCGCGATCGAGGCCTGCGGCTTTCACTGCGCCGGAGGGGCCCTGCCCAAACATGTTTGCCAGGACCACCCGGCGCCGGCCGAAGGCGCCCCCGAGCCGGTCGAACCCGCGGCGGCCGAGGCGCATCGAGGGCATGCCGGGAGCGCAGCCGCCGGGGCGAAGCCGTCTCGCGGGGAGGCGGCGGCGTGAAACGCCGCGCTCAATCAAACCTCTCTTCCGCGGCGATGGCCGTGTTGATGGCGTCAGCCTTCACGGTGTCGATGGGCTTCGGAGTCGTCCTGCCCCTGCTGCCCTTCCTGATTGAACGCCTGCTTGGCGGGGGGGCTGAGGCAGGACAAATCTCCCGGGCGACAGGCTTGCTGACCGGCCTTTACATGCTGTCGCTGTTTCTCTTCGCCCCCATGTGGGGACGCCTGTCCGACAGGTATGGACGCCGTGTCGTCCTGCTGATCGGCCTGATCGGCTTCGGCGCCACCATGCTGGTCTTCGCCTTCGTCGAGAGCCTCTTCGCCGTCTACGCGGAGCGCGTCCTGAGCGGCCTGTTCGCCGCAGCCGTCACGCCGGTGGCGCTGGCCGCCATCGGAGATCTGGCGGCGACCGAAGAGGCGCGGGCGCGCCGCCTGACCTTCGTCAGCCTGGCGGGCATTTCGGGATTTCTACTGGGACCCATGCTGGGCGTCTTCATCGCTCGCGCCGGCGCCGACATGGTCGCGACCGCCGATCCGATGGCGTCGTTGACGTTTCCGCTGGCCGCGACGGCCGTTCTGGCGTTTGCCATCGCCGGCGCCGCCGTCTTCGCCCTGCCGCGAACCCGGCGCCAGGGTCGGCTCGCCAGTCCGGATCCCACCGTATCGCCGACAAGCCGATGGCTGATCCCCAATCTCCTGATCCTGGGGTTCATCGTCGCCGCCGGAGTCGGTGTGTTCGAGGTCGGGCTGGCGCTGCGCGGGAAACAGGAACTGGGCATGACCCCCACCCAGATCGCCCTGATGTTCACGGAGTGCAGCCTGGTCATGCTCGTGGTGCAGGCCCTGGTGTTTTCGCCCTGGGTCAAACCCTCGACGACCCGCTGGCTGATCGCGCCGGCGCTGGCTGTCCTGGGGATCGGGCTGTTTCTGCTGCCGCGCGCCACCGATTTCAACCTGATGCTTGCGGTGATCGGCGCAGTGGCGGCCAGCGCCGGCATCCTGGCGCCGATCCTGACCTACTGGACCTCCAGCAAGGCCGGCCAGGCGCAGGGTGCGCAACTCGGAAAGCAGACGGCCGCTGCAAGCCTGGGGGCAGCCGTGGGTTCGGCGGCGGGAGGGCTGTTGTACGATCTCGCCTGGTTGCCCGATGCGTCATTCCTCGTCATGGCCGCGGTGACCGGTTTGGGCGTGGTGCTCAGCCTCGTTTTGCCCCGGATGCTGGGCCAGCGCGCCGACCCCGCTGATAGTCCAGGCGCGCCTCGCGTGGCGAACTGAACCAACGGCGCCGGTGTTCGTTGAAATGACAGTCGCCGCGGTCCGGACGTCACGTCCATTTGGCTGGCGGCTCGATCCAAAGGACCCACCGCCATGTTCAACGTCACAGAACGCTCGGTCAGGCGAACGGCCATCGCCTTGTCGATCCTTTCGCTGCTCGGCGCCGCCGGGTGCGCCGCCACCGCGTCAGACGCCGATATGGCGATGCCGGATCGGCCGATGGCCGGCATGAACATGCCACAGCCAGCCTCGAGCAGCGGCATGATGAACCAGGGTCACGCGATGCCGCCGGGCATGGGCATGCCGCAAGCCGCCTCCGGTGGTGGCATGATGGGCCAGGATCATGCGATGCCGCCGGGGATGAACATGCCTCGGACCGTCTTTTCCGAGGCCGAGATGGGCATGCACCGCGCCATGATGATGGCGACCGACGTGAACACACAGCGCACGTGGGCCCGGAAGATGATCGCCCACTATCGCGGGGCCATCGCGATGTCGCAGGCTCTGCTGGGCAGTGATGCCACCGATGCTGAAGCCCGCCGCATGGCTCAGGCGGTCATTGACGCGCAGACACGGGAAATCGCGGAACTCGAATCCTGGCTTGAGCGCCATCCCGGTTGAACTCTTGAGGGCGGTGCGGCGGTGTCCCGACACCCTCTGCCTTCGCGGTCCGACGCCCCTTGCAGTTTGGAGGATTTGAGTTGGACCTTGAACAGAGGAAGTTGATCCTCTCCATTCTCGGCCGGGCAGACACCCTGACCGTGGCGACGGTCCGTGAGGACGGCTGGCCGCAGGCGACGGTCGTGAGTTTCGTGAACGACGACCTCGACCTCTATTTCGGGACGACTTTTCACTCGCAGAAGCTGGAAAACATCGCCCGGGACTCCCGGGTGTCCGCGACCGTCACCCCCGAGCATGAGACGTCGAAACCCATCCAGGCGATCTCGCTCGCGGCGGTGGCGCAGCGGGTTACGGACCCCGGGGAGCTGTTGAACGTGGCTGGACTGGTTCTGAAGAAGTTTCCCCGACCGGGGCCTCCCGCGCCGGCTGGGGTGTTGGAGGGTGTGGCGGTCGTTCGCCTGCGCCCCACCATCGTCTCGCTTCTGGACTACAGCCGATCCTTTGGTCAGACGGATCTGATCGAGCTGGGTGACCGTCAAGCCTCGCCCGATCACCGGGACGAACGGCTTCCGTGACCGGGATGACGTTGCGCACGCTCGCGACGGGTGCGCTCGCCCTGGGGGGAATGATCCTCATCGGCATGGGACTCTGGTTCGTCTTCCTGCGACCGGCGCTGCTGCCTGAAGACGCCAGATACATGGGGTCCACCGTGGCGCAGATCCAGGACATCCTGCCCCGGCTGGCCCCGTGGCTCCGGCGCGTCTTCGGCGTGCTGGGGGGCTATATGCTCGCCACCGGTCTGCTGACCGTCCATGTCGCGATGACGACTTTCCGGTCCGCCCGGCCCGGGGCGACGATGGTCGCGGCCGTCTCGGGGCTGGTATCGATCGGCGGCATGGCCGTCACCAACTTCGCCATCGACTCCGATTTCAAATGGCTGCTTCTCTAATCGGGCATGGGGGTCAAGCTGGTTTTGATCGTCGGCCTGATCGATCACGCGGGTCACGCTTCTCTTCGCAGTCTGGGTGGCTCCTTGCGAGCGGAGCCGCTGCACGCATGCATGGGATCAGGGTCTGGAGAGCCTCGCTATTGGTCGCGCTCGAAGCGCAGCAGACATTTTCGGCTTCATCCATCCCGTCGTCCGCGTGGGACGATCCGGCCAGGATCGGATTGTGGTGCGGTAGGTCAGGTCATGCCGCCGCCTCCGATCCGTGCCGGAACTCAGTGCCGTCGGCCCACATGCGGTGCAGGACGACAGCAAGCTTGCGGGCCACCGCGACGATGGCGCGCCGGCGCCCCTTGGTTTTCATCAGCCGCATGCCCCAGGCCTTCAAGCTGGACCACGCGATCGAGCGCATGAGCATGGCGTTGGCGGCGGCGTAGAGGGTGGCGCGCACGTCGGAGTCGCCGGCGTGGGAGATCCGGCCGGGATTGTCCTTCTCGCCGGACTGGAAGCGTCTGGGCGTCAGTCCGAAGTGCGCGCCGACGGTGCGCGAGCTCTTGAAGCGGGCGGGATCGTCGACGGCGGCCTTAAAGCTCAGGGCGGTGATCTCGCCGACGCCGGGGATGCCCATGAACCGGGTGCAGACCTCGTCTTCGTGAGCCGCCTTCCTCACGCGCCGGTCCAGCTCCATGAAGGTCTCGAACAGCATCTGGCGCGCATGCAGCATCGGCAGCAGAGCCCGGCTCAGCGCCGGATCGCTCTCGATGGTCTCGCGCACGGCGACGTCGAAGGCCCCGCGCGACAGGCGCATCGGCAACTTCACGCCGAAGACCTTCAGCAGGCCGCGGATCTCGTTCTCCAGGTCGATGCACTTGCGCTGCATCACCTTGCGGCTGGTCAGCAGGGCCCGCAGATGGTGGCTCTCGACGCTCTTCACGTGGACCCGACTGTACCAGCCGGAGCGAAGAATCTGGGCGATGCCGCGGGCGTCGTGCTTGTCCGTCTTGTTGCGCATGGCCGACAGCGCCGCCGCGACCTGTCGCGCCTCCATGCACACAACGTCGAAGCCGGCCTCGCGAAGCCCATAGGTCAGGTGCTGGGTGAGCGTGCCGGCCTCCAGACCGACCTGATGGATCGGCTCCCCGAACTCGTTCAGGCAGCGGACCAGGTCCGGGACATCCGACGGCACGGACCGCTCGAGGCGGACCTTCCCTTCCTCGTCGATGACGCAGACCGCCACTGAGCGCAGCGACACATCCAATGCAGCGTAGAACATCGTCGTCTCCTTCATCTCGGACTGAGCCGAGAACCCTATGGGAGCTTGCCCCTCCGCAGGACCGCCCGATTACGCATGCTGTTGGCCTTCACCCTGCCGTGGGTGGTGGCCCTTGCGCTGTCCCGGGCCGACGCGAGGCGCATGGACCCAGGCGCATGAGCTGTCGCGGCGCGCCGGGCGTGGGCGATGAAAACCGGGATGTCAGGACCGGGGTCGGTCACTCAGGCGGCAGGCGCCGGTCCTGGAGCCGGTGATCCTGTCGGCCGTCTATCCGCCAGATGTAAGCGTTCCGGGGGGCGGGCGTCATATCTCCGGAGCGGGCACGGCGCCCGTCTGTTCGTGGCAAGGCGCTATCGTGTCGATCACCTGGGCTGAAACGTGGAAACCCGGCTATGGGCCTCTGGTCCGGCAAGCCGACACCGTCACGCGGATCGAGGACATGGCGCAGCGTCTCGTGCGCCGAGGCGTCTGGCCGGACGAGGAGTCGGTCTACCGTCTGGTGGCCGCCGCCGATCGGCTGGCGAGCGCCGGCATGTGGCTGGTGGCGCACATGACCTATGTACGCCGGGTGGATCTGTCCGGAGCGCCCTTGCCGACGGAAGCCTTCAAGGACTTGCCGGAGGGCCATACCGGCGGCTCGCTGAACATGGTCCCGGCCTTCGTCGGCTATTTGCTGGCGAACGCCCTGTCCGGCGTCACGCGGTCCTGGATCATGGGCCAGGGGCACTGCGTGGCTGCGATCGAGGCGGTCAACGCGCTGACCGGCGATGTCTCTGCCCGGCAAAAGGGTCGGTACAGCCGCTCGGACGCCGGCCTGTCCCAGCTCGTTTCGGACTTCTACAGCTACGCCATTGGCGCCGACGGCCGGCCCGCCGCGCCGCTTGGCAGCCATGCCGGGCCGGACACGGCCGGGGCCGTCTCGGAGGGCGGCTATCTCGGGTTCGCCGAGCTCGAATATGTCCATATGCCGCTGGCCGGCGAGAGTCTGGTCGCCTTCCTCAGCGACGGCGCCTTCGAAGAGCAGCGCGGCTCCGACTGGTCGCCGCGATGGTGGCGGGCGGAGGACAGCGGCCTGGTGACGCCCCTCATGATCCTCAACGGGCGGCGCATAGAGGAGCGCACGGAGATCGCCCAGGACGGCGGCGCGGGCTGGCTCGAACGACACCTTCGTCTGAACGGTTTCGACCCGATCGAGATCGACGGTCACGATCCAGCCGCCGTGGCGTGGGCCATTCTCGACTCCGAGGAGCGATTGAAGCGCTTCACAGCGGATCCCGACCGGGCCTATCCGGCGCCATTGCCCTATGTGATCGCCCGGGCGGTCAAGGGGTTCGGCTTTCCCGGCGCCGGGACGAACCGCGCCCACAACCTGCCACTGGAGGGCGATCCCCGAACGGACGAGGGGGCGCGGGCGGCGTTCAACGCCGCGGCGGCGGCGCTGTTCGTGCAGGGAAGCGAGCTCGACGCCGCCCTGGGGGTTCTCACGACCCACGACCTGCAGCGCCGGCCTTTGGAAAGCCGCCATCCGGCCGCGCGGCGCGCGCCGCCGCCGCCCGTGCGGCCCATTCCGGACTGGTCGGACACGGCGAGGTCCCCGATGGAGGCGATCGACGCCTGGTTCGTGGAATTCGTCGACGCCAACCCGGGCCTGCGCGTCCGCCTCGGCAATCCCGACGAGCTTCGCAGCAATGGCATGGGACGGACGCTCGACCGGCTTGGCCACCGGGTGAACCGACCGGAACCCGGCGTTCCCGAGGCGATCGACGGGGCGGTGATCACCGCCCTCAATGAAGAAGCGGTGGCCGGCGCCGCGCTCGGCAACAAGGGCGGGCTCAATCTCATCGTCAGCTACGAAGCGTTTGCGGTGAAGATGCTGGGTCTCCTGCGCCAGGAGGTGATTTTCGCGCGCCATCAACGCGAGAGCGGCCAGGTCCCCGGATGGCTCGCCGTCCCGTTGCTGGCCACATCCCACACCTGGGAGAACGGCAAGAACGAACAGTCGCACCAGGATCCCACGCTCGCCGAGGCGCTGCTCGGGGAGATGTCCGATACCGCCCGGGTGCTGTTCCCGGTGGACGCCAACAGCGCCGTCGCCGCGCTCCGCGGGGTCTACGGCCGGCGCGGCGAGGTCGCCTGCCTGATCACGCCCAAACGGACGCTGCCGCAGGTGCTCGACGGGGCCGCGGCCCAGGATCTTTGGGAGCGGGGCGCGGCGCTCATCGCCGGGGACCTGGACAGGGCCGAGATCCAGATCGTTGCGGTCGGCGCCTATCAGGCGCGGGAGGCGCTGGCGGCGGCTGCGCGACTCACGCACCGCGGCCGCCACGCCTGTGTCACGGCTCTGCTCGAACCGGGACGATTCCGGGCCCCGAGGGACGAGATCGAGGCGGCGCACGTGGTCTCGGCCGAGGCGCTGGAAGCGCTCTTTCCCCAACGCCTGCCCCGTCTGATCCTCACCCACACCCGCCCGGAGCCGATGCTCGGACTGCTGCGCCGCCTCGACGGAGGGCCCGAGCGCACCCGGGCGCTCGGCTACCTCAGCCGTGGCGGGACGCTCGACACCCCCGGCATGCTGTTCGCCAACCGGTGCACCTGGGCTCACGCCGCGGTCGCCTGTGCGGACCTCCTCGGCGCCGACGCGGCCGACGTCCTGACACCCGGGGAGATGGCCGCCGTCCGCGGCGAAGCACACCCCCGCATCCTGCAAATCTCACCCCCGGAAGGATCTCCATCGTGATCAGTCTCACCAGCCTCGGCGGCGCCGGCACCGTCACCGGATCAAAACACCTGCTGGAGGCCGATGGCCGCCGCATCCTGATCGACTGCGGCCTTTTCCAGGGCCTCAAGACCCTGCGCGAACAGAACTGGGCCCCCCTCCAGGTCGAGCCCTCAAGCATCGACGCGGTGGTCCTGACCCACGCCCACCTGGACCACTCCGGCTACCTGCCGAAACTGGTGAAGGACGGTTTTCGCGGGCCCATCCTGGCCAGCGCCGCGACGCGGGATGTCGCGGAGATCATCCTGCGCGACAGCGGCCATATCCAGGAGAAGGACGCCGAACAGGCCAACCGCTACGGCTACGGCAAACACAAGCCGGCCTTGCCGCTCTATGGCGTGCACGACGCCGAACGCGCGGTGGAGCGCTTTACCCCGATCGCGTTCCACACGTCGGTCCAGCTGCCGGGCGGAGCCAGCCTGACGCTGCGGCGCGCCGGGCACATCCTCGGCGCGGCCACCGCCGAGGTGACCTGGAACGGGACGAAGATCCTGTTTTCCGGCGATCTCGGCCGCTACGGCGACGCCACCATGGTCGATCCCGAGCCGGTGGCGGAGGCCGACTATGTGGTCGTGGAATCGACCTATGGCGACCGGCTCCATGACCCCCAGGACCCCACGGAAGCCTTGGGCGAGATCATCGAACGCACCACCGCGCGCGGCGGGACCGTGGTCATTCCCACCTTCGCCGTCGGCCGGGCCCAGTCGCTGCTGTACCACATCTGGCGGCTGAAGCAGGCGGGGCGGATCGGCCTGACGCCGATCTATATGGACAGCCCCATGGCGATCAACGCCACCGACCTCCTGTGCGCGCACCTGGAGGACCATCGCATGCCGGCCGACGTGTGCGACGCCGCCTGCGGCATCGCCACCTATGTGCGCGATGTGGACGCCTCCAAGAAACTCACCGCCAGCCCCATGCCCAAGGTCATCCTTTCGGCCAGCGGCATGGCCACCGGCGGGCGGGTGCTCCACCATATCAAGGCCTTCGGCCCGGACCGGCGCAACACCATCCTGTTTTCAGGCTTCCAGGCGGCGGGAACCCGCGGGCGTTCGATGGTCGAGGGCGCCAAGGAGGTGAAGATTCACGGTCAGTGGGTTCAGGTCAAAGCGGAGGTGGCCAACCTGCCGATGCTCTCGGCCCACGCCGACTACGAGGAAATCCTGCGCTGGCTTTCCGGCCTCAAGCGACCGCCGCGCAAGACCTTCATCGTTCACGGCGAGCCCCATGCGGCGGACGCCCTGCGGGTCCGGATTCAGGACCGGCTCGGATGGGACTGCGTCATCCCGCAGATGATGGAGCGGCACGAGCTGTGAGCAAAGTGGTCAAGACTGCACCCCATGCGGCGGCGCCCCTCAAGGCGCGCCGCTTCGGCCTGTACGCCCAGCACGAGTCGATCGTGCTGATGCGGCGCGACTGCCACGTCTGCCGCTCCGAAGGCCTGTCGTCCCGCTCCCAGGTGGTGCTTTCGGCCGCCGGCCGGGAGGTCTACGCCACCCTGTACCAGATGGACGGCGACGTTCTCGGCCTCGACGAGGCGGCGCTCTCCGAAGAGGCCTGGCGGCAGTTGGCGGTGGCGCCGGGCGATCCCGTCGTCGTGCGACACGCTCCGGCCATCGACTCCATGTCCAGCGTTCGCCGCCGGATCTATGGAGCGCGGCTGGATGAGGCCGCGATCCGGGGTGTCGTCCAGGACGTGGCCGCCGGGCGATACACGCCGATCCATCTCGCGGCCTTTCTGACCGCGACATCGGTGCTGCCGATGGACGACGCCGAGACGGGGGCGCTGACCCGGGCCATGGTGGACGTCGGCGACCGCCTGAGCTGGCCGTCGGATATCGTCATGGACAAACACTGCATCGGCGGACTTCCCGGCAACCGCACGACGCCGATCGTCGTCGCCATCCTCGCCGCCTGCGGCCTGGTCACGCCCAAGACCTCCTCGCGGGCCATCACCTCGCCGGCCGGCACGGCCGACACCATGGAGACCCTGGCGCCGGTCGATCTCGATCTGCCCGCCATGCGCCGCGTGGTGGAAGCCGAGAACGGCTGCGTCGTCTGGGGCGGAGCTGTGAAGCTCAGCCCGGTCGACGACATCTTTATCCGCGTGGAGCGGGTCCTCGACGTCGACACCGAAGGCCAGCTGATCGCCTCGGTCCTGTCCAAGAAGATCGCGGCGGGTTCCACCCATGTGGTGCTGGACATTCCCGTCGGCGCCACCGCCAAGGTGCGGACGAGAGAGGCGGCCGCGAAGTTGGCGCAACGGCTCGTCGAGATCGCGGCCCGGTTCGACCTGAAGGCCCTCTGCGTTCAGACCGACGGGGAGCAGCCGGTCGGCGTCGGCATCGGCCCGGCGCTGGAAGCGCTTGATGTCCTGGCGGTGCTGCAGAACCGACCCGAAGCGCCGCAGGACCTGCGCCAGCGCGCCTGCCTGCTGGCGGGCGCCGCGCTCGAACTCGCCGGCGTGGCGAAAGCGGGTCTGGGCGCCGAAGCGGCCGAGGCTGTTCTCGCTGATGGTCGCGCCTGGGCGCGATTTGAGCGGATCTGCGAGGCGCAAGGGGGCATGCGCACACCGCCGGTCGCGGCCCAGCGGGCGCCCATCCAGGCGACCCGATCCGGCCGCGTCATCCTCATCAACAACCGCCAGGTCGCTACGCTGGCCAAGCTGGCTGGCGCGCCTGAACGCAAGGCCGCCGGCGTCCAGATGCAGGTGCGCCTGGGCACGGAAGTCTCAGCGGGCCAGCCATTGTTGACGGTGCACGCCGAGACGGCGGGCGAACTCGCCTATGCGCTCGACTATGCGGCGTCGCATGGCGATATGATCGATATCGAGGCCTGACCCGCCGTATCGACGGCTTGCCTCCACCGCGCCGCGAGGGCGCAGGGCTCCGGGCAGGCGCTGCAACGCGCCTGCATGCGTTCACGCAGCGCCGCCCGGGCGCGGTGGACCCGAACACCGATGTTGTTGGTGGTCAGCTGCATCTCGACGGCGATCACCTTCAGCGGCGTCTCCTGGAGCTCGGCGCGCCGCAGGAGCTGGGCGGTCTCCGGCCCCAGGTCGTCCAGTGCTCCCGCCAGGCATTGCAAAGCCCGGTCCAGACCCTCGGACGCGTCATCCCCGGCGGAACGAGGGAGCTCGGAGCGTATGGCCTCGTTCAGTCGGGTGCGGCTCGCATTGCGCCTGTAGCGGTCGAACAGGGCGTTGCGCAGCGCGATGCCAAGCCATGCGTCAATCTTGCCGGGGTTGGTCAGGCGTCTTGCACCCTGGGTGGCCTTCAGGGCGAACTCCTGCAGAACGTCCTCGGCGTCTTCCTGGGACCGGAGGCGTCGCCTGAGGAAACGCAAATGGCCGGCCCGGCCCGTCCGCAGCTGGAGTTCCACGAGCTGTTGGATGTCCTCGGGTCGGGCCGACGCCGGAACAAGGCCAAGCGGAGCGCGCGCCGTCCCGGGCGGGGTCGATATGGAGGCGTAATTCAGGCGCATCTGACAAATCCCGTCCTTCAACTTGAAAGCAGGATCGGTTCGGAAATGTCGGCCGGGATTGCGATAGATCAAACGGTCAGATCAAGAATATTTGCAGCCGATATTCCGAGGGATTGTCCTTTGCGGCGCGTATTGGCTCTGTGAGCGAGGCAGGGCCGTCCGGCGAAAGCTGAAACGAATCCTGCGGTCGTGTGGGGAGCGCCCTTCGGATGCCGCCGGCGCCAACCGCCGACCTGTAATGGGCGTAGGGAGCTTTGAGATCGGGACCCGAACGGAATATCAGAGGCGGGAAGGCGCCGGGGCCGCCCGGGAGCGCAGCCGCGGAATGAAGGCCGGCGTGGCCCGCCTGTAGGTTGCGTACTCCGGGCCGAAGCGGGCTTCGGTCTCGCGTTCCTCGCTCCTTGCCAGCCGCCAGTACATGAAGACCAGGACTGGGAACATGGCCAGGGTGAGAACCGTCGGCCACTGCAACAGGAAGCCGAACATCACCAGGACGAAGCCGACGTATTGCGGATGGCGGATGGACCGATAGGGTCCGCTGGCGGCCAATGCGCCTTCCTGCTGAGCGCGATAGAGCACCGGCCAGGCCGCGGAGATGAGCCAGAAGCCGCCGCCGATGAAGGCGAAGCTGAGGATGTGGAAGGGTCCGAAATGGGGGTTCGCCCTCCAGCCGAACATCGTCTCCAGGAGGTGGCCGGCGTCGTGCGACCACCAATCGACGCCGGGGAAGCGCGTTTGCAGCCAGCCGGACAGGAAATAGAGGGTGAGCGGAAAGCCGTACATCTCGGTGAAGAGCGCCACCAGGAAGGCGCTGAAGGCGCCGAACGAGCGCCAGTCCCGGCCCGTCCTCGGCTTGAAGAAGGTGAAGGCGAAAAAGATGAAGAGGACCGAGTTCAGGATGACCAGGGACCAGAGGCCGTAGGCTTGCGGTTCGGGCATGGGAACCTCGCTCAGGATTGGTGCGGACGGGAGGAATCGGCGGCCGAAGGGCCCGGCGGTCCCTGACGATGCCCGCGCCCATGACCGCCGTGCATGGTCATGTGCAGCAGCGGGCAGAGCAGGATCAGGAGGAACGGCAGCCAGCCGAGGAGATGAACACGATGCTCCCCGATGAGCAGATAGGCCAACCCTGCGCCGAAGGCTGCGAAGGTGAGGAGATTCAGGATGCGTCCTGGTCGGTTCGAAGCCATGGGGCTGAATCCTTTCGGGAGAGACTGAACATCGCTGCCTGTCAGACGCCGCCGGCGGCAAAGTATTACGCCGCGCCCGGATCGAGGGTGAGGGCGGCGAGGCGGCCGGCGCGGTCGAGTCTGTAACGGGCGAGGATTGGCTGCGTCAGGACGTGAACAGCACGCCCGGCGTGCGCCAGCCCGAGGTCAACGCCAGGATGCCGCCTGTCCTCGCCCTCAACGTCGGCTCCTCCACGGTCAAGTTCGGCGTGTTCGAAGCCGCCCGGGGACACCTTGCACCGGTGTTGCGGGGCCGGATCGAATCTAACGGCGCGGGTCGACGGCTCGTGAGCCAGGACGCCGCCGGCGGCGTCCTGTCCGAAACGCCCTGGGTCGCCGGGGGCGACGACGCGACGTCAGATCTGTTGCGTTGGGTGGAGGCGCGACTGGCCGGGCCCGTGGCCGCGGTCGGACATCGCGTGGTCCACGGCGGCCCCGACTTCAGCCAGGCGGTCGCCGCCTCCGAACCGGTTCTCGAGAGCCTTGAGGCCCTTGCCCCGCTTGCGCCCCTGCACCAGCAGCAAGGACTTGCGGGGGTCCGGGCGCTCCGCAAGGCGTGTCCCGATCTGCCTCAGGTCCTGACGTTCGATACCGCCTTCCATGGCGGTCACGAACCGGTGGCGGATCGGCTGGGTCTGCCCCGGCTCTGGGAAGCCAGAGGGCTTCGCCGCTACGGCTTCCACGGCCTGTCCTACGAATCCGTGGCCGGACAGCTCGCGGTGCTCGATCCGTCGATGGCTGAGGGACGCGTGGTTGCGGCCCATCTGGGTTCGGGCGCGAGCCTTTGCGCGCTGAGGAACGGCCGGAGCATCGACACCACCATGGGCGCCACGCCGCTCGACGGCCTGGTCATGGGCACGCGCTGTGGGAGCCTGGACCCTGGGGTGGTGCTCTATCTGCAGCAAGCCGGGGGCCTCGACGCCGCCGGATTGGTCGATCTGCTCTATCGGCGCTCCGGCCTGCTGGGCGTCTCGGGTCTCAGTGGCGACATGCGGGTTTTGCTGGAAAGCGACAGCCCGGCCGCGCGGGAGGCGGTCGATCTGTTCGTCTATCGGGCGGCGCGCGAGGTCGCGGCCCTGGCGGGGAGCCTGGAGGGTCTCGACGGTCTGGTCTTCACCGCGGGCATCGGCGAGAATTCGCCGCGGATCCGCGCGGAGACCTGCGCACGGCTCGCCTGGTTGGGGGTCGAACTCGACCCGGCCGCCAATCGTCGCGGTTCTGGACGCCTGAGCCCGGTCGGCGCTCCCGTCACCGTCCGGATGATCCGCACAGATGAAGAACGCGTGATCGCCCGCCACACGTCGCGGCTGCTCGGCCTTGACCGGTGACCCGGCGCGGTTCACGCCGGTTCGCCACCACAAGGAGGCCCGTTCATTGATGTCCGACCTGTCGCCCTCGGCCGGCTCCGTACGCGCAGACCAGCTGAACGGCGGCTGCTTCTGCGTGGGGGTGGATCAGACGGCCCTCGCGGCCGCGCTTGATCGTGAGACGGGGATCCCCGGATTTGCCGCGGACCTGGCGGAAACCCACCCCTGGCTGTTCGCGCGGTCCCCCGTCTTCCTGCCCGCGGAGACGCTCGACCGGATGATGGCCGTGGTCGCGGCCGCGGAAACGGCTGTAATGCTACCCGGCTATCGCGAAGCGGCGGCTGCATGGACGCCCCCGCTCGCACGTCGGGATCCCGGTCCCCGTGGCGTCTTCATGGGGTATGACTTCCACGTCACGCCGTCCGGCCCCAAGCTCATCGAGATCAACACCAACGCCGGAGGCGCCTTCCTGAACGCGGTTCTCGCCCGCTCGCAGCAGATCTGTTGCGCCGGCGTCGTCGCCGGTGTCGAAACGCCCGGACCCGCTGCGTTCCAGCAGCAGGTCGGCGAGATGTTCCGTAAAGAGTGGCGACTGCAAAACGGGAAAGGGACGCCCGCAACGGTGGCCATCCTCGATGATGATCCGCAGGCGCAGCCGCTTTACCCGGAGTTCAGGCTCGCCCAGGCCCAGCTTCGGGCGGCCGGCCTTGAAGCCCTTGTCGCGGACCCTCGCGATCTGACGATCGTAGGTGATGCGCTGATGCTCGGCGGCGTCCGGGTGGACATCGTCTACAATCGCCTCGTCGATTTTCTGCTGGAGCAGCCGACCCACGGGGTCCTGAGGCAGGCCTATGAGCGAGGCCTGGTGGTGGTCACGCCCAACCCCCACATCTATAGCCGCCTCGCGGACAAGCAGAACCTCACCCTGCTGTCCGACCCCGACAGCCTGCGCAGCTGGGGACTGGCGGCGGAGCCGGCCGCGGTTCTTGCGGCGGCCGTTCCCCGCACCATCCTCGTACGGCCGGAAAACGCCGCCGAGCTTTGGGCGGACCGGCGCAACTGGTTCTTCAAGCCGGCCCGGGGCCACGCCAGCAAGGCGGCCTACCGCGGCGACAAACTCACCCGGCGGGTCTGGGAAGAGATCAAGAACGCCACCTACGTCGCCCAGACCTATGCCGCTCCGGGGGAACGACGCATCCCGCCCGCCGCCGAGCCGGTCAGTCTGAAGGTCGATGTGCGCCTCTACACCTACGGGGGGAGGATGCTGCTCGCGGCCGCCCGGCTCTACCAGGGGCAGACCACCAACATGCGCACGCCGGGCGGTGGTTTCGCGCCGGTCCTCGTTCTGCCGGCAGCCGTGGCCAACATTGATGAGTGCCCCGGCGCCGTCAAACCGTCACCCGGCGCGGCCTGTCACGACCGTTCATAGGCGAAGACGGCCCTGACCGGATCATCACGCCGACCAGGGCGCGCCACGTGAAAGGTCAGCAGGTAGCGCCCGGGTCGCCGAAGCGAGACATAGCCGCCGTAGGTGGCGAAACCGTCCAGGGGCATGAGTTCCAGCGGCCCGGCTCCGGGCCCGGGGTTATGTGGCCCGCTGATGCTCAGGGACACCTCGGCGTCATCGATGCGCCGGTTTGTTGCGGCGTCGAACACAGCGAGCGTGACGTGATCGGTCCCCGAAGGCGGCCCCTCGTGCATCCGGGCCTCGGGGTGGGACCGGGGGTGGGCGGCCACGGTGGCGCTATCGACCACGCCGTACTCAAGTCGCAGCCCGTCAACGGTCTGGGATTGACCGTCAAAGGTCTGCGACTGGCCGTCCACGGTCTGCGAGGGGTCATGGGAGGGCTCGGCCTGGCAGGACGCCAGCGACAGCGCCCCAAAGACGCCCAGCAGGAACGGGCGCGCCCTGTGGCGCAAGGAATGGACGACAGACATCTTCCGGCCTTTTCGCGGTGATCTGAACTGAACGCTCATCGATGACTGACGCGCGCCCGCGCCCCGACATTACAAGGCTTCCGTCCCGCGCGGCCGGACGACCGCTTCGAACCCGCCTCTCCGGTGCAGGATGAGCCGGATTGCGGCTTCTGCCGGCGAAATGGATCGCCGCCAGGTCCACCACCCGCCGATCATCGAGCCGGACCGCGTGCTGCAGCACGTTTGTTTCACTGAGGCGGATCAATGGGCGTTATTCGCCGAGCACCCGTCCCGCCAGATTGTAGCAGTGGGCTATCAGCACGCCGAAAATTCCGCCCACGATGAAGGCGCACAGGCTGCCGATCCCCAGCGCCGCGACAGAACCCCCGGATTGGTCTGTCAGTTGCGTTGTGAACAGGCCGATGAAGGCGTCGGCTCCGGGCAGGCCCAGGGCGGCCCATATCCACCCCAGAACAAAGAGCCATAGCGTCGCGAATGCGCCCGTGCTCGCGACGCGAAGGACACGCAGGCGGGTGCGTCCCGGCAGGACTTTGGCTTCAGTCATGGCGATCCTCCTTGAGGCTGGTCGGGTCGGCGACAATCGTCGGCCCGTGCTGGCCATGACGCGCGGCGAGCCTGGAGTTTACGGGGCCGCCACCCGGCATCGACGAGGGTGAGGGTGAACGGTCGTGACACGGGCGCCATGACGACGCCAGTCAGTGGTTTTCCACTCGTGCTTCTCTTATCGGGTCTGCAACGGGCCCGTGACCCGCGCGGTAAGCGTCCCCCGATCCTGGGAGTCCCGAAAGCCCCATGGCCCTCCGTATCTAACCCCGACCCCAGCGCCGGTTCAGCCAGTTGTAGACGGGGCAAAAAACCAATCCGGCGTAGGCCCCGTAGAGAAAGC
>NZ_CALMZS010000196.1 GCF_937870815.1 uncultured Brevundimonas sp.
ACATTGCCGGCGCGGGGGGCTTCGCAGTTGGTGAGGGTGGACCGGAGCCTGGCGGAAGAGATCGTGGCGGCGTGTTGGGGCTTGTCGATGATCCGAGAGAGATGATCCTGCGGATGTTCCAATTGCAGGCGGGGGAAGGGTTCGGCGATGTCTGCCAATCCTTTCCGTCCGGTCGTGCAGTCCCGGAGTCGCCGTTCGGCGCGGACGATCTCGTGTTTGGTGTGTTCAAGGAACTCCATCGGTTCTCGCAACGCGGCGTGGCGACCGAGGGCAAGGGCGCGTTGCAATGGAGCGAGATCGTCCGCACTTCCCTGACATATTCAGGCGGCAAGGACGTTCTCGTGGTCGAAGGGCGGGGTGGCGGGCGTATCCGGATTGATCTTTCCAGTTCGACCGGAAAGCGCCCCGCCTACAGGATACAGCAACTGATCGACGGACTGGCCCGCCGTTGGAGCGAAGCCGCCTATACCGGTCTCCCGGCAATGACCATCGAGGCCTTCTTCGCCAAGGCCAGACTTCCGGACAACTTCGCCGTGAACTTGTTTCCCGAAGAGCCGCGCCCACCGTTCAGGGCGGCTTTCCTGGAGTTGAGGGCGCGCGACGAAGTTACGGATGTGCAGATGCTTCCAAGCGATCCGGAAGACGAGGGGTTCGTCTATGCCGAAGAGATCGCGGTGATTTCGAGCCAGCCAAGCACCTTCTTCGACTCATTTGTTGACGCCACCCGCGCAAGCGCGATCGCCCCGGCCAACGAAAATGACCGAAGGAAACTCGGTCTCGCTCCGAATGAATCGGTCTGGGTCGTGAGCTGGAGATAAGGGGCGGGTCCCTTGGCTGCACGGGATCAACAGGAGGAGCGTGGGGCGGTCGTCGTCGGATCGCATGCGATCCTCCTCCACCCCTCCACCGCTTCGCGGTCCCCCTCCCCATCGCCAGGCGACGGGGAGGAGACACGTCCGCTTTTGACGTAGCGGGCGTGCAGGCTGCTCCCATGTACGAGCGCGATCCGCCCCGCATCCGATCCGACGAATACTGGGCCGAGATCCGCCGCGCCTGGGAAGGCGGGGCGACGGGGGCGTCGCTGGCCAGGCGCTATGACGTGGGGCTGGCCAATCTGTGGCGGCGGCGGGCGTCGGAGGGGTGGGAGCGGGTTCCGCGCCCGGACCCGGTTCCGGAGCCGGTCGAGGGCTGGGAGCGGTTCGCGGAGCGCAAGCGCGACGAATTCGAGTTCCGGCTGAACGAGACGCGGGCGGTGGCGGAGAAGCTGGCCGAGGCGATGGCGGGCGGGGCGCTGGAGGGCGTTCCGCTGTGGCATCTGGGCTTCGTGCTGCGGTGGCGGGAGGCGCGTCTGACGGCCGAGACGGCGCGCGGGACCGGGACTGGGCGCGGCGCCATGGCTGGACGGCGGAGATGTGGAAGGAGACCGGCGAGCTGCACCATCAGGCGTGGCTGGACGGGGTGACGCTGCAGGCCAATCGCGCGGCGTGGCGGGAGGATCATGGCCTGCCGGAGGGGGTGGCGGAGGACTGGCCGTAGAGTCTCCCGCCCCGCCCCGGGGAGGGAGAGACGCCCGCTTCCGCCGGCCCGCGCGCGGCGCTACAGCGACTCCATGCCCGCCCCCCGCACCGCCGCCCTGCTGGTCCTGCTCGCCGCGGCCGCGGTGCTGGGGCTGGCCCCGATCCTGGTGCGGCTGGCCGATACGGGGCCGGCGGCGGCGGGGGCGTGGCGGCTGGCCTTCGCCCTGCCGTGGCTGGGGCTGCTGGCGGGGCGGCCCGGCCGGGCCGCGGGCGAGGGCGGGCCGGGGCGGCCGTCGGCGCTGATGGGGCTGGCGGCGCTGTTCTTCGGGCTCGACCTGGCCTTCTGGCACTATTCGATCCGCCTCACCTCGGTGGCCAACGCCACCACCCTGACCAATCTGACCCCGGTGGTGGTGACGGCGGCGGCCTGGCTGATGTTCCGCGAGCGGCCGCGGCCGCTGTTCCTCGCGGCCCTGGCCGTGGCGCTGGCCGGGGCGTGGACCATGTCGGCGGGGGCGGACGGGCGGCAGGGGGCGGACCCGCGGCTGGGCGACCTGTTCGCGGCGGTGACGGCGCTCTGGTACGCCGGCTATTTCCTGACCGTGAAGGCGCTGCGCGGGCGGGTTCCGGCGGTGCGGATCATGCTGTGGACCACGGCGCTGGGCCTGCCGCTGCTGCTGGTCGCGGCCCTGGCCCTGGGCGAGCCCCTGGTCCCGGGCTCGGCGGCCGGCTGGGCGGCCTGCGCCGGGCTGGGCCTGGTGCATGTGGCCGGCCAGGGCGGGGTGACCTGGGCGCTGGGCCGGCTGCCGGCGGCGCTGACGGCGGTGACGGTGCTGATCCAGCCGGTGGTCGCGGCCGGGCTGGGCTGGGCCCTGTTCGCCGAGACCATGACCGGGGCCCAGCTGGCCGGCGCCGCCGCCCTGCTGGCCGGGGTGGTGCTGGCCCAGTGGTCGGCCCGCAACAAGAAGGGCGCGGAAGCCGAAACCTCCGCGCCCGTCCCATGATCCTGTCAGTCAGATCAGAGCAGTTTGAGGTCGACCGCCGAGGTCTTGCCGCGCTGGGATTCCAGCTCGTATTCGACCTTGGCGTTCTCATCGAGGCCCTGCAGGCCCGCCTTCTGGACGGCCGTGACGTGAACGAACACGTCCTGACCGCCGCCGTCGGGCTGGATGAAGCCGTAGCCCTTGGTGGGGTTGAACCATTTGACCGTGCCGGTCGCCATGTCTGCGTCTCCGTAAACGCGCTTTCCAGGCAGGCGCCCGTCATGGGGTCGCCCGTCAGCCCATCTGGACAAGCTCGTTCAGGCGAAGGAGCGCTGCACGGGTGTGGAAGCCGCGCCAAATCCGGACTGCGGGGCATTTCTCTCGCGCAAACCGGGGCCGGTCAACCGCAAACCGATTCGCCTGCCCGGCGAACGGGCCGGCGGCGCTCAGGCGCACAGGCCGCGGTCGGCCCCGTCGAGATGCAGGTGGTCGGCGTGGGCGTCGTTGTAGTCCGGGGTCAGAACGGTCGAGAACACCCGGCAGGCCCCGTCGCGGATGCGCTTCAGGAACGACTGGCCCTCCGCGCCCCGGGGGCCGGTTCCGTCCCAGTCGGCCTGCACCGAGACCCGGCGGCCGTCCTCGAGGGTCATGCCGCCGAGGTCCAGCGCATTGGCCCGGGCATGCTCGCTGGGCCGCGCCGCCGGGTCGGCCTGGCCGTAGATGCGGCGGCAGGCGTAGGTTCCCGCGCTGTCCAGCCGGGCCACCCGGCTGCCGAAGGCCGCCTCGGCCGCCGGCTGCAGCACCTGGCGGTCCCAGATGACGTACCGCACCGCCAGCGGGCACTGCATGACCGCATCGCCCGGCAGCGGCGTCACCGCCCCGCCGGTGATGCGGACCGCGCCGCGGACCACGCAGAAGCCGCCGTCGTCGCGGTCCCCGGCCCGCTCGACGGTGACGCCGGCCTCGCGCAGCACCTGGATGCAGGCGTCGGTGACGGCCTTGACCTCCTCCGGCGCGGCGGTGCGGGCCAGTTCGAAATCGTCGACCTTGGCCGCCGTGGCCTGGCCGATCGGGTGGTCGAGGTCCAGCGGCTTCCACGGCAGGTCCTGATGCGGCGCGAAGGCGTTGAGCAGGGCGAAGGCCGCGCACAGGCCCAGCCCGACCTCCCAGAGCAGATTCCAGAAATCGGCGAAATCACGGTCCATCGGGCTCCACGCTTACCCGCCCGGCCGCGCGGGGCCAACCGCTTCGTCCGGGGCGGCGCTGGCCGGGATCAGAAGCCCAGTTCGGCGCGCAGGGCGTCCGGCCTCACTCCGTCGACCCTCAGCTGGGCGAGGGTGGCGGCGTTGTCGCGCTTGGCCAGGCGCCGCCCGTCCGCTCCGGCCAGCAGCCGATGGTGCCGGTAGACCGGAGTCGGCCATCCCATCAGCGCCTGCAGCAGCACCTGGACATGGGCGGCCTCGAACAGGTCCTCGCCGCGGATCACATGCGTCACGCCCTGCAGGGCGTCGTCGTGGGTGACCGCGACATGATAGGCGGCGCCGGCGTCCTTGCGGGCCACGACGAGGTCGCCGGCGGTCCCGGGCCGCGCCGGAATCCGGCCGCGCTCGCCGCCGGGTCCGGCGCCTTCCTCGATGAAGGCCAGGGCGCGCCAGGCCGCCTCCCCGAGGGCGGCCCGGGCCCGGTCGAGCGACAGACGCCAGGCGAACGGCCGGCCCCCGGCGAGCAGCGCCGCCTCCTCCGCGGCCGGATGCGGGCCGGGCCGGACATTGTCGGCCGGGCCGTGCGGCGCGCCCCCGATCGCATCGACGATCTCCCGGCGGGTGCGAAAGCAGCGGTACAGCAGGCCGCGCCGGCGCAGCGTCTCGACCACGGCGGCGTAGTCGGCCAGATGCTCCGACTGCCGCCGCACCGGCTCTTCCCAGTCGAGACCGAGCCAGGCCAGATCCTCGCGCACCCCCGCCTCGAATTCGGGCCGGCATCGGGCCGCGTCGATGTCCTCGATCCTCAGGATGAAGCGCCCGCCCGCGGCCCGCGCAGCGGTCCATGCGGTCAGGGCCGAGAAGGCGTGCCCCCTGTGCAGGCGACCGGTCGGCGAGGGGGCGAAGCGGGTGACGAACATCGCGGCACGATAGCGGCAAGCGGACGCGATCACATCCGGCCGCTTGCCGCCCGCGTCCCCGGCGCTACGGTCCCGCGGATGCAGACTCCCTACTGGCTGGACGACATCGAGGCGGCGCGCCGGGCGGTCGTCGCGACCGACCCGCGGCTGGCCCGCCCCCACGCGCAGACCCCGGCCTTCGAGTGGCGCCGCCGCGTGGGCGGGTTCGAGGGCCTGTTTCACATGATCGTCGACCAGCAGGTTTCGCTCGCCTCGGCCGCCGCCATCTGGGCGCGCGTCGAGACGGGCCTGGGCGGCGAGATGACGCCCGACCGCGTGCTGGCCACGGACATCGAGACGCTGCGGAGTTTCGGACTGTCAATCCAGAAGGCGACCTACGGCCACGAGATCGCCCGCGCCCATGTCGAGGGGCGGATCGATTTCGACCACCTGGAGTCGCTTTCGGACGGGGAGGCCGTCGCCCGCCTCACCGCCATCAGGGGCGTCGGCAAATGGACGGCCGAGACCTTCCTGATGTTCTGCGAGGGCCGGCGCGACGTCTTTCCCGCCGGCGACGTCGCCCTGCAGGAGGCGATCCGCTGGGCCGACGGCGCGGACCTTCGGCCGCGCGAGAAGGAGGTCCATGCCCGCGCCGAAATCTGGCGTCCGCACCGAAGCGTGGCGGCGCATCTGCTGTGGGGATGGTACGGAGCGGTCAGGCGCGGGGAGGTCGCGCCGGAGCCTGCCGCGGCGTGACCCCGATCATCGACTCCCGACTCGCCGCCCCGGAAACCGTTCTCGGCGCGCTGGTCTGGGGATGGAGTCCGCCGGCCTTCCCCGGAGCCGCCGTCCGGGGCCAGGCGTCGCCGATCCGTCGTCCGTCCGTCATCGCCAAGCCGTCGAATCAGGCGTAGAATTCGGACACAGCCAGGGAAGGAGACCTGTCTTCAGTCCGGTCGCGTCGATAAACCTCATCCGAACGGCGAGGGCCTGATGCAGGTCCTCAGCCGCCCGCCGTCCGGCTGGCCCGCCCTGGTGCTCAACGCCGACTTCCGGCCGCTGTCCTACTATCCGCTGTCGATCTGGCCGTGGGAGGAGGTGGTCAAGGCGGTGTACCAGGACCGGGTCGACGTGGTCTCGACCTATGACAAGGTCGTGCGCAGCCCGTCGATGGAGATGGTCCTGCCCAGCGTCATCGCGCTGAAGAACTATGTCGACCAGGACCGGCAGCCGGCCTTCACCCGTTTCAACGTCTTCCTGCGCGACGGCTTCGCCTGCCAGTACTGCAATGCGACCACCGAACTGACCTTCGACCATGTCATCCCGCGCAGCCGGGGCGGCCGCACCACCTGGGAGAACATCGTCGCCGCCTGCAGCCCCTGCAACCTGAGGAAGGGCGGCCGCACGCCGCAACAGGCCGGCATGCCCATGCGCCGGGCTCCACATCGCCCCAGCGCCTGGCAGCTGCAGGAGTTCGGCCGCCGCTTCCCGCCCCACTACCTGCACCAGAGCTGGCTCGACTACCTCTACTGGGACATCGAACTGGAGCCCTGACGTTTCCCGCCGGGCCCGGAACGCTCGCCCGATCCCGGCCGGCCTTCTTCGCCTTTCCGGATTTTCCGAAACGCCGCCGACCTGTCACGGCGGGCGCCGAAATGGACCAGGGGAGGGACCCGGCGCGGGAACCAACTCCTTCCGGCCCGGTTTGAGGGTCTCGGCCAGTCTGGAGAGATCCCATGAAGAAGACGCTTGCGGCTGTTGCGGCCGGATGTCTGTTGATCGCCGGCCAGGCGGCGGCGGCGACCCAGGGCGTGGCCCGCGTCGGCGACCGCGTCGGCGCCCGGGCCGGAGAGTCCAGCGAGTTCGCCGGCATCCCGCTGATCGGCCTGCTGGCCATCGCGGGGGTGATCGCCGCGACGGTCGTGGTCGCCTCGGGCGACGAGTCCGACAGCGATTGAATATCGCCGCTGACCTGACCACCCAGGGGCGCTGTGGACTGGTCCGCCAGTCGCGGTGACCGCCGTCGCGGTCTAGCCGGCGCTCCCCGCCGCCTTCCACGCCTCGATGAATTCCAGCCGGCGCAGCACCTTGTTGTCCGGATCGATCAGCACATGGGCGCCGTCGGGAACGGCGACCCGGCCGGCGCCGCCGGTCATCTTCGCGGTCTGGCGGCGGCCGTCGATCTCGATCTCCACCGGCATCGGAAAGTCGGCCCCGTCCCCGGTCACCCACTCCAGG
>NZ_CALMZS010000197.1 GCF_937870815.1 uncultured Brevundimonas sp.
CGCCCGGCGTCCCGCAACGATCACCCCCGCCGCACGCGATGGCCCTGGCGCCAGACGCCCTCCCCCGCGACGGGATGGGCAGAAGTATAGGTCCGACCGCCGGGCGGGGGGCGGGAACTCCCGCACAGGCCCGGCGCTCATGCTCCGTGGGCCGGCGTGGCGGTTCGAGGCCGATGGACGGCCCGTTGACGTCGCGCCCCGGGACCTTGACCATATGCCGATGAAACCGCCGATCCGCCTGCCGACCTCGACCGTGGGGCGCAACGCCGTGGTGGCCATCGCGGTGGTGGCCTCGGGCGCGGCGGTCTACTGGCTCCGGGACATCCTGACGCCGCTGGCCATGGCCATCTTCCTGCTGATCATGATCGACGGGGTGAAGCGGTTCATCGAGGATCGCACCCCGGTGCCCTCCCGCCTGGCTGGGGCGGCGGCGCTGATCGTGGTCATCCTCGGCTTCTTCCTGTCGATCGGCGTCATCGCCAACGGCGCGTTGAATTTCTTCGACGAGGCCTCGGGCGTGACCACGCGGATCGGCCCGCGGCTGGACCAGATCCTGTACGACGTCTGGCGGCTGTTCGGGGCGGACACGGCGCCGACGGCCTCGGAGCTGGTCGCCCAGCTGGACATCCGCAGCTATCTGGCCGTGTTCGCGCGGCAGGCCCAGGGCGTCGTCACCGGGGCCGTCTTCGTGCTGATCTACCTCGCCTTCCTGCTGGCCTCCCAGGCCGGGTTCCGGCGCAAGCTGGTGACCATGTTCCCCGACCGCACCGCCCGCGGCGAGGCGCTGGAGGTGTTCCACCGGGTCCGCGGCGGCGTCGAGGGCTATCTGTGGGTGCAGACCGTGACCGGCGTCCTGATCTGCGCCTGCGCCTGGGGGCTGATGCGCGCCGTCGGCCTGCAGAACGCCGAATTCTGGACCTTCGTCATCTTCATCGTCGGCTTCATCCCGGTGCTGGGCGGCGCGGTCGCCGGACTGGTCCCGCCGCTGTTCGCCCTGGTGCAGTTCGAGACCTACTGGCAGGCGGTGGTGCTGCTGGCCGGGCTGCAGGCCATCCTGTTCGTCAGCGGCAACATCATCCAGCCGCGCATGCAGGGCGACAACCAGAACATCGACCCGGTCGTGGTGCTGCTGTCGCTGGCCTTCTGGGGCAAGATCTGGGGGGTTGTCGGCATGTTCCTGTCGACCCCGCTGGCGGTGATGGCCATGGCCATACTGGCGGAATTCCGGGGCTCGCGCTGGATGGCCATCCTGCTGTCCGGCGACGGCGAGCCCTATGCCGCCGATGAGGCCGCCACGCCGCCGAGGCGGGGCCGCGTCAACCCGCCGCAGGCGGAGCCGGACTGAGCCGTCCCCCCGCCCTTGATTGGCCACAACCGCCGCCTAT
The DNA here is from genome assembly GCF_937870815.1 of uncultured Brevundimonas sp. Classification (GTDB taxonomy): domain Bacteria; phylum Pseudomonadota; class Alphaproteobacteria; order Caulobacterales; family Caulobacteraceae; genus Brevundimonas. Next base: position 1,386 of record NZ_CALMZS010000197.1, read on the forward strand.
CTCAGCCCTGTCGCCGCGGCCCCCCTCCCCTCCAGCCGCGGCGCCGAGGTCGGCGCCACCCCTCCCCTCCTGGGCGCCGGTCCGAACAGGCCGCCGGATGCAAGTCCGGCGGCCTTGTCATATGCGCGGCGCCCCCCTCCCGCAGCCGGCCGGCGGGTGCGGTTTGGGGCTTCCCGCCGCCGCCCGCCTGCCCTAGGGGGGCCGGGTCGGGCGGACGGCTTGCCGAAGCGGCGAAGCGGCCTAGTCTGACGACGTTCCCGGCGGCCCGGTTCAGCGGTCGCGTTCCGCAAGAGAGCCTCCATGCCCGCCGCGTCCGCCCCCCCGCTCCCTCAGGCGATCACCCTGGAGGCGCTGGAGGCGAGCTTCACAGCGGCGCGGGGCCGGGCCCCGGACGCGGCGGCGCGCGCCTATCTGGCCCAGGCCCACGAGGACTATGTGGCCGACGAGACCCCCAATCTCGGGGGCGCCGACCTGGCCCATCTGCTGGCCTCGGTGTGGAGGTCGGCGACGGGGCGCAAGCCGGGCGAGGCGGCCCTGATCACCCTCGGGCCGGTGAGCGGCGCCGACGGCCGCGCGGCCGGCTACGACGCCATCGCCATCATCCAGGACGACCGGCCCTTCCTGGTCGACAGCGTCATGGGCGAACTGGCCGAGGCCGGGGTCACGGTGCGCTCGATGTTCCATCCGATCGTGGAGCTGGACGGGGTGCGCACCTCTCTGATCGTCGTGGTCATCGACCCGGCCCCGCAGGAGCGGCGCGACGCCCTCGGCGAGAGCCTGGCCGCGACCATGGCCGACGTGCGCGCGGCGGTGGCGGACCACGCCGCCATGAACGCCCTGATGGCGCGCTCGATCGCCCATCTGGAATCGGCCCCCCCCGGCGTCGACCCGGACGTGCTGGCCGAGAACCTGGCCTTCCTGCGCTGGCTGGAGGCGGACCATTTCGTCTTCCTCGGGGCGCGCGACTACGACTATCCGCGGACGACGGACGGCGGCTACGAGGCCGAGGCCCCGCTGTCGCAGTCGGGGGCGGGGCTGGGGGTGCTGGCCGACCCGGACCGCACCGTGCTGCGCCGCGCCAACGAGCCGGCGGTGCTGACCCGGTCGATGAAGCGCCAGCTGAACCTGTCCGAGCCGGTCACCGTGGCCAAGGCCAACGCCCGCTCGCGGGTCCACCGCCGGGCCTATATGGACTATATCGGGGTCAAGCGCTTCGGGCCGGACGGCAAGCCGTCGGGCGAGACCCGCTTCGTCGGCCTGTTCACCGCCGAGGCCTATGACAAGACCGCCAACGAAGTGCCGCTGCTGCGCCGCAAGGTGGCCAACGCCCTGGCCCGGGCCGACAAGACGGCCGGCTCGCACAGCCACAAGCGGCTGAAGAATATCCTCGAGAACTACCCGCGCGACGAGCTGTTCCAGATCGGCGAGGACGAGCTGCTGGAGATCGCCCTCGGCATCCTGCACCTGCACGACCGGCCGCGCATCAAGAGCTTCACCCGCAAGGACCCGTTCGACCGCTTCGTCTCGGTGCTGACCTTCATCCCGCGCGAACGCTTCAACCCGGCGGTCAGGGAGCGCATCGGCCGCATCCTGGCGCGGGCCTGGGGCGGGCGGCTGTCGGCCTGGTATCCGCAGCTGTCGGACCAGCCGCTGGTGCGCATCCACTACATCATCGGCGTCACCCCCGGCGACCATCCCTGCCCCGACCTGGCCGAGCTGGACGCCGAGATCGCCGAGGCCGGGCGCGGCTGGGTCGAGCGCTTCGAGAGCGCCCTGCGCGCCGCCGAGGTCGAGGACGTCCAGGTCGGCCCGCTCAGCGCCCGCTGGGCCTGGGCCTTCGGGGCCGGCTACCGCGACCGCTACGGGGCCGAGGAGGCGGTGCGCGACCTGCAGGCCGCCGACCGCCTGAACGCCACCGGCCTCAACGACGGCGGCGACCCGGTGGCCGTGCGCGCCTTCCGCGCCGACAGCGACGGGCCGCTGAATTTCCGCTTCAAGCTGTACCGGCGCGGCGCGGCCGTGCCGCTGTCGGACGTGCTGCCGATCCTCGCCGACATGGGGCTGAAGACGCTGGAGGAATGGGGTCACGCCCTGACCCCGCTGGGCGGGCCCGAGATCCACGTCCACGAATTCCTGCTCGAGGATCCGCGCGGCGGCGACCTGCATTTCGACGACGTGCGCGAGCCGTTCGAACAGGCGTTCGCGGCGGTCTGGACCGGCCGCACCGAGAGCGACGGCTTCAACCGGCTGGTCATCGAACTGGGGGTCGGCTGGCGTGAGGCGGCCCTGGTCCGCACCCTGGCCCGCTTCCGCCAGCAGACCGGACTGGACCCGAGCCAGGCGGTGCAGGAGGAGGCGCTGCGCGACTATCCGGCCGTGGCGCGGGGGTTGCTGTCGCTGTTCCACGCCCGGTTCGACCCGGTCGCCGGCGGCGACGCGGCCGCCCGCGAAACGGCGGCGCGGGAGCAGTTCGACAAGCTGACCGGCCTGCTGCGCGAGGTGAAGAGCCTCGACCACGACCGCGCCCTGCGCCGGCTGGCCCTGCTGGTGCAGGCGGTCAAGCGGACCAACTATTTCCAGCCCGGCCCCGACGGCGGGCCGAAGCCGCACATCTCGATCAAGATCGCGTCGCGCGAGCTGGACGACCTGCCCCTGCCCAGGCCGTTCCGCGAGATCTTCGTCTGGGCCCCGCACGTCGAGGGCGTGCATCTGCGCTTCGGGCCGGTGGCGCGCGGCGGGCTGCGCTGGTCGGACCGCCGCGACGACTTCCGCACCGAGGTGCTCGGCCTGGTCAAGGCCCAGCAGGTCAAGAACGCCGTCATCGTGCCGGTCGGCTCCAAGGGCGGCTTCTATCCGAAGCACCTGCCGGCCATCGTCCGCGCCGGCGGCGACCGCGACGCCCAGCAGGCCGAGGCCATCCGCGCCTACAGGACCTTCCTGTCCGGCCTGCTCGACATCACCGACAACATCGCCGCCGACGGGGCCGTGGTCCATCCGGCCGGGGTGGTGCTGTGGGAGGGCGACGACCCCTATCTGGTGGTCGCCGCCGACAAGGGCACGGCGACCTTCTCGGACATCGCCAACGGCGTTTCGGCCGACTACGGCTTCTGGCTCGGCGACGCCTTCGCCTCGGGGGGCTCGGTCGGCTACGACCACAAGGTCATGGGCATCACCGCCCGCGGGACCTGGGAGGCGGTCAAGCGCCACTTCCGCGAGATCGGCAAGGACATCCAGAGCGAGCCGTTCACCGTGGTCGGGATCGGCGACATGTCCGGCGACGTGTTCGGCAACGGCATGCTGCTGTCGAAGGCGATCCGGCTGGTCGCCGCCTTCGACCACCGCGACATCTTCATCGACCCGGACCCGGACCCGACGACGTCCTGGGAGGAACGCAAGCGGCTGTTCGACCTGCCGCGCTCGTCCTGGCAGGACTACGACCCGGCCAGGATCTCCACGGGCGGCGGGGTGTTCCCGCGCTCGGCCAAGTCGATCGAGCTGTCGCCCGAGATCAGGGCGGCGCTGGACATCGCCGAGGAGTCGCTCGACCCGGCCGAACTGATGAAGGCCATCCTCAAGGCCCCGGCGGAGCTGCTCTATTTCGGCGGCATCGGCACCTATGTGAAGGCGCCGCACGAGACCGACAGCCAGGTCGGCGACAAGGCCAATGACGCCATCCGGGTCGACGGCGGCGAGCTGCGCGCCCGGGTCATCGGCGAGGGCGCCAACCTGGGCCTGACCCAGGCCGGCCGCATCGCCTTCGCCCGCCGTGCGGGCGAACCTGGGGGCGGCCGCATCAACACCGACGCCATCGACAATTCGGCCGGGGTCGATTCCTCCGACCACGAGGTCAACATCAAGATCCTGACCGGGGCGGCGATCGCCTCGGGGGCGCTGCGGGCCGAGGACCGCAACGCCCTGCTGGCCTCGATGACCGACGAGGTCGGGCTCAAGGTGCTGGTCCACAACTACGACCAGACCCTGGCCCTGAGCCTGCAGCAGGCGGAGGGGGCCGGGGCGCTCGACGCCCAGCAGCGCTTCATGCAGTGGCTCGGCGGCCGGGGGAAGCTGGACCGCAAGGTCGAGGGCCTGCCCGACGACCTCCGGCTGGCCGAGATGAAGGCGGCCGGCCAGGCCCTGACCCGGCCGGAGCTGGCCGTGCTGACCGCCTATTCGAAGATCGAGCTGTTCGACGACGTGGTCGGCTCCCGGGCCCCGGACGACCCCTTCTTCCACAGGACGCTGGTGCGCTACTTCCCCGAGCCGCTGGCCAGGTTCGAGGCCGAGATGGAGCGGCACCGGCTGAAGCGCGAGATCATCGCGACGGTGCTGTCGAACGACATCGTCAACATGTGCGGCCCGACCTTCCCCGAACGGCTGCGGCTGTCGGCCCAGTGCGACACCACGGCCCTGGTCATCGCCTTCGAGGCGGCCCGGCAGGTGTTCCGGCTGGACGAGGCGTGGGACCAGGTCTCGGCCCTCGACCTCGAAATCCCGGCCGGGGCCCAGATCGCCCTCTACGGCGAGATCGCCACCGTGCTGCGCCGCCAGACCTTCTGGCTGGCCCGCCGGGCGACCCGCGAGGGGGCCACGGTCGACGGCCTGATCGCCGCCTACCGCCCGGCCGCCGACGCCCTGCGCGCGGCCGGGGGGAAGGTGCTGTCCCGGTTCGAGCAGGACCGGCTGGAGGCGCGTATCGCCGCCTTCACCGGCCATGGGGCGCCGGACGCCATGGCCCGCGACTTCGCCATGCTGCGGCCGCTGGTGGCCACGGCCGACATCGGCGACCTGGCCCGCGAGGCGGGCTGGCCCGAGCCGGCCATGGCCACCCTGTACCACCAGGTCGGGGCCGCCTTCGACTTCGACCGGCTGCGGGCGGCGGCGGGGGCGGTGCCCTCGGCCGACCATTTCGACCGCCTGGCCGTGCGGCGGCTGATCGAGGACCTGATGAACGAGCAGGTGGTGCTGACCCGGGCCGTGGCCCGCTCGGCCGACGCCTCGGTCGGGGCCGCCGAACGGCCGGCGGAGCAGGCCGTCGATCGCTGGATCGGCCCGCGGCTGGCGACCGTCGAGGGCGTCCGCGCCTCGGTCGACGAGATCGAGGCCTCGGGCTCGGGCTGGACCTTCGCCAAGCTGACCATCGCCAACAGCGTCATCCGCGAGATCGCGTCCTCGGCAGGCTGAGGACGCCGTCCTTGGTGGGCCGCGGTCGTCGGCCCTCCGGGACCTGACTGCTACGCGCCGCCCTTCGGGTCCCGACCCGGAGCCTGTCCTCGGGCCGACTGAAAGTCGGACCCGGGGGCGTCCTGGCGCTTCGCGCGGGCGGGTTCGATCTGCTAGAGCCTGATCGGTTGAGGAGGAATCGCTTCGCGATTCCGGCGATGCCGTGAATCAGGCTCCAGTATCGTGAATCAGGCTCCAGTATAATGCTGGAGCGAAGATCCGGGTTTGGACGCGATCGCGTCCAAACCGATTTCGCTCTAGCGTGCCGGAATGTGGGAGAGGGTCGCCGATGGCGCGTAAATTCCTCGTCGTCGTGGACGACAGTCCGGAGTTCGAGGCGGCGCTGCGCTATGCGGCGCGGCGGGCGCGGTCGACCGGCGGCCATGTGGTGATGCTGCGCATCATCCCGCCGGCCGCTTCGGACGCGCACTGGTCGGGGGTGCGCGAGGAGATCGAACGCCAGACCCGGGCCGAGGCCGAGGCCACGCTGAACACCTGGGCCGCCGAGGCGGCCGAACGGTCCGGCGCCACCCCGGTGCTGCTGATCGAGCGGGGCGAGCCCCAGGGCTGCATCCGCAAGGTCGTCGGCGAGGACCCGGACATCAAGATCCTCGTGCTGGCGGCCGGCTCGAGCGCGCCCGGGCCGCTGGTGGCGGCGGTGGTCAAGCAGGGCGCGGCCTTCACCGGACGCAAGCTGCCGGTGACCATTGTGCCGGGGGAGCTGACCGAGAAGGAGATCGAGGACCTGGCGTGACGCCAGGAGGGCGCTATCGCTCGGCGCGCGGCGCCTCGCTGCTTGAGCGCGGCCCCCTCCACCACCTTCGGCGGTCCCCCCGGCGGGGGAGGACGGGTGCGGCGCCCTGGACCTTGAACGCGGCGGCCGGCGGGCGCACTTAGCGGCCATGTTCATCCAGACCGAACCGACGCCCAATCCGAACGTGCTCAAATTCCTGCCGGGGCGCGAGGTCTCGGCCGAGCCGCGCGAATTCCGCGGCGCCGACGAGGCGGCGGCCTCGCCGCTGGCCGAGGGGCTGTTCCGGCTCGAGGGCGTGACCGGGGTGTTCTACGGGGCCGACTACATCTCGGTGACGCGCGATCCGGCCGGCCTCGACTGGGCGCAGATGAAGGCCCCGATCCTGGCGGCGATCATGGACCATTTCGTCTCCGGCGCGCCGCTGATGCGCGACGGGAGCTTCGACGGCGCCGCCCCGGACGGCGAGGACAGCGAGGTGGTGGCCGAGATCAAGCAGCTGCTCGACAGCCGCGTCCGCCCGGCCGTGGCCCAGGACGGCGGCGACATCCTGTTCGACAGCTTCGATCCCGACACCGGGGTGCTGAGCCTGCGCATGCGCGGGGCCTGCGCCGGCTGCCCGTCGTCCTCGGCGACCCTGAAGGCGGGGGTCGAGCAGATGATGAAACACTATGTGCCGGAAGTGACCCGGGTCGAACAGGTGATCTGAGGCTCCCGCCCGAAGGGCGACCGTCCCCTCGCGGGGCTGGCAGGGCTGGTTCATCACAAAGACCACAAAGAAGGGCACGAAGGACACGGCGAGAGCCGGCCCGTCACGCCTGTTGGCGGGTCCCGGCGCCTTTATGGATACTGCTTCTCCCTGACGGGAGAAGCGGACCAACCGGTCCCGTCGTGTCCTTCGTGAACCCTTCGTGCCCTTCGTGATGAACCTCGTCTGGCGCGGCGGCTCCGCCGGCTGAAACAAATCCGTCCTCGCTTCGGCGGGCGGACTCCGTCATCATCGGCCCATGCCCCGGTTCGAAAGCGACAGCGACGCCCGGCGTCTCGGCGAGGCGCTCGCCGCCCTGCGGCGCGAGGCGGACCTCAGCCAGGCCGAGGCCGGCGAGCGGATCGGCATGACCAGCCAGGGCTGGGGCCTCTATGAGGCCGGCAAGCGGCCCGGCCTGTTCCGGCCCGACGTGCAGCGGCGGCTGACCGCCGCCCTCGGGGCCTCGCCCGAGGCGCTGGCGCTGAAACTGGGCGGGCCGGCCGCGCCCGCCGCCGATCCCCCCGCCGCCGGCCTGGAGAGCGCCGGCCGGGCCTTCGCGGGTCCCGCGACCGGGACACAACGCCTCCAGCTGTCCAACGACGACCTGGCGCCCTGGGCGGCGTCGGGGGTGGTGCTGGAGTATGAACCCGGGCGCTGGCCGCGCCGCGGCCAGGGCTGCGTGATCGCCATGGCCGACGGCGAACTGCGCGTCCGCCTCTATGAGCACGCCGACCCCGAGGCCCTGGTGGTGCGCGGGGCGGGCGGCGGCGAGGAACGGATCCCGCGGACGGCGACCCGGCAGGTGTCGGCGGTGATCGCCCGGCTGGACCTGTAGATGAAACAAATGTGTTGCGCCTCCCCGGGTTTCATGAAACAGTTTCGTTCCGGACACAGGGAGCGGGCGCATGGCCAGGATCGGCGGACCGGAGCGGGTCGACATCTTCGTGGGCGCGCGGATCAGCCTGCGCCGCTCGGCCCTCGGCCTGTCGCAGACGGCGCTGGCGCAGCAGCTCGGCGTCAGCTTCCAGCAGGTCCAGAAATACGAGACCGGACAGAACCGCATCTCGGCCTCGCGGCTGCACCGCGTGGCCACGGTGCTGCACACCTCGGTCGAGGCCTTCTTTCCGCCGGTGGAGACCGCGCGCGGCGATTCCGACAGCGGCTGGGAGGCGCTGCGCCACATCACCGCGACGGCGGACGGCCGCGCCGTGGCGGCGGCCTGGCCGCTGATCGGGGACCGCGAGGTGCGCAAGGCCCTGGCCCGCGTGGTCCGGGCCCTGGCGCGGGACGGCTGACCGCGGCCCCGGACCGGGCGCGGCCATGAGGGTGCTGGTCGTCGATGCGGCGCTGGGCCTGTGCACCGCCGGGGTGTTCGCCGTCGAGAACGGCGTGGCGCGGCCGCTGGGCCTGCGCTCGGCGGCCATGGCCAAGGGTCATCAGGAGCGGCTGGCGGGCATGGTCCGCGACGCCGCGGCCGAGGCCGGGGGGTTCGCCGGAATCGACCGGATCGGGGTCACCGTCGGCCCGGGCTCGTTCACCGGCCTGCGCGTCGGCCTGGCCTTCGCCCAGGGCCTGGGCGCGGCGCTGGGGCGGCCGGTGGCGGGGGTTTCGACGCTGGACGCCCTGGCCGCCTCGGTGGACGGCGAGGGCGCGACGGCGGCCCTGATCGACGCGCGGCGGGGCCAGGTCTATGCGCGCTTCTGGCGCGACGGCGCGGCGCAGGGCCCGGCCGAGGCCCTGTCGATCGAGGCGGCGAAGGCGCGGGCGCGGAGGCTGGGCCCGGAGGTCCGGCTGATCGGTTCGGGGGCGGCCCTGGTCGCCGACGAAGGGATGGCCGCGTTCGATCTGGCGGGCCCCTCGCCCGAGGCGCTGGCCCGGCTGGCGGCGGCGGCCGATCCGGCGGCCAGCCCGCCCCGGCCGCTGTATCTGCGCGCGCCCGACGCCACCCCGCCGAGCCGCTTGCCGGGCCAGCCCCGGCCGCCGGCGCCATGACGGGCGGCGCGGGCCCCGCCCCGGCCCGGCGGGCGGCGCGGCTCGCCCTGATCCACGCCGAGGCCTTCGCCGGCGCCCCCGACCGGCCGTGGAGCGCGGCCGCCTTCGCCGACCTGCTGGGCCAGCCGGGCGTCTTCGCGGCCGAGGCGGCGGACGGCTTCCTGCTGATGCGGGCGGTCGCCGACGAGGCCGAGATCCTGACCCTGGCCGTGCGGCCCGGGGCCCGGCGCGCGGGCCTCGGGGCCCGGCTGGTCGGCGAGGGCGTGGCCGGGGCGGCGGCCTCGGGCGCGGCGCGGGTCCTGCTCGAGGTGGCCGAGGACAATGCGGCGGCGCGGGCCCTCTATGCGGGCGCGGGTTTCGTCGAGGCCGGCCGGCGACCCGGCTATTACGCCGCGGCCGACGGCGGGCGCCGCGACGCCCTGCTACTGGTTCTCAACCTCGCCGAGGCGCTTCCCTAGACCGGCCCGGCGTCCTATCTTCCGGCCATGGACCGGATCGAGAAGCTCTGCGCCGAGCGCGGCATGCGCATGACCGAACAGCGACGGGTCATCGCCCGGGTCCTGTCCAACGCCGAGGACCACCCCGACGTCGAGGAGCTGTACCGCCGCGCCTCGGCCATCGATCCGCACATCTCGATCGCCACCGTCTACCGCACCGTGCGGCTGTTCGAGGAGGCGGGGGTGGTCGAGAAACATGATTTCGGCGACGGCCGCTCGCGCTACGAGGAGGCCGGCGACGACCACCACGACCACCTGATCGACACCCGCTCGGGCGAGGTCATCGAATTCTTCGACGCCGAGATCGAGCGGCTCAAGACCGAGATCGCCGAACGGCTCGGCTTCGAACTGATCGGCCACAAGCTGGAGCTCTACGGCAAGCCGATCGACGGGGCCGCGCCGTCGGACCGCGAGGGCCTGATCTTCCGCCGCCACGCCCACCGCGACGAGGCCTGAGCGCCCGCGCCGCCGACAAGTAGCGCGCCGCGCGCCGCCGCTCTACAAGACCTGCCATGACCGACACCCCCGCCGCGCCCAGGGCCGGACAGGCCGCGCCCAAACGCCTGTTCATCAAGACCTACGGCTGCCAGATGAACGTCTATGACTCCGAGCGCATGGCCGATGTGCTGCGCCCGCTGGGCTACGCCCCGGCCGACACGGCCGAGGACGCCGACTTCGTCATCCTCAACACCTGCCACATCCGCGAGAAGGCGGCCGAGAAGGTCTATTCCGAGCTCGGCAAGCTGCGGCTGCTGAAGGAGGCGCGGGCCGGGGCCATGACCATCGCCGTGGCCGGCTGCGTGGCCCAGGCCGAGGGCGAGGAGATCATGCGCCGCCAGCCGGCCGTCGACCTGGTGGTCGGGCCGCAGGCCTATCACCAGCTGCCGGAGCTGCTGACCCGCACGGCGCGGGCGCGGGGCGAGCGGATCGGGGCCGATTTCGCCCCCAACGACAAGTTCGACGCCCTGCCGGTCGCGCGCGGCGGCGACGGGGTCACCGCCTTCCTGACCGTGCAGGAGGGCTGCGACAAATTCTGCACCTTCTGCGTGGTGCCCTACACCCGCGGGGCCGAGTGGTCGCGGCCGGTCGCCGACGTGCTGGCCGAGGCGCGCCGGCTGGCGGCGCGGGGCGTGCGCGAGGTCACCCTGCTGGGCCAGAACGTCAACGCCTACGACGGCGAGGGACCGGACGGACAGCCCTCGACCCTGGCGCGGCTGGCGTATGCCCTGGCGGACATCCCGGGGCTGGACCGCATCCGCTACACCACCAGCCATCCGAACGACATGTCGGACGACCTGATCGCCGCCCACGGCGAGCTGGACGCGCTGATGCCCTGGCTGCACCTGCCGGTGCAGTCGGGCTCGGACCGCATCCTGCGGCTGATGAACCGCAGGCACGGGCGGGCGAAATATTTCGACCTGGTCGAGCGCATCCGCGCCAGCCGCCCGGACCTGGCGCTGTCGGGCGACTTCATCGTCGGCTTCCCGGGCGAGACCGAGGCCGATTTCGAGCAGACCATGGACCTGGTGCGGCGGGTGAACTACGCCTCGGCCTTCTCCTTCATGTATTCGCCGCGGCCCGGCACCCCGGCCGCGACCATGGCCGCCCAGGTCCCCGAGGCGGTCAGCCGCGCGCGGCTGCACGCGCTTCAGGCCCTGCTGACGGAACAGCAGGTCGCCTTCAACGCCGCCCAGGCCGGGCGGACCCTGCCGGTGCTGTTCGAGCGCAAGGGCCGCCACGGCGCCCAGGCGATCGGACGCTCGCCGTGGCTGCAGTCGGTCCATGTCGAGGCGGCGGATCATCTGATCGGCCGGATCGTTCCGGTGGAGATCGAGAGCGGCCAGCAGAACAGCCTGACAGGACGACTGATGAGCAAAGACGCCACGCCCCTGAAGCAGCGAGACGCCGCGCGTCGAGCGACAGGGGCGCAATAGGTGGCGCGTGAGAGCGAATTCCTGGCGCTGGACGACGCCGCCCTGCGCGCCGTCGTGGGTCCCCACAGCCGCCACATCGCCCTGATCGAGGACGCCTACAAGGTGCTGGTCGAGGCCCCCGGCGGCGGCGTCACCATCAACGGCTCGACCCGCGACCGGGCCCAGGCCCGGCGGGTCATCCAGACCCTGGCGGAGCGGGCCGACACCGGGGCGGTGATCACCGAGGCGGACGTGCGCACGGCCCTGGGGGCGGCGGCGACCCGGCCGAGGGAAGGGCAGGGGACGGTGGCCCCCAACGCCATCGCCCTGCCGGTCGGGCGGCGCGGGGCGATCGCCCCCAAGACGGCGGCCCAGGCCAACTATCTCGACATGCTGTCGAAATGCGAACTGACCTTCGGGGTCGGGCCGGCGGGCACGGGCAAGACCTTCCTGGCCGCCGCCTACGGGGCCTCGCTGCTGCGCCGCGGCCAGGTCGACCGGCTGGTCATCACCCGCCCCGCCGTCGAGGCCGGCGAGAAGCTGGGCTTCCTGCCCGGCGACCTGAACGAGAAGGTCGACCCCTATCTGGCCCCGATCTGGGAGGCGCTGAACGACATCCTCGGGCCGGACGACGTGCGCCGGCGGCGCGACAAGGGCGAGATCGAGGCGGCCCCGATCGCCTTCATGCGCGGCCGCACCCTGGCCCACGCCTTCATCATCGTCGACGAGGCCCAGAACACCTCGCGGCTGCAGATGAAGATGGTCCTGACCCGGCTGGGCGAGGGCGCGCGCATGGTGGTCACCGGCGACCCGTCGCAGATCGACCTGCTCAATCCGCGCGACTCCGGCCTGCGCCACGCGCTGCGCATCCTCAAGGACGTCAAGGGGGTGGCGATCCAGACCTTCGAGGCCCAGGACGTGGTCCGCCACGCCATGGTCGAGCGCATCGTCCGCGCCTATGACGCCGACGCGGCGGCCCGGCGCCCGGCCGCCGATCTGGAAGACCCGGACTCGTGAGGGCCGGCGCATGATCGAGGTCGAGATCGAGGATGAGGCGTGGACGGCCGCCCTGCCGGAGGCGGAGGCCGTGGCCGGGCGGGCCGCTTCGGCGGCCCTCGGCGCGGTCGAGGGCGACGTGGTCGTGCTGCTGACCGGCGACGCCACGGTGCGCGACCTCAACGCGCGGTTCCGGGACCGGGACCGGCCGACCAATGTGCTGTCCTTTCCGGCGGCGGAGAGCGCCGCGCCGCACCTCGGCGACCTGGTGCTGGCCTATGGCGTCTGCGCGGCCGAGGCCGCCGCCCAGGGCAAGACCCTGGCCGACCACCTGGCCCACCTGACCGTCCACGGCGTGCTGCACCTGCTGGGCCGCGACCACGCGGCCGAGGCCGGGGCGGCGGAGATGGAGGCCGAGGAGCGGACCATCCTTGCCAGGCTGGGCGTCGCCGACCCATACAGGGCCGATGCCCAAGCCTGATCCCGCCTCGCGCCGCGACCGCCTGATGCTGCGCTTCGGCCGCATCGCCCTGGCGCTGCTGGCCGGCGCCGGGGCGGCGCTGGCCCATCCGCCGTTCGGGGTGCTGCCCGGCCTGCTGGGCTATCCGCTGCTGATGCTGCTGGCCGAGCGGTCGGCGAGCGTGCGCGGCGGCTTCTGGATGGGCTGGCTGGCCGGCTTCGCCTATTTCTTCATCAGCTGCTGGTGGGTGGCCGAGGCCTTCCTGGTCAATCCGGCCCAGGCGTGGATGGCCCCGTTCGCGGCCTCGCTGCTGCCGAGCGGCCTGGGCCTGTTCTGGGCGGCGGCGACGGCGCTGTACCGCCGGTTTGCGCCGTCGGGCGTGGTTCGGGTGCTGGTCTTCGCGGGCCTGTTCTGCCTGCTGGAGTGGCTGCGCGGCCATGTGCTGACCGGCTTCCCGTGGAATCCGGCGGGGGCCAGCTGGAGGGCGGGGTCGGCCGGGTCCCAGTTCGCCTCTGTGGTCGGCGTCTATGGTCTGGGGCTGGTCACGGTGGCGGCGGTCGCCGCCTTCGGCCCGCTGGTGGGCCCCGGTCCGCGCAAGGCCCGCATCGGCGCGGCCGTGCTGGGGACGCTGGCCCTGGCGGCCCTGCTGGTCGGCGGAACCCTGCGGCTGGGCGGGGCGCGCCCGGTCCCGACCGACACCGTGGTGCGCATCGTCCAGGCCGACGTGGCCCAGGAGTCGAAATGGACGCCGGAGGCCTATCGCGGCATCGTCGACCGCTATGTGAACCTGACCGCCCGGCCCGGGGCCCTGGTTCCGGACGTGATCGTCTGGCCGGAGGGGGCCCTGCCCGCCTCGGCCAACCGGGTGTTCGCCCCCGGATCGCCCGACGCGGCCGCCATCGCCCGGGCGGTGCGGCCCGGCCAGACCCTGATCCTCGGCCTCGGCCGCGCCGTCGCCGACCCCACGGCGCCCGACGGGGCCCGCTATTACAACAGCCTGCTGGCGCTGACCGACGAGGGCGGCGACGGCCTCAGATTCACCGCCGCCTACGACAAATACCGGCTGGTGCCGTTCGGGGAATTCCTGCCCGCGGGCGACCTCTTGGGCGCGCTCGGGGTGCGCAGCCTGACCCACATGCCGCTGGACTTCAGCGCCGGGCCCAGGCCCGCGCCGATCGCGGTTCCGGGCCTGCCCGGGGTCCAGCCGCTGATCTGCTACGAAAGCCTCTATCCGGGCTTCACCCCCGGGGCCGGGGACCGGCCGCGCTGGATCGTCAACATCTCCAACGACGCCTGGTTCGGGCGCACCTCGGGCCCGCTGCAGCACCTCAACCTGGCCAGCTACCGGGCCATCGAGACCGGCCTGCCGGTGGTCCGCTCGACCCCGACCGGGGTCTCGGCGATGATCGATCCCTGGGGTCGGGTGGTCGGCGACCAGAGGCTGGAGCCGGGCGAGAGCGGCGTCATCGACGCCCGCCTGCCGGCCCCCGCGGCGGTGACCGTCTATGGCCGCCTCGGCGACGCCCTGTTCGGCCTCGGCCTGCTCCTCGCCCTCGCCCCGGCGCTGGTCCCGGCCCTCGTCCGGGCCCGGTCCAGGGTCCGCCCGGGACACTGAATTTCGTCCCTTCCGGGACGACTTTCGCGCAGACGGAGAGGCCGGGGCGGCGGCGCAACCAGCGGCTGCGGCGGGACGCAAATCCGGGCGTTTTTCCGTGACAGCGGGCCCAAGCAGGCGCATTCAGGCCGGGCGGCACCATCAGAGGGCAAAATCAACGATGGCCAGAGGCAAGGGCGAGGACGGACCTCATCCCGTGGATCGGCATGTCGGCCGGCGCGTCTGCGAAAAACGGCTGGCGCTCGGCTATAACCAGAGCGACCTCGGTCGGGCCCTGGGCCTGACCTTCCAGCAGATCCAGAAATACGAGAAGGGCGCCAACCGGATTTCGGCCTCGAAGCTCTGGGACATCGCGCGCTTCTTCAAGGTCGACATCGGCTATTTCTTCGAGGGGCTGGGCGGCGCCCAGGCCGACGGCGTGGCCGAGGCCGGCGGCGCCTTCGAACACGACTATCCGGCCACCCGCTACACCATCGAGCTCGGCCGGCTGGCGCCGCAGCTGTCGACCCGCCAGCAGAAGCTGGCGCTGGAGCTGATCCGCGACATGGCCGAGCGCAAGGAGGCCGACGAGGCCTGAGCCTCGCCGCGCCGGTCTATTCCGCCGCTTGCGAACGGCGCCGTCCGAAATCGGGCGCCGCCGCCTTCTGCTCCGCCCAGTAGGCGGCGCCGTCGCGCGGCTTGAACATGGTCTTGGCCACGCCGTCGCGCGAGACCACGGCGAAGGTGTTGGTCGAGGCCTGGTACAGCAGCACGTCGCCGTTGGCCCGTTCGACCCGCTCGGTCCCGGCCGGGGGGCGGGCGGTGAAGCGCTCGACCTTGGCCAGATAGTCGGCGGCCGAGGCGGCGTCGAAATCGGCGCCGTTGCGCGCGAACAGCCGCGCCACCTTGGCGTCGACCGTCTCGCGCCGGTTGGCGGTCAGCACCGGCCTCGCCTTCTCCGGGCCGGGCTCGGCCGCCGCCGCCGGGCCGCCGACCGCGGTCAGCACCGCCTCCGGCCCCGCGGCGGCGCGATCCCGCGTCTCCACCGCCGAGCCGCCGTTGCCGCAGGCCGCCAGCCCGAGCAGCGCCAGCGCCGCCATCCCTCCGTTCATCCTGACCGTCATCTCACCCTCCATGGAAATCCCCGCGCGGACTCCATAACGCCGTTATTCTGTTCTTGCAATGTTCCTGTCCGATCCGACTCCCTCGACGGCGGCGGGCGGGGCCGCTAGATCAGGGCGATGAGTTCAGCCGCGCTGTCCGGACGGAAGATCCTGCTGATCGTCGGCGGCGGCGTCGCCGCCTACAAGGCGCTGGAGCTGGTGCGGCTGCTGAGGAAGGCGGGCGCCGAGGTCCGGACGATCCTGACATCGGCCGGGGCCGAGTTCGTCACCCCGATGTCGCTGGCCGCCCTGACCGGCCGTCCGGTGCGCCAGGGGCTGTTCATGCCCGAGGACGAGACCGCCATGGGCCATATCGAGCTGTCGCGCTGGGCCGATCTGGTCGTCGTCGCGCCGGCGACGGCGGGGCTGATCGCCAAGGCCGCCCACGGCCTGGCCGACGACCTGGCCTCGACCACCCTGCTGGCCACCGACAAGAAGGTGCTGCTGGCCCCGGCCATGAACCTGCGGATGTGGCTGCACCCGGCGGTGCAGGCCAATGTCGAGCGGCTCAGGGGCTTCGACGGCCTTCACGGCGCGGCCGTGGTCGGGCCCGACGAGGGCGAGATGGCCTGCGGCGAGTTCGGGCCGGGCCGGATGGCCGAGCCGGCGGCGATCCTGGGCGCCGTCGAGGGCCTGCTGGCCGGACCGGACGGCCGGCCGCTGGCCGGGCGCCGGGCGGTGGTGACGGCGGGGCCGACCTTCGAGCCGATCGACCCGGTGCGCGGCCTGACCAACCGCTCCAGCGGCAAGCAGGGCTATGCGATCGCGGAGGCGCTGGCGGCGCTGGGGGCGCGGGTGACGCTGGTCTCGGGGCCGGTGGCGCTGGCGGCCCCGGCCGGGGTGGAGCGGGTCGAGGTCGAGACGGCGCGGGAGATGCAGGCGGCGGTCGAGGCGGCGCTTGCGACCGGGGACGGGCCGGCCGACATCGCCGTGATGAGCGCCGCCGTGGCCGACTGGCGCGTCGACGGCGTCGCCTCGGGCAAGATCAAGAAGGCCCCGGGCGGCCCGCCGTCGCTGAGCCTGATCGAAAACCCGGACATTCTGGCGGGCGTCTC
>NZ_CALMZS010000198.1 GCF_937870815.1 uncultured Brevundimonas sp.
TGAAGGGCGTCGCCGGCGTGGACACCATCGGCGGCTTCGAGCAACAGTATGTCGTCGAACCGGACCCGACCCGCCTGGCCCAGTACGGCGTCTCCTTCACCGAACTGGCCGAAGGCCTCGAGGCCGCCAACCTGTCGGTCGGCGCCAACTTCGTCGAACGCGGCGGCGAGGCCTATCTGGTGCGGGCCGACGCCCGCATCCGCAGCCTGTCGCAGATCGAGGAGGCCATCATCGCCACGCGTGGCGGCGTTCCCGTCGCGGTCCGGGATGTGGCCGCCGTCCGTCTCGGGGGCGATCTGCGGACCGGCGCCGCGACCATGAACGGGCACGAGGTCGTCATCGGCACCACCCTGATGCTGATCGGCGAGAACAGCCGCACCGTGGCGAGCGCCGTCGGCGAGCAACTTGAGGTCACCACACGGTCCTTGCCGCCTGGCATCAAGGTCACGCCGGTCCTCGACCGGTCCAAGCTGGTCAACGCCACGATCTCGACCGTCCAGCGCAACCTGATCGAGGGGGCCATCCTGGTCGCCATCGCCCTGTTCCTGCTGCTCGGCAACGTCCGCGCCGCTCTGATCGCCGTGGCGATCATCCCGATCTCCTTCTTCATGACCGCCATCGGCATGAATTTCATGGGGGTGTCGGGAAACCTGATGAGTCTCGGAGCGCTGGACTTCGGTCTGATCGTCGACGGCTCCGTCATCATCATCGAAAATTGCCTGCGGCGCTTGTCCGAGCGGCAGCACCATGAAGGCCGGCTGCTCACCTTGCGCGAGCGGCTGGAGGAAACCACCATCGCCACCCAGGAGATGATCAAGCCGACCGTCTACGGTCAGGCCATCATCCTTCTGGTCTTCGCGCCCCTGCTGACCTTCCAGGGCGTGGAGGGCAAGACCTTCTCGCCCATGGCCATCACCCTGATGCTGGCCCTGGTCGCCGCCTTCATCCTGTCGATCACCTTCATCCCGGCGATGGTGGCGCTCGTCATGCGCAACAAGGTCTCGGAGAAGGACGTCTTCATCATTCGCTGGATCAAGGCGAAGTATGAGCCCGTCCTTCACCAGGCCGTCGCCCGTCCCTGGCCCTTCGTCGGTGGCGGTGTGGCCCTTTTCCTTGTGGCCGGTCTGGTGTTCACGACGTTGGGTCAGGAGTTCATCCCGACCCTGGACGAACGCAACCTGGCCGTCGCGTCCCAGCGCGTGCCGTCGACCGCTGTTGAACAATCCACTCGGATGCAGCTAGGTGTCGAGAGGGCGATCACTGGACTGCCCGAAGTCGAGTTGATGTTCTCCAAGACCGGCACCGCCGAGGTGGCCACGGATCCCATGCCGCCCAACATTTCGGACGGCTTCATCATCCTCAAGCCGCAGGACGAGTGGCCCGACGGCGTCGACACCAAGGAAGACGTCATCGAACGGGTTGAGGCCGCTGCCAACGCCCAGGTCGGACAAGGCTATGAAGTCAGCCAGCCGATCGAGCTGCGCTTCAACGAACTGATCGCGGGCGTCCGCGGGGATGTGGCCATCAAGCTCTATGGCGACGACCTCGACAAGCTGACGGCGACGGCCAATCAGATCGCCGCACAGCTGACCTCCACGCCTGGCTCGGCCGACGTCAAGGTCGAGCAGACCAGCGGTGCCCCGGCGCTCGACGTCACCTTCGACCGGGCCGCCATCGCGCGGTTCGGCCTGACGGTGCAGGAGGTCGCCGATACGGTCGCGGCCGCCATGGGCGGTCGCGAGGCCGGCCAGCTGTTCGAGGGCGACCGTCGCTTCGACGTGGTGGTGCGGGTGCCCGGCGCGAGCCGCAACGACCTCGACGCCCTCGGGGCCATCCCGGTGATGCTGCCGGAAGCGGAGGGCCGCACCCGCGCCTCCGTGCCCTTGCGACAGGTCGCCTCGTTCCGCTTCACCGAGGGGCTGAACCAGATCAGCCGGGAGAACGGCAAGCGGCGCGTGGTGATCCAGGCCAACGTCCGCGGTCGCGACGTCGGCTCCTTCGTCACCGAAGCGACGCCCAAGGTCGAACGTATCCCGCTTCCGGCGGGGTCCTGGATCGAATGGGGCGGACAGTTCCAGAATTTGAAGGCGGCGTCCGATCGTCTGGCTCTGGTGGTCCCGATCTGCTTCCTGGCCATCTTCGCGGTCCTGTTCCTGGCCGTGGGGACGTTCGGACGGGCCGTTGCGGTCTTCCTGACCGTGCCCCTCGGGCTGGCGGGCGGGGTCTTCGCTCTGGCCCTGACCGGCATCTCCTTCTCGGTGTCGGCGGCGGTGGGCTTCATCTGCCTGGCCGGCGTGGCGGTGTTGAACGGCCTGGTGGTCATGTCGTCGATCCGGCAACGGCTCGATGACGGCATGGAGCTATCCCGCTCCATCATCGAGGGCTGCATGGAACGGGTGCGACCGGTCATCATGACCGGCCTGGTGCCCGCCATCGGCTTCGTGCCCATGGCCCTGGCTCACGGCACGGGCGCCGAGGTGCAGAAACCCCTGGCCATGGTGGTCATCGGCGGACTGGTCACCGCGACCCTGCTCACCTTGCTGGTCCTGCCGGCCATGAGCCGGCTGGTCCTCGGCCTCACCGAGGGGCGACGTCCCAAACCCACCGACATGCCGGCCATCGAGCCGGTCCCGGCGGAATAGTCCAGGTCCCCGCCGTCGTATCGGCGGCGGGGATCCCCATCCAAGGAGGCGATCATGCCCGACCCGATCAAACTGATGCGACTCTACACCGATGAGGCCGCCTATTTCGGCGATCGCAAGGTCTTCGAAATCGTGACCGAACGCGCCCAGGCGGCCGGCCTGGCGGGCGCGACGGTCCTGCGAGCCCTCGTGGGTTTCGGCCACACGCCCCACCTTCATCGCCGCCATCTGCTCGACGACGACCAGTCCCTGATCGTCGAACTGCTCGACCGCGAATCCAGGCTCAGGGCGTTTCTGGAAACCCTGTCCGATCTCGAACACCTCGGCCCCGTCACTCTTGAGGCCGTGGAGGTCCTGCGCTGGCCGGAACCCACGCCGGCAGACGCCCGTCAGGAGACCGTCGAATGACGTCCGAGGATATCGCGCGGCCGAAGAGCGAAGCCCATGCCGAAGGGGCGGGTGGCGGCCACGAACATGGCCACGGGGGCGTTCTGGGTCCCAACACCGAGGTGATTTTCGCCCTGGCTTCCGGCGGAGCCCTGAGCCTGGGCTTCGCCCTCGAAAAACTGGCGGCGGGCGTTCCGGACTGGGGCCCGCTCGCGCTCTACCTTATCGCCTACGGCTTCGGCGGTCTCTTCACCGTCCGTGAAGCGTTCGAGAACCTCCGGCAGAAGCGGTTCGAGATCGACACCCTCATGCTCGTCGCCGCGGCGGGCGCGGCGGCGCTCGGCGCCTGGGCGGAGGGAGCCCTTCTGTTGTTCCTGTTCAGCATCGGCCATGCCCTTGAAAACTACGCCATGGGGCGGGCCAGGCGTGCGATCGAGGCCCTGGCTGAACTGGCGCCCCGAACCGCCCATGTCCGGCGTGACGGACAGGTCGTCGAACTTCCGGTCGAGGATCTGCGGGTCGGCGACACCGTGGTGGTTCGTCCGAACGAACGGCTTCCGGCGGACGGCTTCATCGTGGAAGGAACGACGAGCATCAATCAGGCGCCGGTCACCGGCGAGAGCATGCCGGTCGACAAGCAGCCGGTCGCGGACGCGGCCGCCGCCCGCGCCCGGCCGGCCCAGGTTGGACCGGCGTCCCTGGTCTTCGCGGGCACCATCAACGGCGCCGGCGCCATCGAGATCGAGACGACCCGCAAATCGAGCGACACCACCCTGGCCAAGGTGGTGCGGATGGTGAGTGAGGCCGAGACGCAGAAGTCGCCGACGCAGCGCTTCACCGACCGGTTCGAGCGCATCTTCGTGCCCCTGGTGCTGGCGCTGGCCTTCGTGCTGCTGTTCGCCTGGGTGGTGGTCGACGAGCCGTTTCGCGACAGCTTCTACCGGTCCATGGCGGTGCTGGTCGCGGCCAGCCCCTGCGCGCTTGCCATCGCCACCCCCAGCGCCGTCCTGTCCGGTGTGGCGCGCGCGGCGCGCGCCGGCGTCCTGATCAAGGGCGGCGCGCCGCTGGAGAACCTCGGCTCGCTCAATGCGATCGCGTTCGACAAGACCGGCACCCTGACCGAGGGCCGGCCTCGCATCACCGAGGTCGTGCCGGTGCGCGGGACCCGGGAAGCCGACCTTCTGGCCACCGCCATCGCCGTTGAGCGGCTCAGCGACCATCCGCTGGCGGAGGCGATTGTGCGCGACGGCGCCGAACGACTGGGCGACACGGGTCTTGAGGCCGCGACCGACCTCAAGAGCCTCACGGGAAAGGGCGTGACCGCTGAACTGGGCGGTGAGACGATCTGGATCGGAAAGCCGGAGATGTTCGGGGCCGACGGCGTGGCCGCCCTCGGCGATGAGGCGACGGCCGTCGTCGTCCAGCTCCGCCTGCAGGGTCGGACCCTTATGGTGGTGCGGAGGGGCGCGCGAGACCTCGGGGTGATCGGCCTGCTCGATACGCCCCGCGCCGCGGCGCGGACGACGCTCACCGCGCTCCGGGCCCTGGGCGTTCAGCGCATGATCATGATCTCGGGCGATCACCAGAAGGCGGCCCAGGCCATCGCCGGTCAGGTCGGGCTGACCGAGGCTTGGGGCGATCTGATGCCCGAGGACAAGGTCGACGCCATCAAACGCCTGCGCGCGGACGGCAAGATCGCCATGGTCGGCGACGGGGTGAACGATGCGCCGGCGATGGCCACGGCCACGGTCGGTATCGCCATGGGCGCGGCCGGTTCGGATGTCGCGCTCGAGACCGCGGACGTCGCCCTGATGTCGGACGACCTGTCCCAACTGCCCTTCACCATCGGCCTGAGCCGACGGACCCGCGGCATTATTCGCCAGAACCTCTACGTCAGCCTCGGCGTCGTCGCCTTCCTCGTGCCGGCGACCATCCTCGGACTGGGCATCGGTCCGGCCGTGGCGCTTCATGAAGGCTCGACCCTGCTGGTGGTGATCAACGCCCTGAGGCTGCTCGGCTACCGTGACCCGGCAGGGGACCGGACCCCCAATGAAATACCGGTGGCTCGCCAGGGGGCACCGGCAGATTCGAGGATACCGTCATGAAACGGATCGGATGGGCTTCGGCCATCGCCCTCTTTCTCGCGCTCTCCGCCTTCGCCTTCGGCCTGCTCTCCCGGCAGCCTTCCGGTGTGATCGACGAGCGTCCTCCCATGGACGCACGCCCGATCGACACCGAGGCCAGCCATGGCGGGATCCCCGCTGACAGCCCGTCGACCCGCGCCTTTCGCGAGGCGAACGCGCAAATGCATCGCGACATGAGCGTCGACTACACGGGCGACGCCGATATCGATTTCCTGCGCGCCATGATCGCCAATCAGGAAGGGGCCCTCGCCATGGCGCGGATCGCCGTTGAGCATGGCGAAGCGCCGGAGGTCCGCAGTCTCGCCGAAGAGATTATTGCGGGCCGGGATGTCGAGATCGTGCGCATGAAGGTCATGCTCGCGCGCCACGAGGATGGTCCGGTCACGGCCGGAAAGCGCTGACGCCGTGGGAGGAAAGCGTTCCGCTATCCGAAGCCGCGAGCTCCGCTGGCGTGAAGGTCGCTATGGCAAGCGGCGGCGCGTTCGTCCTCAGAGGCGGCCCGCGGAGCCGCGGCCCGTGCGTGACGCCGTGGTGGCCGTCGCCGCCGGTCTGGTGGCCGCCGGCGTTGCCCTGTCTATCGCGTTCGGCCTGTTGGAGGCGTACCGGATGCCGCTCCATTACGGCTACGGTCTGGTCCTTGGAATCATCGTCGGCGGCGGTGCGTTGGCGGGGCCTCGCGATCGCACCGGCTGGATGATCACGGGGGCGATCGCTCTCGCCTGGCTGCTGGGGACCGGTTACCTCTATT
The DNA here is from genome assembly GCF_937870815.1 of uncultured Brevundimonas sp. GTDB lineage: Bacteria > Pseudomonadota > Alphaproteobacteria > Caulobacterales > Caulobacteraceae > Brevundimonas. Next base: position 5,922 of record NZ_CALMZS010000198.1, read on the forward strand.
CCGTGCGCGACCAGATCCACCTCCGCCCCGAAGGGCATCATGGAAGGGCCACCGTCGTCTTCGAACCGGGACCGGGCTGAGCGCCGGGCGAGGTCAACATCGGCGGGCATTCCGTGGCCTGGCCGGTTTCAGCGCAGGCGGCCGGCGCGAGCCGTCTGGCGCGGCCCGACGCAAGGGCGGATCGTTTCACACGAGCATCCGGGTGTGCTGACGGTCACTCGCGAGGGTTTCGCCGGGCGGCCGAACCGGGTCAGCGGCACTCCACGGTGAGATGTCCGAGTTCGTGGACCGGCCGCAGCCGGGTCCGTATGGTTTCGCTGTCGACCGCTCCGGTGACGCTGACGATGGCGGCGTGGGCCTCTGGTCCGACCCGCCAGACGTGCAGGTCGGTGATCCGGGCATCGCCCGGTCCCTCCACGCATTCGCGTACCTCGGCCTCGAGGGCGCTGTCCGTCGTGTCGAGCAGGACCGCGGCGGTGTCGCGCATCAGCGACCATGACCATCGTGCGATGACGATGGCGCCGACGACGCCCATCAATGGATCCAGCCAGACCCAGCCGAGATAGCGGCCCGCCACCAGGGCGACGATGGCCAGCACCGACGTCAGGGCGTCGGCCAGGACGTGGAAATAGGCTGAGCGCAGGTTGTTGTCGCGATGGGCGCCGTGCCCGGAGTGATGAGCATCATGGTGATCGTCATCATGGTCATGACCATGGGGGCCGTGATCGTGATGGCCGTGATGATGATGATGATGATGACCGCCCCCGGCCAGCAGCATAGCGCTGGCCAGATTGACCCCCAGACCGAGAACGGCGACGAGCGTGGCCTGACCGAAGGCGACCGAGCGCGGGTCGAACAGGCGCGCGATGGACTCACCGGCGATCCCGAGCGCGACGATGCCCAGCACCAAGGCCGAGGCGAAGCCGGCGAGGTCGCCCACCTTGCCGGTCCCGAAGCTGAAGCGCCGGTTGTCCGAATGGCGCTTGGCATAGGCATAGGCCCCGGCCGCCACGGCCAGGGCGCCGGCATGGGTGGCCATGTGGAAACCGTCGGCCAGCAGGGCCATCGAGCCATAGACCATGCCGGCGATGATCTCCCCGACCATCATGACGGCGGTCAGGCCGACGACCCACAACGTCCGCCGCGCACTCTCATCGTGCGACCGGCTGAGGAAATGATGATCGTGGGTCAGATAGTCGAACTCGGTCGGGTTCATGTCGCGGGTCTTCACCTGGAATAGCGGCGGATGAGGAGGCTCAGTTCGTCAGCGCCGCTTTGGCGATCCGCCTGGCTCAGCCCGGGATCGGCGACGTGGTGACGAAGATGATCTTCGATCAGCTCTTCCAGCAATCCGCTCATGGCGCCGCGGGCGGCGGCGGCCTGCTGCAGGATTTGCGAACAGCCGGCCTCCGCCTCGATCGCGCGCTCGATCGCCCCGAGCTGGCCGGCGATGCGGCGGACGCGGGCGACGAGCTTCTTCTTGTTGGTGGAGGTGTGGGCCATAGGTACTCCCCTATAGTATCTTGCCGGAACGCGCGAGGGTGGTTAGAAGGCGCTTCCTGTTGGGGAGTAGCTTCCGGCATCTGATCGCCGGGGTCGGGTCAACACACTCGCGTTTCGACGCGTGGTCCGACCAGCGGAACCACCGCCTGGCGAGACCAGCGCGTCCCACCGCCGCACCGGCCGGGGAGGGAAGCGCTGTTCGTCGCCCGGTGGATACCCTTCATGACTCCCCTTGCCATCGCTGTCCTCTCACTCAGCATGTCCACCGATGCTTTCGCAGCGGCTCTCGGTCGCGGCGCGTCGCACCGTCCGACCCTGCCTGGCGCGGTCAAGGCGGGTCTGGTGTTCGGTGTCATCGAAGCCATCACGCCCTTGATAGGCTGGGGGCTCGGCATGGTCGCCGCGGGTCTGGTCGAGAAGATCGATCACTGGATCGCCTTCGGCCTGCTGGCCGCCGTGGGCGGCAGGATGATCCGGGAAGCGACCCGTTTCCGACCGGGGGATGCGTGCGACGAGCCGCGCCGTTCCGGACCCTGGGGGCTGATCGCGACGGCGGTCGGGACCAGTATCGACGCCGCTGCCGTCGGGGTCGGCCTGGCCTTCATCGGGGCCAATATCTGGATCATCGCCGCCTCGATCGGGCTCACGACCTTCCTGCTCGCGACCATCGGCATGGTGATCGGTCGTATGGTCGGCCGGCGCTTTGGCAAGGCGGTTGAGCTGTTAGGGGGTCTCGCCCTCGTCGCGCTCGGCCTGGCCATCCTGCTCGAGCACCTGGGCGTCCTCGGCGCCTAGACGGCCTCCGGGCCCGGCTTCAGGCCCGGGCGGAGCCGGAGTTCGCGAAGGCATGGGTCTGGCGCGGATGTCGTGGGGCAACAGCGCGTCCATCACATAGAAGCCGTACCCCGCCAGTTCCCTGGCGACGCGGGCGATCTCGTCCTGTCGACGCCCTGAGAGGTCGGTCTCAATGTCCGTCGGCTTGATCACGAAAGCCCTCCTGCCCGAGCATCGGAGAGACGCCGTCGGGGAGCTTGCCGCAACTCAACAAGCTGTCATCGTCGCGCCGTGGTGGAGCGCCGCAGACCTGTCAGGCCGAAGCACGGGCGCTCGGTCGACAGCCACACCCTTCGGGTCCACCGGGCCTTTCAATGAGCAGATCCGGGAGGGACGGCTCAGTGGGGAAGACAGGCCGCCGGTCCGGCGGGCGAGCGCGCGGTCGGCACCGGCAGCCTGGGCCGCGCGTTTTGAGGCGGGGATGACCTGTGCGGCACGAAGGACCGGTCCCAGGCAAGACAAGGACGCGCGAGAGCGACAGGAAGTGGCGTTCCCCGAAGGCCGTGCCATCAGCCGCGCGATTGAGGAAAGAACCCAGGGCGGCCGGGCCTTTCGACGGGTCATTCGACGACGCGGGCGACGACGCGGGCGTGGGTAGCTCCCGATCGAAGATCCTGATCAGCGCCGGGTGTAGGCGGGTAGATCGGGTGCCGTGGAGGGTGTGGGATTGCGTTCGAGGTCGGCGATGAGCGCGTCCATCTCGGCGATCTCGCGCTTTTGCGCCTCGATGATGCCGTCGGCGAGTTCGCGCACCCGCGGGTCGCGGATATGGGCGCGCTCGCTGGTCAGGATGGCGATCGAGTGATGCGGGATCATCGCGCGCATATAGTCGACGTCATTGACCGTCTCCTGACTGCGGACGAGCCAGAGCGATCCGGCGAACACCAGGACGGCTCCGCCGATGATGGCCAGGTTCAGACGCTTGTCCGTGTACATCTTGAGCATGAACAGCAGCATGATGACGGCCATGACCGCGCCCATCACCAGCGCCATCCAGGCCCGGGTCTCGCTGAACCGGGCGTGGTCCAGCTGGTAGGTGTTCAGATACATCAATCCGAACATGACGAGTGTGGATGTCGCGATCATCGCGCCGAAGCGCAGATAGGTCTTGGCGTTCATGATAAACCTCCGTTCCTTCAAGTCCGGCCGAAACGTGTCGTAAACTTCAGGGTTGCCGGGGTGAAAAAAGATCGGCCGGACGGACGAATTCAACGACCCTCGGTGAGGGAATTCGACCTCGAAGACGTAATGCACTTGTCGTTCCGGGCCGCGCTGAATCGCCAGGCCTGTCACGAGGGTGCACGAGGCGCACCCGGCGAAAGGGCGTCAGACGGTCCCGCACGGGGGAGGTGTCCGGCCTTCGAAGCGTCGCCGGATCCAGCGGCGTCCAGGTTTTTCCACACCCAGATGCAGCGCGGCGGCGGCGGCGACGGTGACCACGAACAGGGCCGCCAGTTCCAGGGGCGACATGTAGAAGCCGCTGTCGATCCCGCGAAGTTCCGAGGCGATGCCCTTGTAGGCCACCAGCAGCGGCATATGGACCAGGTAGAGCGCGAAGGAGGCCTCGCCCGAGAAGACGGCCAGAGGTGAGGACAGGGGACCTTGTTCAGCAGCCTTGGCGAGCATGGACCAGGTCAGGATGACCGGCGCGGCCAGGGCAACGACCAGCCGGTCGTCGAGACTGAACTGCATGGCCAGCAGAAGGCCCAGGGAGGCGATCACGCAAGCGGCGATGGCGATGGGGCGGGGCCAGTGCCATTGATGGCCCAGCCCATAGAGCGCCATTCCGATCAGGAACTCCGGAAGGATGCGCAGGATGCCCATGTTGTCCTCGGCACGCGGCAGCACCTTGCCGAACATCTGGCCATAGACGGCGTCGATCACGACGAAGCCGAGCGCGCCCAGAAAGAGCAGGGCCCAGGGTCGGGTCTTCAACTTCATCGCGATCAGCGCATAGGCAGGGAAGAGCAGATAGGCGAACCACTCGGCAGACAGGGACCAGGACGGGCCGCTCCAGTTGTAGCCGAGCAGGTTCGGGAACCAGGCCTGGACGAGCAGCAAGGTTTTGACGAACCCCTCGAGTGTGTAGGTGGTCGGATCGTACTGAACCCCGGCGGCGCGGGCGACGATCACCATGACCAGGACTCCGCCCAGCACCGCCAGGTGCAGGGGGTAGAGCCGGGCGATGCGGGCGACGATGAAGCGCCGGTAGCTGAAGGTTCCGGCTGCGAAGGACGGGCCGTAGACGTGCGCCAGGATGAACCCCGACAGCATGAAAAAGGCATCCACCGCCAGCCGGGACCGCTCGATGATCGGGCTGAAACCCAGGGCGGGATCCCACTGAAGCTGGTAGTGGAACAGGACCACGCCCACCGCCAGAAAGGCCCGCAGGCTGGTCAGGGCTCTCAGATCAGCGGGATAGCCGTCGCGCGTGGGCGTTACGGACGTCATGCGCGAAGGCCCCCAGGATCAGACGGGACACGAACGTCCGCCTAATTGATCTACGCATCGGTCGCGGAAAGCCCTCATGCCGGCGAGACTTTGGGACTCGTGCACTCTTCCTTGCCGTTGCGGACGCCCGCCCCGGTTCCGGTCAGTCGATGTCAGGATCCTTGCGGGTTTCTCTCCTGGGGGCGATGAAGCCTGTCGTCAGTGCCGGTGATCGGCTGACGGGAACCCCGAGAGCGTATGGCCTGGCCTTCATCGAGCACGGATCTGGCCTTGGGTGATGGCTGGGCCGCCTACACAGGGCCGCACGCGGATCACCTCGCCCATGCTCATGTCGCAACCCAGCTGGCCGTGGCGCGCTCAGGCTCTGTTCGGGTGGTTCTGGGCGAAAGTCGCGCCCTGAGCGGGCCGGCGCTCATCGTCGGGCCCGGTGTGCAGCACCGGATGACGGACGAGGGCGGGGCGGTCCTGCTGCTGTATCTTGAGACCCACACACCGCTTGCCTCCAGACTTCTGGAACTGATCGCCCCGGCGGATGCGGCCGTCGCGCCTCCCTCCGTGTCAGCGTTGCTGAGCCTTGAAGCCCCGCCGGAAAGGGTGGTCGCGGCCCTCAGGGAGGGGCTCGGGGTAGAAGAAGCGAGGCTGGATCCACGCCTTGAAGCGGCCTTGTTGAAGGCGTCCGAGGACTCGACGCCGGGCGCGATCGCCCGGGCCGCCGGCGCCGTCGGCCTGTCGCCTGCCCGCCTCAGGGTTCTGGCCCGGGCGCAAATGCAGGTTCCGCTCTCGCAATGGCTGCTTTGGCGAAAGCTGCAGAGGGCCGGTCAGGAGATGGCACGCGGGGCCGGGCTGGCCCAGGCGGCTGTCGCCGGCGGTTTCGCCGATCAGGCGCACCTCAGCCGTGTGACACGGCGCATGTTCGGTGTGACGCCCTTGCAGGCGTCCGGCGCGGTACGTTCTGAGGGCAATCGGTTCGTTCAATAGATCCCCCTCAAGGCGGTGCAGGATTGAGGCTCAATGGAGCCTTCCGATGCCTCTGATCAGGATCCTCATCCGTGTCGCCTATGCGCCCGTGTTCTTCGTGGGCTTTCTGTGGTCCGCCGTGATCCTCGGCGACAGTGGCGCGCCGCTGTGGGGTCTGCCGATCCTGCTGGGCATGGCGCTGGCCGTCTCCTTCGTGGCCGAGAGGGTGGTTCCCTATGAGCGGGCCTGGAACCGTTCGCACGGCGACGACGGACGCGACCTGCTGCACGCGGTGATCAATGAAACATCGATCTTCCTGTCGGTGCTGGCCGTGCCGCTCGTTGCCGGTCTGATTCCGGATTCCGGTGCCTGGCCGGACGACTGGCCGCTGTTGTGGCAACTGGGAGCCGCGATCCTGGTGGCGGATCTGGGTATCACCCTGGCCCACTACGCCAGCCACCGCATCGCGGCCCTGTGGCGGCTGCACGCCGTGCATCACGCCGTCAAGCGCATGTATGGATTCAACGGCTTGCTGAAGCATCCCCTCCATCAAGCGATCGAGCTGACAGCGGGTGTTGCGCCTCTGGTGCTCATGGGGATGCCCCAGAACATCGCCTGGCTGCTGGCCTTCGCCGTGGCGATCCAACTCATCCTGCAGCATTCCAACGTCGACATGAAGATCGGACCGTTGGTCTACATCTGGGCCGTGGCACCCGCTCACCGCCACCACCATCTGGCGTCACAGACTGACGGTGACGTCAATTTCGGACTGTTCACCAGCCTGTGGGATCATCTGCTGGGCACATTCCGATCCGGCGCGGACACGCCCCGGGCCGGCGAAATTGGCGTGTTCGGTCGACCGGACTATCCGAAGGGATATCTCCTCCAGCTCATGGAGCCGTTCCGGCGACGTGCCTGACCCGACTTCTCTCGGCGCTAACGGCTGGCGCGGCCGAGCAGGTCGATCAACTCCGCGGCCTTGGCCTTGCGGTCGACCGGGTCCTCGCCGGTCATTGCCCCCATGACGCAGTGGTCGAGATGGTCCTTCAACACCTCGCTCTCGACGCGCGAAAGGGCCGCACGCACGGCCTGGAGCTGGGTCAGGACGTCGACGCAGTAGCGGTCGTCCTCGACCATCCGGCCGATGCCGCGCACCTGGCCTTCGATCCGGTTCAGGCGGTTGATGACCTTGGGTTTCGTCGCGGCTTGCATTCCGTTCCTCGCGCTGCGGACTTGATATACCCCAAGGCGGTATCTTGCGGTATACCCCCATAGGGTATAAATACGCTTCAGGAGACAAGGAGCGAGATCATGTCCACGACGCCGCAGTCCCAACCCCAGGCCGCCGGCCACGGCTGTTGTTCCAGCAAGGCCGATGGCGGCGGTGCCAAGGCGATCGATCCCGTATGCGGCATGACGGTGGATATGGCTTCCGCCTCCCATCAAGCGCGCCACCACGGCGAGGACTATTTCTTCTGTTCCGCCGGCTGCCAGACCAAATTCGTGGCCGAGCCGGATAAATACCTTGGCGACCGGCCTGACCCCGAACCCGTCGTTCCCGGGGCGATCTACACCTGTCCCATGCATCCGCAGATCCGTCAGGAGGGCCCCGGGTCGTGCCCGATCTGCGGCATGGCGCTGGAACCCGAGACGGTCACGGCCGAAGCCCCGGTCAACCACGAGCTGATCGACTTTACCCGACGTTTCTGGGTCGGCTTGGTGCTGACCCTGCCGGTCTTCGCTCTCGAGATGGGCGGGCATCTGACGGGTCTGATGATGCGGATCCCGGGGCAGACCTCGAACTGGATCCAGTTCGCCCTGGCCACGCCGGTGGTGCTGTGGGCCGGCTGGCCCTTTTTCGAGCGCGGCTGGGCGTCGCTGCGCAACCGCAGCCTCAACATGTTCACCCTGATTGCCATCGGCGTGGGCGCGGCCTGGATCTACAGCGTGGTCGCCGTCCTGGCACCGGGACTGTTTCCCGAGGCGGTGCGGCGCATGGACGGCAGCGCACCGGTCTATTTCGAGGCGGCCGCGGTCATTACCGTCCTGGTGCTGATCGGCCAGATCCTCGAACTGCGGGCGCGCGAACAGACGTCCGGTGCGATCCGGGCCTTGCTGGACCTGACCCCCAAGACCGCACGCCGCGTCCGCGACGACGGCACCGATGAGGACGTCACCCTGGACCTCGTCGCCGTCGGCGACCGCCTGCGGGTGCGGCCGGGCGAACAGGTGCCCGTCGACGGCGAGATTCTCGACGGCCGGGTCTCGATCGATGAATCCATGGTCACCGGGGAATCCATGCCCGTGACCAAGGAGCCGGGGGCCAGCGTCGTCGGCGGGTCGCTGAACAGGACCGGCTCATTCGTGATGCGGGCCGACAAGGTCGGGGCTGACACCCTGTTGTCGCGGATCGTCCAGATGGTGGCCCAGGCCCAGCGCAGTCGTGCGCCGATCCAGAGGCTGGCCGACACGGTCTCGGGCTGGTTCGTGCCGATGGTGATCGCCACAGCCGTCCTTGCGGGTATCGTCTGGGCTGTATTCGGGCCCGAACCGCGCCTGACCTATGCCCTGATCGCGGGCGTGTCGGTGCTGATCATCGCCTGTCCCTGTGCCCTCGGCCTGGCCACGCCGATCTCGATCATGGTCGGGGTGGGGCGCGGGGCCCACGCCGGGGTGCTGATCAAGAACGCCGAGGCGCTGGAGCGTTTCGAGAAGGTCGACACCCTGGTGCTCGACAAGACCGGCACCCTGACCGAAGGGCGGCCGTCGGTTACGGCGATCCGGCCCGCCGCCGGCTTTGACGAGGCCGAACTGTTGCGGCTGTCCGCCAGTCTGGAGCGGGGCAGCGAACACCCCCTGGCCGACGCTGTCGTCCGCGCGGCGACCGATCGCGACCTCGTCCTCTCGGAGGCGTCGGAGTTCGACAGCCCGGTCGGGCGTGGCGTCACCGGTGTGGTCGACGGCCGCCGTGTGGCGTTGGGCAACGGCCGCTATCTCAAAGAGATCGGCGTCGATGTTGGGCCCATGGAGGCGGAGGCCGAGAGTCTGCGCCAGGACGGTGCCACCGCCATCTTCGTCACCGTGGATGGCCGGGCGGCGGGCGTGCTGGGCATCGCCGATCCGGTCAAGGCCACGACCGCCGACGCCATCCGTGATCTGAAGGCGGCGGGGCTGCGGCTGGTGATGATGACCGGCGACAACCGGACCACGGCCGAGGCCGTGGCGGCGCGGCTAGGCATTGACGATGTCCAGGCCGAGGTCCTCCCCCAGGACAAGGCGGCCGTGGTTGAGCGACTACGCGCCGAGGGCCGGATCGTGGCCATGGCCGGCGACGGGGTCAACGATGCGCCGGCGCTGGCGGCGGCCGACGTCGGCGTGGCCATGGGCGCGGGCTCCGATGTGGCTATCGAGAGCGCCGGCGTCACCCTGTTGGGCGGCGACCTTCAGGGCATCGTGCGGGCCCGACGCCTGTCGAAGGCGGTGATGGCCAACATCCGCCAGAACCTGGTGTTCGCCTTTGGCTACAACGCGCTCGGTATCCCCGTCGCGGCGGGTCTTCTGTATCCGACCTTCGGCCTGCTTCTGACCCCTGCGCTGGCCGCCCTGGCCATGTCCCTGTCGTCGGTCAGCGTGATCGCTAATGCGCTGCGGCTGCGGACGGTTGGATTGTGAGACCGGGAACCGCGAGAGGGCGCAACCGAATGGCGGCTCCTGCGGAATACTTCCGAGGCCCTCTTTGACGCGGGTGCTCCCGTGAAAGGATTTCTTTTTTATTGCGTCAGCTTGCCGCGAGGGATCGGGGCGTGGGCTGCGTAGAACCTTAGAGGTCGCCGCCGCCGCTTGCGGCGAGGCGACTGGACGCATTTCAGGAGTAGCCAATGAAGCTCGATCGTCGAGGACTGCTGCGTGGCGCGGTCGCGGGAGGCGGACTTCTGGGTCTTCAGGGGCTTATGCCCGCCTGGGCCCAGACAGGTTCGGCCGGACTGCGCGCCGACTTGCCGACCCTGACCGGTCCCAACATCGATCTGACGATAGGCCAGTCTCCGTTCACGGTCGGCGGCCGGACCGCGACCGCGACGACCATCAACGGTGTGTTACCCGCGCCGTTGCTGCGTCTGCGCGAGGGCCAGAACGTCCGACTGGCGGTGCAAAATCAGTTGGACGAGGATACCTCGATCCATTGGCATGGGCTGCTGCTGCCGTTCCAGATGGATGGCGTGCCGGGCATCAGCTTTCCCGGCATCAAGCCGCGCGAGACCTTCGTCTATGAGTTCCCGGTCCGGCAGTCGGGCACCTTCTGGTACCACAGCCATTCGGGCCTGCAGGAGGCGCTGGGGCACTACGGTCCGATCGTCATCGACCCGGCGGGCGCCGATCCGGTCGGCTATGACCGCGAACATGTGCTGGTCCTGTCGGACTGGAGCTTCATGCATCCGCACGAAATCCTCGAGAAGCTGAAGAAGAGCCCGGGCTATTTCAACCGCCAGAGAACCACTCTTGCCGGGCTGCTGGACGGCAGCGACCGGATGAGTCTGGAGGAGCGCAGGGCGTGGGGCAGGATGCGGATGGACCCGCGTGACATCCTCGATGTGAGCGGCACCACCTACACCTATCTGATCAACGGCCACGGCCCGCAGGAGAACTGGACCGGCCTGTTCCGGCCCGGCGAGCGGGTGCGGCTGCGCGTCATCAACGCCTCTGCCATGTCGATCTTCAACGTCCGCATTCCCGGCCTGGCCATGACCGTGGTGCAGGCCGACGGCGAGAACGTCCGCCCGGTCGAGACCGACGAGTTCCAGATCTCGGTCGCCGAGACCTATGACGTCATCGTCCGCCCGACCGAGGATCGCGCCTACACCATCGTCTCCGAAGCCATCGACCGTTCCGGCATGGGTCGCGCCACCCTCGCGCCCCGGATGGGCATGACGGCCGAGGTGCCGCCGCTGCGTGAGGTGCCCAATCTGACCATGAAGGACATGGGCATGGGCGGAATGGGCGGCATGGATCATGGAGCCATGCCGGGAATGGCACCCACCGCCCCCATGGCAGGAATGGCCCCTGATGCTGCTGCGGGCGGCGCGGCGACGGGAGGCATGTCCGGCATGAATATGCGGGATCCCGAGAACGCCCCTCCTGACATGCGGGTCGGGGTCGGGGTCGATGCCATTGCAATGACGCCGGTCAACCGACTGGGCGAGCGCCCGATCGGCCTGACCGAGGTCGACCACCGAGTACTGGTCTATACCGACCTCGTGGCGCTGCAGCCGAACAAGGATCGGCGGCCGCCCAGTCGCAGCATGGAAATCCACCTGACCGGTAATATGGAACGGTTCATGTGGAGCTTCGATGGCGAGAAATTCAGCGAGGGGGTGGAGCCGTTCCGCTTCGAGTTGAATGAACGCGTGCGGGTCACCCTGGTCAATGACTCGATGATGGCCCACCCGATCCACCTGCACGGCCATTTCTTCGAACTGGTCACGGGCGGTCCGGCCGGGCACCAGCCGCTGAAGCACACGGTCAATGTCGCGCCGGGCGGCAAGGTCACCTTCGACCTGACCGCCGACAACCCCGGCGACTGGGCCTTCCACTGCCATCTGCTGATGCACATGCACGCGGGAATGTTCAACGTCGTCACTGTCCGACCCCTGGAAGGAGCCGCCGCATGATCCGGACCTCCGTCGCCCTTCTGCCCCTGATGCTCGTCGCCGCACCGGCTTTCGCCCAGTCCCATGCCGGACATACTCCCACAGCGCAGGTGCAGCCCGCTCCACTGCCGCCCGGCTGTGTTCGCCGCGCCGCGCCGAATGCCGACCCCTCTCGAATCGGATCTGCCGGAGCCCCGGTGTGTCCGGCGGGCGCGGTTCCTGCCCGACTGCCGACTTCCGCGTCAGATCCGCATGCGGGCCACGATATGTCGACCATGGGCCAGACTCCGGCGGCACCGGCAATGCCCATGGGTCACGATATGTCGACCATGGGCCAGGCTCCGGCGGCACCGGCGATGCGGATGGGGCACGACATGTCGACCATGGGTCAGATGCCTACCGGGCATGACATGCAGGGCATGGCCATGCCGCCGGATGTGCCGACAAGCGCCAACAATCCGGGACGGCCGCCTGAGACACCTCCCCCGGCTCGGGCGTCAAGCGGACCGGCCCACGCCGCTGACCTGTTGTTCGACCCGGCCGAGATGGAAGCGTCCCGCGAGGAACTGCGCATCGAAAACGGCGACATCCTGACAACTGCGGTTATCGTGGAGCGGCTGGAAGGAACCTTTGCCGACGACGGTGAAGGTTATGCCTGGGATGCCCAAGGGTGGAGCGGCGGCGATATCAATCGCTTCTGGTGGAAGTCCGAGGGTGAAGGCGCATTCGGCGGCAAGCTCGAGAAAGCCGAGGTTCAGGCGCTGTACAGCAGGGCCGTCCTGCCGTTCTGGAATCTGCAGGCTGGCCTCCGTCAGACCTACCGACCCGAAGCGGACAGAACCGACTTGGTCGTGGCGATGCAGGGCCTCGCGCCCTACTGGTTTGAGGTCGATGCCTCCGCCTTCCTTTCCAACAGGGGAGAACTCACGGCACGTGTTCAATCGCTCTACGATCAGCGCATCACCCAGCGATGGATTCTGCAACCGCGAGCAGAAGTTCTCCTGTCCGCAGAGGACATTCCCGAGCTCTCGATCGGCTCCGGCCTGAGTTCCCTGCAACTCAGCGCGCGTCTCCGCTATGAAGTGCGCAAGGAGTTCGCCCCCTACGTTGGTGTCGAATGGACGAGGAGCTTCGGCAATACGGCTGACTTTCTGGAAGCAGACGGTCGGAGCGCGGAAGACACCCGGTTCGTCGTCGGCGTTCGGGCCTGGTTCTAGCGACGGTCGGACGGATCGCGACGGGTCGCGGAGCAGGGTTCGGGATGGAGGTATTCAGAGACATTCGGGCTGTCGTGATGGATCTCGACGACACCCTGATCTCGGCCTACCGCCGTCCGGACCTGCTATGGGAAACCGTCTGTCGGTGCTTTCAAGCTCAACTGGGCGCGCTTGATCAGGAGGAGGCGGTGCGTGCGCTGACGCGGGCCGGACAGGCGTTCTGGGGCGATCCGAAACGGCATGCCCTTGGTCGGCTGAATCCCTCCGAGGCTCGGCGCATCATTGTCGCCGACGCGTTCGAGGCGTTACAGGGAAGCGGCTGGCAACCACCGTCTCGGGAGGTCGCCGAGCGGATGGCTGACGCCTTCAGCCTTCAACGCGACCGTGACATGCGGCTCGAGCCGGGTGCGGACGCCCTGTTGGCTCATCTGGGCAGGGCAGGATACCGGCTGGCGCTTCTTACCAACGGAACCGGTCCGCTGCAGCGCGCCAAGATCGAGCGGTTCGGCCTGACATCGCGTTTCCACCATATCCAGATCGAGGGGGAGGTCGGCGTCGGCAAGCCGGATCCCGCTGCGTTCAGACAGGCGTTCGAGGCCCTGGCCGTCGACCCGGCGACCGTCTGTGTGATCGGCGACAGTCTGGAATGGGATATTCGCCCGGCCAGGGCCTTGGGCTGTCGCACGGTCTTGTTCGATCCGGACAGGTCACCTGGAGACGCAAGTCATCGTTGTGAAACGGATATCCATGTGCGGACATTCGAAAGCCTCGCCGTCTGCCTCCCCGGTCCCCGGGGTTGGTCCCTGGAGGAGGTCTGAGCCGCGCAGCGGCGAGTCCGGCAAGGCCATCCATGTCGTCGACGTTTGGCGGGGCGCGGCCAGATCGGCGAGATGACTCCGGACGGAACGAAAAGCGCCGCGCAGTAGACTGCGCGACGCTCTTTCAAATCAGGTTCCGACCTTTCAGGAGGTGGGTGGCCGGCCCTTCAGTGAACCATGAAGCGGACGACGCCATTCATATGGTGGCCGTCGGCCCCCATCGCGGCCCAGGCGGCGGAATAGGATCCGGGCGCCAAGGCGGGCAGGGACGCATTGACCGTGGGCGCGGGCGACGCGTCCGCGGGGACCGCCACATCCGTGGCCTGCCCGGCGGGGCCTGTCAGCCTGAGCGATGTCAGGGTCATCGCGTGCGGAAACGTCACCGAAAACGCGGTCGGCGCGGCGGCCAGCATGGCATTGTCCGCAGGCGCGGTCGTGACGTCGCTGGCCGGGGCCTGCATGGCGGCGTGATCCTGCATCGACATGCCCGCGTGGGAATGGGTCTGGGCCTGGGCTAGCGAGACGGGGGCGAGCGCCGCGAGACTGGCCAGGCCGGCGAGAACTGAATGTTTCATGGAAGAACTCCTGCCTATGCGGCTTATTGGCTGGGCGGCATGGTCATGCCGTCCATCTTGGACATGTCATGGCCGGCCATCGGATCAACGGGCGGTGACGTGGGCGCGGGCGCGGGCGCCGGGGCCGGGCGAGCCGGCCGGGTCGCTGAGGTCTTCGGCACCGCCGTCGGCCCGGACACCGCGGTCGGGGGTGCCGGGATCGGCTCCGGCATGGCCGACGGGGCGGCGTCCACGGGGGCTACCGTTGAAGCGGCCGGTGCCGCTTCGGCGTCAATCGGCTGAGGCTCGGCCGCTGGCTGGCAGGCGGCCAGGACGGCCGCAGCCGCGGCGAAAACGACCAGGATTCTCATCTAATGTTCTCCCGAACAGAGGAGGAAGGCCAGGGTCGGTTTTTGCGATCCTGACGATCGACCGGTTATGTCGTCAGGCGTCATCTGAATGGGTGAAATGACGCCTTCATCTAGGTCTACGCGCACCAGGACCGCAGCCCTCGCCAGGATTTGCAAATTGTCGGGGATCGGCGAGAGGGGACCATGCAAGCGATCGTCGAGCAGATTATTCCGGTTGGGCTGGAGAGTCGGCCGGATCGCGCAGGACATCCGAGAGCCTTCGGCGCGCGCGCGCCACGCGCGTCTCCACAGCCTTGACCGAAATCCCGAGAATCCCGGCCGCTTCCGACTGACTCCGGCCCTCGAGCGCTGTCAGCAGAAGCGGAGCCTTGAGGTGGGGCGGGAGGCGGCTCATTTCTTCGTTCAGTCGGGACAGTCGGCGGGCGGTCTCCATCCGGTCATCCGCTGATTCGGCTCCGTCCGGCACCGCCAGGGCTTCGGGCGACGACAGGTCGAGACCACCGCGGATCAATCGCCGGACAAGTCGGCGGCGGCTCCAGTCGCGGCATTTGTTCAGCGCGATCGTTCGAAGCCAGGCCTCGAAAGGGCGCGCGGGATCGTAGCGGCGAATGCTGATCCAGGCCGCGGCGTAGGTCTCCTGCAGGAGATCCCACGCCTCCTGTTCGTCGCCGACATAGCGACGGATGACCCGAAACAAGGCAGCCTTGGTCTGCCGCATCAGTTCGCTAAACGCCGTGCGCTCACCGTTGGCGGCGCGCGCTGAAAGATCGTCCGGATACTCCACCCGAACGGCTAGCGCTCGTCGGGCGCGAGGGCCGAGACGATTCGGTCGTCGAAGACCTTTGCCTGGTCGGGCGTGAGCACGGAACGCATCTCGAAGACATGGGTGATGGTCTCCTTCTGCAAGGTGCCCATGGCATCATGGATGTGGTCGACGGCGGCCTGTACCTGGGGGCCGTCCCCGTCGCTCTGTTCGATGGCGCGGGCGAGTTCCAGGTTGGCGGCCCGAACGTCCGCTTCGAGCCCCGGACGTCGCGCCGCGAATTTGGCCTCGATCATCTCGATCCTGCCGAGTTGGCCAGGCGAGAGCGTCAGATCGTCGTGGACGATATCGTGGAGAGACGGCGGCGCGCGGCGGCTCAGGACCCAGCTGGCGCTGATCCACGTACCGGCGCCGCCGGCCAGAGCGGCCAGCAGGGCCGTTATGACGATGGCTCGCCAGCCACGCATCATTGGCCGACGTCCAGTCTGGCCAGGGGCGCCAGACCCGCATCGATCGTGAAGATCGTCAGTTCTCCCGTCGGCCGCGGTGCCGCTATCGCGCCCACGCCGCCGGCCGTCAGTCCGGTCGCCAGTGCCATGGCGACTGCCCCGAGACGCAATTGGGAGACAAGCCGTTCACTTCGCAGGATCTCGACCCGGCGCCAGACCAGAGGCTCGAGTCCCTCGAGCGAACGATCGGCCGGCGCGGCGGCCGCTCCGTTCAGAAGGTCATCCAGATATTGCGTCATCGAATACTCTCCTTCGTGGCCCCTGATAACTGATACGCGGGACCGCGCCGAATCCCTCGGACGAGGGGGGCGTCTCCAGGCTGCGTAGTTAGCAGAAGAGACGTGAACGGAGACGGCTATGGGATTGCGGAAATTGATGTCGGCGTTGGCCGTGCTTGTGGTGCTGGCAGTCACCGTACCGGCGTTCGCCCACGAGGACCACAAGGGCCCGGCCACGGCATCCGTCGCGGCCGCGCCGATGGCAGACGGGCATGGATCGGCCATGGCGGCGATGCCGGGGATGACGGCGGAGATGGACCACGGCGGCATGGTGGCCGACGCTGCGCCCCGGACCATACCCCAAAGGCTGGTCCGCTGGCTGGGTGCCATGCATCCCGCGGCCGTGCACTTTCCGATCGCGCTGTTTCTCGTGGCGGCGGTGCTCGAGATCGCCGCGCTGACCTTGCGGCGACCCGTCCTTACCCAGGGCACGCGGGTAATCATCGCCCTGGCCGCGATTTCAGCGATCGGAGCGGTGGTGCTCGGCTGGTTCGCCATGGGCCTGCCCGGCAATGACGATGTCACCCACACGTACCACCGCTGGCTCGGCACATCGATCGCGGGTCTGGGCCTGGCGACCTGGTGGGCCAAGGAACATTGGACCCGCAGGCCGGGCCGGGGCCGCGAACTCATTTATATCGGTTTGCTGAGCGTCACGGCGGCGGCCATCCTCGTCAACGCCCTGCTGGGCGGGATGCTGACCCATGGCGTGCGTCATCTGATGTTCTGATCGAGGAGGGGCGGGCTTGAACCGCCCTTCCGCCCTCAATCCACCGGCCGGCACCGCTGCGCGGACCGGCTTCCACCCGCCGGACCTGGTCGCCATTGCGGCCGCGCCCAACAGGAGAACCGACCATGATCCTTCGTTCCGCCCTCGCCGGGGTCGCCCTGGCCGCCGTCCTGGCGACGTCTGTCCATGCCCAGTCCGCTGAGGAGCAGCAGGTCCGCGCGGTCGTGACGGCCTACCGGGACGCCATCACCGGCATGGACGTTTCCCGGACGCCGTCGCTGTTCTGGCCCGACTCCGAGATCTTCGAGAACGGCGGGGTGGAGGGCAGTTTCGCCTATTATCTCGAGCACCACCTGGGGCCGGAGTTCGACGATCTGGCGGGGTTTGAATTCCGAAATCACCAGATGACGGTGGAGGTCGACGGCGACACGGCCTTCGTCAGCGAGACCTATACCTATCACATCACCTTCAAGGACGCCGGGCGGGCCCCGATCGAGCGCCGCGGCGTCGCCACCAGCGTGTTGCGGAAACGCGATGACCAATGGCGTTTCGATGTCTATCACTCCTCGGCCCGACCCATTCGTCCGGCGGCCTGAGCGCAGGCTACCGGGCTCATCTTGCTCTTGATCATTAAAGGAATGAGACGATGACGGAGCCGCTTTCCCGCCGGGCCCTTTTGATCGTTGGGGTCAGCGCCGCGGCCACCGCGGCCTGTGCGCAGACCACGCGGCCCTCGTCGGATCTTGCCGTCTACAAATCGCCCACCTGCGGCTGTTGTTCCGCATGGGTCGAGCACATGACGGCGGCAGGGTTCCAGGTGCAGACGACCGAGGTGGCCGATCCCGGCGTTGTGCGCCGCGCCAGGGGCGTCCCCGACCCGCTGGCGGCCTGTCATACCGCTGTGATCGGCCGATATGTCCTGGAAGGGCATGTGCCTGCCGAAGATGTACGCAGACTGCTCGCGGAACGCCCCGACGCCCTCGGGCTCGCGGTGCCGGCGATGCCGTTGGGCTCGCCGGGGATGGAGATGCCGGACGGTCGCCGGGAGGCCTATGAAACCCTGCTGCTACTCAATGGCGGCGGCACCCGCGTGTTCGCGCGTCATGCCTGACCGGAGACCGTCCTGAAAATCCTCAAGCTCTCTACCCAACTGCACAAATGGATCGCGCTGGTCGTCGGTCTCCAGGTCCTGTTCTGGGTCGGCGGCGGCCTGGTGATGGTGGCCCTTCCCATAGAGACGGTCCGCAGCGAGCACCGAGTCGCCGAACAGGCCGCCGTCCCGCTGGCGCTGGCCGGCCTGCCGTCGCTCGACGAGATTGCTCGGCAAGCCGGCGTAGCGCCCACTCAGGCGGACCTGCACACCACGCCGCGTGGTCCGGCCTGGACATTGAAACCGGTGAGCGGCGAGCCGGTGATCGTTTCGGCGGTGACGGGGCGGCCGTTCGCGCCCATGTCGCGGGATGAGGTCTCGGCCTTCGCGAAAGGGGCCTATCGCGGCGAGGCCGAGGTGACCGACGTGGCCTATCTGGCGACCGCGCCCGAGGAGACGGGCAAGACCGGGCCGCTGTGGCGGGTGGATTTCGCGGATGGCGAAAAGACCTCCTTCTATGTGTCGCCGTCCACCGGTGAGGTGGTGTCGCGCCGCTCGGGGGTCTGGCGTCTGTTCGACTTCTTCTGGCGTCTGCACGTCATGGACTGGGACGACGGCGAGGACTTCAACCACCCGCTGATCATCATCACCACGGCCCTGACGCTCAGCATTGTCGTCTCGGGATTCATTCTGTTGTGGATCCGGATCGCCCGGGATCTGAAAGGATTGCGCGCCTCGAAACGGTCGACCAGGGACGATTGAGCCCTTCGCCTGGTTTACGCTGAAGGTCGTTCCACCGCTTCGGGCGGGGCAAAGGGCACCGGGGTTGTCCAGCGGCCCATCCTCGTGGACTCTCATGGACCCCGGTTGAGTTCGCCCGTCTTGCTGGTCGGCGTCGAGCGGGCGTTTCGCAGCCAGGGCGCTGCGGGTGTCGTCTACTCAGCCGTCCGGGGGTCCCCGGGGAGCGATGCGATCATGGCGGAGTGGTCCACCGATGTGCGCCGCGGGTCCCGGCGCGATACGTCCATGCCGCGTCATGTCCAGGCCCAGAATCCGGCCTTCGCTTGACTCGGTGCCGTCACGGGCGTGCAATAAGGAGGCATGTGGAACCTGGTTCGCACCCTTCTGTTCGCCCTCGCGATGGCCGGCTTTGTCGGCCAGTCGTCGGCGCATGCCACGCCGTTTGAGGCTTTCGAGGCAACCGGCGTCATGGCGGAGATGGACTGCGCCGAGATGATGGTGATGACGGACGATACGGCGGGGAAGGGGATGGCTCCCTGCAGCGAGATGACGCCCGACTGTATCGCCAAGATGGGATGCGCCGCTGTCGCGGCCCCCGTTCCGCCGGCACCGGCCCTGTCTCGTCCGATGGCGCCGAACGCGATGAAGTTCGCCACCGCGAACGTCGTCCGGAAGGGGGCTGGGCCGCTCCCTCTCAAGGATCCGCCGAAACCGCTGGCGTAGACCGCTTTCGCTGATTGGAAGACCGTGCGCGCCGCTTCGCGGCCGCAGTGTTCCCTGATCCATTGAGCTCTACGCCTGTGTCTCGACCCGCGAGTCGACCGGGCGGATTCCGAGGAATTCCATGACCTTTCGTTTGAGGCCGGCGCTACGCATCCCTGCGTACCCGACGCCGCCCGACGCCCTGCCGTCCATCGCCCTCAAGCGAGCCACGGCTCCGGACATACAAACAGACGTCGCAGCGGTTTCCCGCTGGGCATTTCTGGCCGTGTCCGTCCTGATCCTGGCCGCCGGCACCGGGCCGGCCCGGGCCGAGCCACAGACGTTCGAAGAGGCCTTGGCGCGCGCCGCCGCTGATGCGCCCGGCCTGAGAGCCGGGGCGCTTGGCGTGGAGGCGGCGCAAGCCTCAGCTGAAGCCGCCGGGCGACTGCCGGATCCACGTCTGAAATTCGGTCTCAACGGCTTCCCCGTCACGGGCCCCTCAGCGGGGCGCTTCGACGAGGTCATGATGACCAATGTCCAGGTCGGACTACAGCAGGACGTGCCCAGTCGTGCGCGGCGTCGCGCCGAACGCGGCATCGCCCGGGCGGACATCAACGTGGCCCGGGCCCGTGAGGACATCGCCCTGTGGCAGGTCCGGGTCGCGACCGGCCAGGCCTGGATCGATCTCCACTATGCCGAACGACGCCTGGAGGTGCTGGACGACCTGCTCGCCTCGCTTGAACCCCTGTGGGAGACCGCGCCCTCGGGCGTCGCCTCGGGGGCCAGTCGACCGGCTCAAATTCTGGGGCCCGTCGAACTGCGCGCCGCCCTCGACGATCGGCGCGATGGGTTGCGCGCGGATCTGGCGCGGGCGCGAGCGGAACTGTCCCGCTGGACCGGCGATCCGGTTCCGAGCGCCAGTGGTCCGCCTCCCGCCATCGATCTTGAGCCTGGAGCCTTCGATGTCGATCTCAACGGACTGCCGGCGCTACGCGCTTACGCCGCCTTTAGTGACCGGGCCGAGGCGGATCTCGATCTGGCCCGCGCCGGCCGCCGCCCCGACTGGTCGTTCGAAGCCAGCTACGCCCGTCGGGATCCGATGTTCGGCGATCTGGTCTCTGTCGGGGCGAGCGTGCGGCTTCCGCTGTTCCAGTCCAGCCGGCAGGAGCCGGTGATCGCGGCGCGCGCCGCCGACGCCCGGCGTGTCGACGCCGAACAGGAGGCTGCTGAGCGGCAATGGACGGCGATGCTGCGAGGTGACCTCGCCGACTATGAGGTCGCGCGAACCCGGTGGATCCGGGCACGGGACGTGGTTCTGCCCAATCTGCGCACCCGCGCCGATCTCGAAACCGCCAGCTACGGCGCGGGCCGGGCCGGGATCATGGATGTGCTCGACGCCTTCACCGCCCTGGCCAACGCCCGGCTGGACGCCCTCGACAAGGAGGCTGACGTGGCGCGCCGCGCCGTCGGCTTCACCCTGACCTACAGGAGCGACCAATGATCCGGTTTGAGCGCAAAAACCTTCGCCTTGCCGCCGCCGCGGCCGGACTGGTGCTCCTCGGCGGTGTCGCCGCTCTGGGGCTGACGCGGCTGGGAGGAGGGGGCGACGCGTCCGTTCCCGCCGCGGGCGAGCGTGAGGTGCTCTACTGGTACGACCCGATGGTCCCTGCCCAGAAGTTCGACAAGCCCGGCAAGTCGCCGTTCATGGATATGCAGCTGGTGCCGCGCTATGCCGATGACGCGGCAGGCGCGGCGGCGGGGGTTCGCATTGACGCGGCCCTGACCCAGAACCTCGGCGTCCGCTTCGCCACGGTCCGATCGGGAACCCTCGATGGCGATCTGACCGCCAGCGCGGTGGTAGATTACAACGAGCGCGACGTCGCCGTGGTGCAATCGCGCGCCAGCGGCTTTGTTCAAAGGGTCTACGGACGCGCGCCCGGCGACGTCATCTCCAGCGGTGCCCCCCTAGCCGACCTTCTGGTCCCCGACTGGGGAGGAGCCCAGCTCGAATACCTCGCGGTCCGGCGCACCGATGACGCCGCCCTGATCCAGGCGGCGCGGCAACGGTTGCTGCTGCTCGGCATGCCGGAGTCCCTGATCGCGGCGGTCGAGCGCTCGGGCCGTCCGCGCACCACGGTGACCGTCACCAGTCCGATCGGCGGGGTCATTCGCACCCTCGGCGTGCGTGCGGGCATGACGGTGCCGGCGGGTCTGACCCTGGCCGAAGTCAACGGCCTGTCGACCGTCTGGCTCAACGCCGCTGTACCCGAGACCCTCGGCGGCCAGCTACGGGTCGGGCGTGCGGTCGAAGTGACCCTCGCGGCCTTCCCCGGGGAGCGCATGACCGGTCGTCTGATCGCCCTGCTGCCCGAGGTGGCGAGCGACAGCCGGACCCTGACCGCGCGGATCGAATTGCGAAACCCGGGCGGTCGTCTTCGTCCCGGCATGTACGGACAGATCACCTTCGGCGGCTCCACAACACCGGCCCTGTTGGTGCCGTCGGAAGCGGTGATCCGAACGGGTCAGCGCAATCTTGTGATGCTGGCGGCGGAGGGCGGACGCTATCAGCCGGCCGAGGTCCGGGTTGGGCGCGAGGGCGGGGGGCAGACCGAGATTCTCGCCGGTCTGCGCGAGGGCGAGCGGGTCGTCGCCTCGGGCCAGTTCCTGTTCGATTCCGAGGCCAGCCTGTCGGGCGTCACGGCACGGCCCATTGCCCCGGCCGGTGAGACGGCAGCGACCGTCTCGGCACCCGCGACCTACCGCACCAGCGGCCGGGTGCAGTCGATCGCGGGGCGTTCGATCACCCTGGCTCATGGGGCGGTGCCGGCGCTTCAGTGGCCGGCGATGACCATGACCTTCGCCCTCGCCGAGCCGGTCAGGCTTGAAGGGGTCGCGGTCGGCAGTCAGGTCGAGTTCGCCTTCGACATGGTCGGGGGCAAACCCACCATCCGAAGCCTGACCCGCCGTGAGGCGGGCCAGTGATCGCCGCCATCATTCGCGCCTCGGTCAAGGCGCGCTTCCTCGTCCTGCTGGCCGCCTTTGCCCTGGTCGCCGCCGGCCTCTGGGCCGTGCGCAACACGCCGGTGGACGCCCTGCCGGACCTGTCCGACGTGCAGGTGATTATCCGTACCTCCTACCCCGGCCAGGCCCCGCAGATCGTCGAAAACCAGGTCACCTATCCGCTGGCGACCACCATGCTGTCGGTGCCCGGCGCCCGAACGGTGCGGGGCTATTCCTTCTTCGGCGACAGCTATGTCTATGTGCTGTTCGAGGACGGCACCGACCTGTACTGGGCCCGCTCGCGGGTGCTGGAATACCTCAGCCAGGTCCAGGCTCGCCTGCCCGACACCGCCCGCCCCGCGTTGGGGCCGGACGCCACCGGCGTCGGCTGGGTCTATGAATACGCGCTGGTCGACCGCACGGGTCAGCATGATCTGTCGCAACTGCGCAGTCTGCAGGACTGGTTCCTGCGCTACGAACTCAAGACGGTCCCGGGCGTGGCCGAGGTCGCCAGTATCGGCGGCATGGTGCGGCAGTATCAGGTGGTGCTCGATCCGGCCAAACTGGCCGGGTATGGCGTCACGCATCAGCAGGTCGTGGCGGCGATCCGGCAGGGCAACGGCGAGGCCGGCGGGTCTGTCATGGAGCTGGCCGAGACCGAATATATCGTTCGCGCCAACGGCTATCTGACCACATTGGATGACTTCCGCGCGGTGCCGATCCGCACGGCTGCCGGCGGGGTGCCGGTTCAGCTGGGCGATGTGGCCACGGTCCAGATCGGACCGGAGATGCGACGCGGCATCGCCGAGCTGAACGGCGAGGGCGAGGTGGCCGGCGGCGTGGTGATCCTGCGCTCGGGCGGAAATGCGCGGGAAACGATCACCGCGGTGCGCGAGCGGCTGGAAACCCTCAAGGCCGGCCTTCCAGCCGGGGTCGAGGTGGTGACGGTCTACGACCGTTCGCAGCTGATCGATCGCGCGATCGAAAACCTCAGCACCAAGCTGCTCGAGGAGTTCTTCGTCGTCGCCCTGGTTTGCGGCCTGTTCCTTTGGCACGCGCGCTCGGCCCTGGTCGCCATTATCACCCTGCCGCTGGGGGTGCTGGCGGCCTTCATCCTGATGCATCTGCAAGGCGTCAACGCCAACATCATGTCGCTGGGCGGCATCGCCATTGCCGTCGGGGCCATGGTCGATGCGGCCGTGGTCATGATCGAGAACGCCCACAAACATATCGAGCGATGGGAACACGATCATCCCGATGAACGGCTGGCCGGCGAGGCCCGCTGGCGGGTCATCACCGAGGCGGCGGCCGAGGTCGGGCCGGCCTTGTTCCTCAGTCTGGTGATCATCACCCTGTCGTTCATTCCAGTCTTCACCCTGCAGGCCCAGGAGGGCCGACTGTTCGCGCCGCTGGCCTTCACCAAGAGCTATGCCATGGCGGCGGCGGCGATCCTGTCGATCACCCTCGTGCCGGTGCTGATGGGCTATCTGATCCGTGGGCGGATTCCGGCCGAGCAGAGCAATCCGATCAACCGCTGGCTGACCTACATCTACCGGCGGCCGCTCGACTGGGTGCTGCACCGTCCCCGCGCCACCCTGCTGATCGCGCTGGCGGTGTTCGCCACCTCGGCCTGGCCGATCAGCCAGCTGGGCGGCGAGTTCATGCCGCCGATGGACGAGGGCGATCTGCTCTACATGCCGACCGCCCTTCCGGGACTGTCAGCGGCGAAGGCCTCCGAACTGCTGCAACAGACCGACCGGATGATCCGCACCGTGCCGGAGGTGGAGACCGTGTTCGGCAAGGCCGGGCGGGCCGATACGGCGACCGATCCGGCCCCGCTGGTGATGTTCGAGACCACGATCCGCTTCAAGCCACGTGACCAGTGGCGACCCGGAATGACGCCGGAGAAGCTGGTCGAGGCACTGGATCAGGCGGTGCGCGTGCCCGGCCTGGCCAACATCTGGGTGCCGCCGATCCGCAACCGCATCGATATGCTGGCCACCGGCATCAAGAGCCCGGTCGGGGTCAAGGTCTCGGGGGCTGATCTTCAGGCCATCGACCGCATCGCGGCCGAGGTCGAGGCGGTGGCCAAGACCGTGCCGGGCGTCAGTTCGGCCCTGGCCGAACGGCTGACCGGCGGGCGCTATATCGATATCGACATCGATCGACAGGCGGCCGGCCGTTACGGTCTCAATATCGCGGACGTGCAGAGCATCGTCGCCGGGGCCGTCGGAGGCGAGACCATCGGCCAGACGGTCGAGGGGCTGGCCCGCTATCCGATCAGCGTCCGCTATCCGCGCGAGATCCGCGACAGCCTGTCCGAACTTCGCGCCCTGCCGGTGCTGACGCCCTCGGGCCAGCAGATAACCCTCGGCACGGTCGCGGACCTGCAGGTCACGGACGGTCCGCCGATGCTGAAGTCGGAGAACGGCCGCCCTACCACCTGGGTCTATATCGATGTCCGCGGCCGCGACCTGGCCTCGGTGGTCGGCGATCTGCAGACGGCGGTGGCGGACAAGGTGACGCTGACCCCGGGCGTGAGCATCGCCTACTCCGGGCAGTTCGAATATCTGACCCGCGCGGCCGAGCGGCTGAAGATCGTGGTGCCGGCCACCCTGCTGATCATCTTCGTCCTGCTGTATCTGACCTTCGGCCGTTTCGACGAGGCGGCCCTGATCATGGCCACCCTGCCGTTCGCCCTGACCGGCGGTGTGTGGCTTCTCTATCTGCTCGGCTATCACCAGTCCGTCGCCACCGGGGTCGGCTTCATCGCCCTGGCCGGGCTGTCGGCCGAGTTCGGGGTGGTGATGCTGATCTATCTGAAGACCGCGCTCAACGACCGGGGCCCCAATCCGGGGCCCGTTGAGGTCGAGAACGCCGTCCGTGACGGTGCGCTGCTGCGGGTCCGACCCAAGGCCATGACCGTGGCGGTGATCCTGGCCGGTCTCTTCCCGATCCTGATCGGCCACGGCGCCGGTTCGGAGGTGATGAGCCGCATCGCCGCCCCGGTCATCGGCGGCATGCTGACGGCACCATTGCTGTCCATGCTCGTTATTCCCGCAGGCTATCTGCTGCTGAGACGTCGCAGGTCTCGTTCGAACACATCAGCCCAAGGAGAATCACCATGAATCGCGCCCTGATCCTGTCGGCCGCCGCCGCCCTCGGCTTGAGCGCCTGCGGTCAATCCGAGACCGCGCCGCCTGCCGAGCCGGCACCCGCTGCTGAAATGCCGATGGCGACGGACATGTCCGGCATGCCGATGGCGGGAGGGCAGGCCGCCATGACCGGTGCCGGCACAGGCACGATCACGGCTGTCGATGCCTCGGCCGGCACGGTCACCATCGATCATGGCGCGATCCCGGGTGTGGGCTGGCCGGCCATGGCCATGACCTTCACGGCGCCGGCCGCTGTGCTGGCGGACGCCAGGGTTGGAGACCGGGTCGCCTTCGACGTCTCGGTGCATGACGGGGTCAATGAGGTCACCGCCCTGCGCGCGCAGTAGTCGGACGCCTGGCCCCGGGCGGAATGTCCGTCGCAGGACGGGCCTGAACGAGGAAGAAGAGCGATGATGGATGGAAATGGAATGGGCTGGATGATGGGCGGCATGGGGCTGGTCAGCCTCCTGGTGATTGTTGGTCTGGTGCTGGCGATCGCGGCCCTGATCAAATATCTGCGAGGGCGCGGCTGATGGCGACGCCGGCCAGCGATCGGCCGGTCGTCATCGTCACCGGCTCCAGCGGGTTCATCGGCTCGGCCCTGGTCAAACGTCTGGCCAAACGGTTCCGGGTGATCGGTTTCGACCGCGACCTGCCGCCCCATCCGCCCGCTGACGCCGAATGCGTCTGCATCGACCTGGCGGATGACGCGAGCGTCGAGGCGGCGTTCGACCGGGTGCGGACGGGATACGGTCGCAAGATCGCTTCGGTCATCCATCTGGCGGCCTTCTTCGATCTCAGTGGCAAACCCGATCCGCGCTACGAGGCGGTGACAGTGCGCGGAACCGGCCGCCTCCTGGACGCTCTCCAGGCCTTCGACGTCGAGCAGTTCGTCTTCTCCAGCACCATGCTGGTGCACCAGCCGACGGAGCCGGGCCGGCCGATCGACGAAACCGCGCCTCTCGACGCGAGTCTGCCCTATCGCGAATCCAAGGTTCTCACCGAGGCCTTGATCCGCGAAAAACGCGGCAAAATTTCCGCCGTCTTCCTGCGGCCGGCCGGGATCTATGACGACGGCGGTCACTCTGCCTTCCTGGCCCAGCAAATCGCCCGCATCTACGAGAAACGGGCCAGCGCGCGGGTCTATCCGGGCAATCTGGCTACCGGCCAGCCCTCCCTGCACCTCGATGATCTGATGACCGCCATCGCTCGGGTGATCGATCGACGCGAGGATCTTCCAGAGGTCTTCCCGGTCCTGCTCGGCGAGACCGATGTCATGACCTATGACGAAATCCAGCGCGATCTGGGTCGGCTGATCCATGACGAGGCATGGGAGACCCTCTCCATTCCCAAGGCCGCCGCCAAGGCGGGGGCCTGGGCTGAAACCGCAGTCTTCGACGAGGACGGTTTCATCCGGCCCTGGATGGTCGACATCTCCGGAGACCACTATGAGCTCGACCTGACCGCAGCGCGAACCCATCTGGGCTGGTCTCCAAAACATTCACTTCGCAAGAGCCTGCCGGCCATCGTCGCCGGGCTGAAGGCCGACCCATTCGCCTGGTACCAGGCCAACCGGCTCAACGCGGCGCGGGTCGCCGATGACAAGGTCGAGGCGGCGGCGTCGCGGGCCCACGCCATGAAGCCGGCGGAACACAGCCGGATGCTCGCCGACCACGCCCGTTCGATGCGCGGTATGCATTTCGACATGCTGTGGGTGCATTGGCTGACCATGGGGCTGGGCCTGTGGCTGGCGACGGTTCCCTTGATCTTCGGCGTCTTCACCCAGACCGAATTCTCGACCGCCATCCTGGCGGTCACCGAGGACCGGAACCTGTGGGCGCCCGCCCTTCGCAATGCCCTGAGCGGCTGGAACGACGTGATCTGCGGCGTGCTGATCATGGTCTTCGCCGGATTGTCCATGTCGCCCAGGGGCGGTTGGGCTCAATGGGCCAATGCCGTGATCGGTATCTGGCTGCTCGGCGCCTCCATCCTGTTCTGGACGCCGAGCGCGGCCATATACAGCAACGATATGCTGGTCGGCGCCCTGGTGGTGGCCCTGACCATCCTGATCCCGATGATGCCCGGGATGAGCATGGAAGGGATGATGGACGAGACCGACACTCCGCCGGGCTGGAGCTACTGTCCCTCGACCTACCTCCAGCGCGTGCCGATCATCGCTCTTGGCCTGATCGGTCTCGTGCTGTCACGGATCCTTACCGCCTATCAGCTGGGCCACATCGACGCGGTCTGGGAGCCGTTCTTCAATGTTCCCGGACCGCTCAACGGAACCGAGCACATCATCACCTCCGACATGTCCAAGGCCTGGCCGGTGGCCGACGGCGGAGTCGGGACCATCACCTATATGATCGAGATCCTGATGGGGGCCATGGGCGGCCGGGCGCGCTGGCGCACCATGCCCTGGATGGTGCTGTTGTTCGGCATCGTCGTGGTGCCGCTCGGCGTGGTCAGCATCTATTTCATCATCGCCCAGCCGATTGTCATCGGGACATATTGCACCCTGTGCATCGCGGCGGGCGTCGCCATGCTGGTCATGATTCCCTATTCGCTCGACGAACTGGTGGCCATGGGACAGTTCATGGTGCTGAACACCCGCCGGGGACGGCCCTTCTGGCGCGCCTTCTTCCGCGGCGATGACCTGCCCGGAGGGACGATCGATCGCCGCCCCGGCTTCGCGCACAGCCTCCCGGCCGCCGCCGCCTCGGCGCTGCGCGGCGTCAACGCGCCATGGACCCTGGTGGTTTGTGCCGGACTTGGGGTCTGGTTGATGTTCTCACGACTGGTCTTCGGCGGGGCCCCACCCCTGGCTGACACGGACCATCTGATCGGAGCCCTGATCATTACCGTGTCGGTGATCGCCATGGCCGAGGTGGCGCGCCCCCTCCGTTTCCTCAATCTCGTGCTCGCGGCCGGGCTGGTCGTCACGCCCTGGGTCCTGGGGGGCGGAACGGTCGCCGGTGGTCTGTCCGATACGCTCGTGGGCCTGGTCGTCGCGGGGCTCAGCCTGCCGCGTGGACGTCGTAGCCAGGAGCATTACGGGTCCTGGGATCGCTTCATCATCTAGAGACGTCTCCTCAGACCCACCCTGGACTTGCCGCGATACCCGAGGCCTTGCGTCGCCACGTTCGGGTTGGATTCGCACAGCCTGCGTGGCGCTCTCGGCGGCTCACTCACCGGTATCGGCGTCGCGTCGGGCGGCCGCCCGGAACGTGGCCCGGAGCTCAGGGTCCGGAGGGACGGCCCTTCGCCTGATCCAGGTCCGGCCAGGGAGAGAAAGGAAGGCCGGACGGCGGGTGCTCCGTGGTGGAGCGGAGAAGGAGAGACCGCCATGAGACCGAACCCGACCCGGGCCTGGGGCCCGGACGCCCAAAACCGTCCGCCCGCGCCACCGGCCCTGGTTCACGCGGCGCTGGATGATCAGGCCCTGTTGGGCTTGATGTTGCGGCGGGCGGTTCAGGGTCCGCACGGGGATCCCGGCAAGAACACGCATCGGCTTGCCGGAGCCCTGCTGGAGCGGTTTTCGGGACTGGGCGCCGTCGTCGCCGCCGAGCCCGGTGAACTGGCGCGCGCGCCCGGACTTGATCCCGTCGCCCTGTCCGATCTCAAGTTGCTGCGGGAATTGGCGATCCGCCTGGCGCGCGATGAAACCTGCCGACGCCCCGTGATCACCTCCTGGACGGCGCTCGTGGCCTATGTCCGGGCGGCGCTCGCGCATGAGCCCCGCGAACAGTTCCGGACCCTGTTTCTGGACCGGCGCAACAACCTGCTCCGTGATGAGCTGGTCGCGCACGGCACAGTGGATCACGCGCCTGTTTACCCACGCGAAGTCGTTCGCCGGGCCCTCGAGCTTTCGGCCTCCGCCCTGATCCTGGTCCACAACCATCCCTCCGGTGATCCGACGCCGTCGCAGGCCGATATCCAGATGACGCGCCAGATCGTCGAGGCGGCGCGGGTCTTCAATCTTCAGGTCCACGACCATCTCGTCGTCGGCCGGGAAGGGACGGCGAGTTTCAAGGCCCTCGGCCTGATCTGAGGCCGTCATGACCCTGCACCGCATCGTGGCCGCCCTGGGCGGCGAACTCTATTGCGAGGGGCGGCGGGCCAATATCCCCGCGCCCGGCCACAGCGCCCGGGATCGTTCGGTCTCGCTTCTGCTGACCGATGACCGGGTCGTCATCCACGGATTCGGCGGCGCCGACTGGCGGATCGTCCGCGATCATCTGCGCGACGTGGGCCTGATCGACCACACCGGCCGACTGATCGGCGGGGCACGACCGGGTCTGCGGGCCCCCAGGGCCGATCCGCACATTCGCCTTCGGGTCGCCGCCGAACTCTGGACGGGTTGTCGCTCCATCCGCTCCGGCGACGTGGCGGATCGCTATCTGCGTCATCGGGGTGTCGACGTCGCCTTGAACCTTGGATTCCATCCCCGGGCGCCGATCGCGGTCTACCAACCGTGCGGGCGAGGCCGTCCGGCCCTTGTCGCGCGGATCAGCGACACGGAGGACCGGTTGACCGGGGTCGAACTGACCTATCTGGACCCGAACGGGCGTCGCGCTGCGGGCCTTCGCCTGACACGCAAGACGGTCGGCCGGGTCCCACCCGGCGCCGCTGTTCGTCTGGCTCCGGGCGCCCCGGAGATGCTCGTCGGGGAGGGGGTGGTGACGACCCTGTCCGCCATGGATCGCTTCCAGCTACCGGGTTGGGCCCTGATGGCGGCCAACAATCTCGCCGCCTGGACGCCACCGCCGCCGGTGCGCCGGCTGCTGATCGCCGCCGACCGGGGAGTCGCGGGCGAGCGCGCCGCGGAACGCCTCCGGCGACGCCTGACGACCGTCGGTCTGGAGGTTCGCATCCGGCTGCCGGACCCCTCGTTCGGGGACTGGAACGATGTGGCGGTGGACGCGCCCAAAGCGGAGGAGTGAGGGCGCTGACGGGCGCCGGAGCGGCGGGGATGGGCCCCGTGGCCCGGCCGGAGAACCCTCATGACCGACCTTGTCTCCCACCCCGTCCCGGCCGCAGCCGTCGAGCGCGACGAGCGCGACGAGCGCACCGTCCGTCTCGGCGACATCGGCATCGCTCGCGAGAATCTGCGGTTCAACGAGCCGCCGGATGACGACATTCCGACCCTGGCCGCCACGTTGAAGGCCGCCGGCCAGCTGCAGCGCCTCACCGTCCGGCCCGGGCGGGGCAGGAAGGAGCAGCCCTGGATGGCGCTGGACGGACGTCGCCGCCGCCTCGCCCTGGGTCTGTTGCTGGACGCCGGCGAGATCGACGCGGACTATCCCGTCACCGTCTGTGTCGAGACCGATCCGGCCCGTCAGGCGGCCGCCGTCCTGCTCACCAACACCGCCGTGCCCGTCCATGTCGCCGACATCATCGCCGCCATCGGCCGGATGCTGAAATCGAAGCTGACCGTGCCTGTGATCGCCCGGGCCCTCGGCTACGCCGAGATCGACATCAAGCGGCTGGCCGCCCTGGCCGGACTGCCTGCGGCGGCCCTTGTGGCCCTGAAGGCCGGGCGGATGACCCTCAAACAGGCCAGGCTGTTGGCTCGGCTGCCCGACAAGGCCGAACAGGCCGAACTCGCCGAGGCGGCGCTTGACGGGCATGGGTTTCAGGACTGGCGCATCACTGAGCGGCTCGACGAGGGGCGTGTCACCAGCCGGGATCGACGCTGTGCGCTCGTCGACGCGGACAGTTATGGCGAGGCGGGCGGGCGCACCGAGGCGGATTTGTTCGGGGAACTCGCGCCCGTATTGCTCGATCCGGAGATCCTGACGGACCTGTGGATGCGTCGGGCGCGCGCCATCGCCGCCGTGTTCGAGGCCGAGGGAATCGCCGTGCATGTCACCGCCGGACCTGAGCCGGACCTCCCGGACGACCTTGAGGCGCTGGGCTATGTCTACGGCGGTCAGCTCCCGACCGACGACATGGCGCGCTACCGCGCCGAACGGGAGGCGTTCAACGCACGGGCGGACGCGGTCCGGCAGGCCCTCGCCGAGGCCTGTGATTCCGAGGCTGTTGACGCCGCGGTCGTCGCCATGATCCGCGCCCGGGTGCAGGCCGACCAGACGGGGTGCGGCGGGCGGGTGGTGACGACCATGGTCATGTGGCCCGCCGCCGGCACGGGCGTCGATGTGCGCTGCTACACGCCCGAGGAGCCTGAAATCGAGGACGCCGGATCGATCGACAGTGATCCGTCGGACCGGACGTCGGTTCCGCCGGTCTATGTCGCTCCGGAGGCGCCGGCGCCCGAGCCCGACACCGACGGCGTCAACCACGCCCTGCATGGCGTACGCACCGAGGTGGCCACGCGCGGACTGATCCGGGCCCTGGCCGACGATCCGGGCGCGGCGCTGACGGCGCTGATCGCGCGCCTGTTCACCGTCCTGGTTCTGCGCACCCATGTGGCGCGGTCGGAGTCAGCCCTGGCCATTCTCGCCACCGGGTTCCATCCGGTGGACGGACGGGTGATCGAGACCCTGGACGGCGAGGTGCGCCAGCGGCTCGACGACCGTCGGGCGGCCTGGCAGGCGTCGGGTGAGACGGTCATCGCCTGGGTCCATGCCCTGCCGCACGGGGAGAAGATGGGGCTGCTGGCTGAACTGACCGCGATCAGTCTCGATGTCCGCGAAACCCGCACCACCCTGATCCGGCGCAGCGCCCGAACGGAGGCGGCCGAGCTGGCCGCCCTGTGCGGGGCGGACATCACGCTCCACTGGACGCCGGACGCGCCCTTCCTGCAGGCCCATTCCAAGGGACTGCTGCTGGGAATGCTGGAGAGCATGGGCGCGGAAGACGAGCGGGCGCGATCCTTGAAGAAGACTGAACTGGTCGACTGGGTCGCCGAACAGGCGGCGTCCCGGAGCTGGGCACCGGCCGGCCTCTCCTGGGCGGGTCCGCTGCCGGACGAGGAACCGGTGACGACCGAAGAGGACGTTGGTGCTGACGTGTCCACCCACGACGACGACGGGATCGGGGCATTCACCGTCACCCCGGCGGGCGAGGCCGCCCTGGGGCCCGCCGCCGCCTGACGACGATCCGCCTCGAGCACGCCGCCCCGGTTCGCGCCGGGGCGGCGTTGTCGTGTCCGGATGCTGGTCCGGGGAAAGGCGAGGGAAGGGCGGGCGAGGACGAGCCTGCAGGACCGAGAGGGAGGCGCCCTCCGCTTCAGGCCACTGGAGCTGATCCCATGTCCTCGACCCTGTCGCTGTTCGCCGACCCCGGCGGAGATACGTCCGCCAACATCCTTGCCGCCGCCCGGGCGCTGGCGGCCCATCTGGCGCGATCCCGACCGCTCGACCGTCGGCTTGTGGCCGCCGTCATGACCACCGCATTCGGCGCGTCCGACGCCGAGGGAGCCTGGGCCTGGCGCGACGCCTATGACGCGATCGAGGCGGCGACGGTCCTGCAGATCCGGCGTCTGGCGCCACAGGTCAGTCGTCTGGAAGATGCGCCGACGGAGATCGCCGCCCTGCTGGCGGCTGTCTCGGCCCTGGGCCTGACCCAGACCCGGCGCAGTGAGGTGCAGGTCGCGCTGGACCAGTTCTCCACCCCGCCCCACCTGGCCGCGCTTGCGGTCCTGGCCGCCCGGGTGCGCCCCGGAGACCGCGTCCTGGAGCCATCGGCCGGCACGGGTCTGCTGGCCGCGGTCGGCGGGGCCTGCGGCGGAACGCTGAGCCTGAATGAAGTCGCGCCGGGGCGCGCCGCTCTGCTCGACGGTCTGTTCCCCGACGCCGATCGGACCCGTCATGACGGACGCCATATCCATGACCTGTGCGCGGACGCGGGCGGGTTCGACGTGGTGCTGTGCAATCCGCCGTTCTCGGATCTCGGCGACCATCTGTCAGCGGCCTTCATGGCCCTGGCCGACCGTGGCCGGTTGGCCGCGATCGTCCCGCTGACCGCCTTGACGGACGCAAGCCTGCTTCGACGCTTCGGTGAGGCGCGACGTGTCGTGGGGCGGATCGCCTTTCCACCCCATGCCTTCGCCAAACACGGGACCGCCGTGGAGACGGGTCTGCTGGTGATCGATCGGGCCGAAGGCGCCGCGGAGGCCGCGCCTGTCCAGACCTCCGACGATCTGCAGGACGCGGCGCGGAAGGTTGGGGCGCTTGCGCCACGGGTCGGCGCCAGGCCGCGGACGCGCCTGCCCGTGACGACCGACGCCCTGTTGGGACCGCGCGCGCGAGGACTGGCCCTGCCTTCGGGCCGCCTGGCCTTCCTCGCGGGTGCGGCGCCCCTGGCCTATGAAGTGCAGGCCTGGACCGGGGAGGGGCGCGATGGCGGGCTCTACCAGGCCCATGCCCTGGGGCGCGTCGTCCTGCCCGCGCCGCGTCCGCATCCGTCGCCCCTGGTGGAGTCCGGCCCCATGGCGTCGGTGGCCCCGCCCGCGCCGACCTATCGCCCAGTCCTGCCGCCGGCCATTCGCGATGAGGGGCGAATCTCGGACGCCCAGACCGAGATGGTGATCCATGCCGGGGAGGCGCACGCCGCGCACCTGCCCGGATGGTGGCGGACGGATCAGGCGCCGCACCAGATGGTGCTGGTCTCCGAGGAGCAGGAGGAGGCCGTCCAGTTGCGACGCGGCTTCTTCCTCGGCGACGGCACGGGGTGCGGCAAGGGCCGCCAGATCGCCGCCGTCATCGCCGACAACATGAGCCAGGGACGGGTCCGGGCGCTGTGGCTGTCCCGAAACGACGCCTTGCTCGAGGACGCGCGGCGCGACTGGGCCGCGATCGGCGGGGGCGCCTACGACATCGTGCCGCTGTCGAGCTGGAAACAGGGGGACGCCATCCGGCTCGACCGGGGTGTCCTGTTCACGACCTATGCGACGCTGCGCCAGCCGGCGCGGGGTGACCGTCAATCCCGCCTCGACCAGATCATCGCCTGGCTCGGCGCGGATTTCGACGGCGTCATCGCCTTCGACGAGGCCCATGCGATGGCCAATGCGGCCGGCGGCGGCAAGGGCGCGCGGGGTGCGAAGAAGGCGTCGCTTCAGGGCATGGCCGGCCTGGCGCTGCAGAACCGGTTGCCCGACGCGCGGGTCCTCTATGTCTCGGCGACCGGTGCCACCACGGCCGAGAACCTGGCCTATGCCGCGCGTCTCGGCCTGTGGGGCGGACCGGAGGCGCCCTTCATGACGCGGGCGGATTTTCTGGAGGCCATGGATCGGGGCGGCGTGGCGGCGATGGAGCTGGTGGCGCGCGAGCTCAAGGCGCTTGGGCTCTATGTGGCGCGCAGTCTGTCGTTCGAGGGGGTCGAATATGAGCCGCTCGTCCATCCCCTGACCTCGGACGACATCGCCATCTGGGACGCCTGGGCCGACGCCTTCCAGCTGATCCACGCCAATCTCGCCGAGGCCCTGAAGGCCACGGGCCTGAACGACGAGGACGGCAAGCCGAAGAGTGGCCAGGCGGCGTCCGCCGTATATTCGGCCTTTGAGAGCGCAAAACTGCGCTTCTTCGGTCATCTGCTCGCCGGCCTGAAGACGCCGAGCCTGATCGGATCGATCCGGGAGGATCTGGTCCAGGATCGCTCGGCCGTGGTCCAGATCGTCTCGACCAATGAGGCGGTCATGGAGAGAAGACTCTCCTCCATCCCGCCGGAGGAGTGGAACAACCTCTCCATCGACCTGACCCCGCGCGAATACGTCCTCGACTATCTTCGTGAGGCCTTCCCCGTCCATCTGATGGAGTCGATCGAGGACGGGGACGGCAATGTGACCATGGTCCCGGTCATCGACGACGGTCGACCGGCCGTCAGTCAGGAGGCCCTGGTGCGTCGCCAGGCCCTGATCGAACGGATGGCTTGCCTGCCCGCCGTACCGGGTGTGCTCGACGCCCTGCTGGAAGCCTTCGGCACGGACGACGTCGCCGAGATTACGGGCCGGTCCCGGCGGGTGGTGGTGCGTGACGGACGACGCATCGTCGAACGGCGCGGCGCCGCGGCGGCGCGCGCCGAGACCGACGCCTTCATGAGCGGTCGCAAACGGGTGCTGATCTTCTCCGACGCCGGAGGCACCGGACGCAGCTATCACGCGGACCTGTCGGCGGCGAACCGGCAGCGCCGGGTCCATTATCTGGTCGAGCCGGGCTGGCGCGCGGACGCCGCCATCCAGGGCCTGGGCCGCAGCCACCGGACCCACCAGGCCTCGGCCCCGCTGTTCCGGCCGGTCACGACCGACATCCAGGGCGAGAAGCGCTTCACCTCGACCATAGCGCGCCGGCTGGACACGCTCGGCGCCCTGACGCGCGGTGAGCGCCGGACGGCCGGCGCGGGTCTGTTCCGGGCCGAGGACAATCTGGAGAGCCCCTGGGCGCGCAGGGCCCTTCTGGTCTTCTACGGTGCACTGGCCTTCGGTGAACTCGCCTCGATGACGCTCGAGACCTTCATGAACAAGACAGGTCTCAAACTGCTCGACGCCGATGGCGGTCTCAAACCCTCCGACGATCTGCCGCCGATCCACACCTTCCTGAACCGGCTGCTGGCGTTGCGGATCGCCGACCAGAACGCCCTGTTCGAGGACTTCGATCGCATTCTCTCGGGCATCCTCGAGCGCGCGGCCGCGTCGGGTGAACTGGACCGGGGTCTTGAGGATATCGAGGCCGGGGAACTGGAGGTTCTGGGCCAGGAAACCATCCGGACCGATGTCTCAACGGGCGCCGAAACCGCCCTGGTGACCTTCTCGCTGAGGGTCCGTCGGGACATCCTCAATCCGGACGACGCGCTGGCCCGGGTCGCCGACGTCGCACACCAATTGGTCGTGAACGCAAAGTCCGGCCGGGCGGCGATCGCCGAGCTGGGCCTGACCACCGCCACGGACGAGGACCGGCTCGTCGCGGCCGTCCGTCTGATCCGGCCGGATGGACGCCAGACCCTGTCGGAGAAGACGTTCGGGGAATCCGCCTGGAAGCCGGCGGCGATCGGCGACTGGCGCCGGGTCTGGGATGAGGAGGTCGCGGGAACCGATCCCTGGCTGAGGCGAGAGCTCACGCTGGCGACCGGCCTGCTGCTGCCGATCTGGGGCCGGTTGCCGGCGCGCGGATGTTCGGTGCGCCGGGTCCGGGCGCCCGACGGCCGACGCTGGCTGGGGCGGGCCCTGGACGAGACCCAGGCCCGGGCGCTCAAGGCGAGCCTGGGCCTGGGCGACATCGGCGACGCCTGGGCCGACGGCGCCAGGACCGCCGCCAGCCTCCTCGACCGCAGCGTCCAGCTCTGTCTGGAGGGCGGCCTGTGGCTGAAACGGGCGCGGGTGATGGATCGCTGGCGGATCGAGGTGGTCGGCGGCCGGACCGATCGCGACGCCCTGGTCGCGCTCGGGTGCTTCGTGGAGATCATCGCCTTCACGCCCAGGGTCTTCATCCCCGTCGACCGGCCCCGCGTCCTGGAAGCTGTGTTGCGTCGTCACCCGGTGCAGTCGGTCCTCGACGGCGCGGCGGCCTGAGATCGGCCGGACGAGGCGAAGGCCTCGTCCGGTCAGGAGGGGACGGGAGGAAGGGAGGATGAGGGTGAAGCGGGATCGGGGAGATCGGCTCGCCGGCGCTTCGGATCAACAGGAGACTGACATGCAGACCATGGTGTTCACCGGCCGGTTGGCGGCCGACCCCCAGATCAGCCCGGACTTCGCCAAGGCGGTGTTCCGGCTGCTCGAAAAGCGCGGCGTCGACGCCGCCGGCAAGGACCGGCTCGTCGGGGTCAATTGCGTCAGCTGGTCGAAGGGCCTGAACGAGAAGGTCATCGCCCGCGGTCTGGCCCAGGGCTGCGAAGCCGTCGTCGTCGGCGCCTTCATCGACACGGCCTATGCGGCCAAGGACGGGACCGAACGCACCGCCAAGGAACTGGTGGTGAACCGGCTGACCGTCCTGGACTGGGCCGAGGACCGCGACGCCGCGGGGCTCGGGGCGTCCGAAGACGGCCGCGTCGCCGCCTGACCTCGCGACCCTTCATTTTCCCCAACCTTTATTTTCAAGGAGACTGATCATGCAAACCCTCACTCTCGAAGGCTATCTGGCCGCCGACCCGTCCATCCTGTCGGCCCAGGGCTCGGGCAAGAAGCGCGCGAGCTTTCGCGTGCTGGAAACCACCCGCTTCCGCAAGGCCGACGGCACGCCCGGCGAGCGCACCACCGGCTTCAACTGCATCTGCTTCAACGAGGCGACGACCGAGAAATACATCGAGGCCTTCGCCCGCAAGGGCAGCCGCGTCGTCATCCAGGGCCATGTCGAGAACGACACCTGGACCGGCAAGGACGGGGTCGAACACTACGACCTGCGCCTGATCGTCGGCGATATCCGGCTGAAGAACCGGCGTGCCCGGCCTTCTACGGATGACAGTCCTGCCGACAGACAGGTGCAGGAGCCGGCGAGCGGCTATGATCTGAACGACGACATTCCGTTCTGATCCGACGGCGAGAGAGACGGAACGGCCCGGCGCGCGAGCGCCGGGCCGTTTTCCTGTGTGGGGGCGGGAGGGGAAGGCGAGGGCGGGCGCGGGCGAGCCGTTGGGGCTCGCTGGCACCGGAGTTCCGCCATGACCGCCTCCGCCTGGACCGAAGACCGTATTGAGCGCCTGAGGACCCTCTGGCTTGAAGGCCGCAGCGCCGCGCAGATCGCGCGTGATCTTGGTGAGGGTCTCACCCGCAGCGCGGTCCTCGGCAAGGTTCACAGGATGGGCCTGTCCGCGGGTCGCCCGCGACCCCGGGGTCCGTCTGTCGTCGTCCTGTCGCCGCCCAGGGACCGCCGCCCGCCGCCCACGACCGTGGGTGAGGCCATTGCGGGGCCGGAACCCGTCCCCGACCAGGGGCGGACGACCCTGCTGTCCGTGCGGCGCTGCGAATGCCGCTGGCCTTATGGCGACCCCGGGGCTGAGGGCTTCAGCCTGTGTGGGCGCCCGGTCGCGCGCGGCGCCTTCTGCGGGCCGCACGCGGCTGTCGCCTATCGCCCTGTGCGGCAGACGCCTGAGAGCCTGGAGGCGCTCGCGGGGCTGCATTGAGGCGCGGGTCTCCGGCCGGTTTCGCGGTGAAGAAATCAGTGACTGTTTCGACGGCGGCCTCGATGAGGTCGCCTTTTTGTCTTCGGCTTGGGTCGAAGGTTCCAGGACCGGCGGTCGAGGGGCTTGAGGTCCTGCCGGTGTCGGCATCGATGGACGCCCCGGGTGCGGCGCCGGCGGCTCGCCGCCGACGAGGCCGGCGAAGATCGATGTCCTGTCGTCCGTATCGGCGCGACGGCGCCGAGTTGTGTCCTCGCCCGAAGGCGGGCGAGTACTTGCCCCCGCACATCGCCCTCCGATTTT
>NZ_CALMZS010000199.1 GCF_937870815.1 uncultured Brevundimonas sp.
GTCGATCTCTCTGCGAAACGCCACCCTCTGCTTTCGCACTGAGGTCTAGCCGCTCCTTTCAGACCCGACAGGCTCCAGGGGCTCTTCCCTGAAGTCAACTGCTAACGGAGGTCCTGAAAATGGCTACCGGCACTGTGAAATGGTTCAACGGCACCAAGGGCTACGGCTTCATCCAGCCTGACGACGGCGGCAAGGACGTGTTCGTCCACATCTCGGCCGTCGAACAGGCGGGCCTGCGCGGCCTCGATGAAAACCAGAAGGTTTCCTACGAAATCGAGCGCGACAAGCGTTCGGGCAAGGAATCCGCTGGTCAGCTGAAGACCGAGGGCTGACTTCAGGCGCTCGGTTTTCCGGCGCATGATTTCGAACGGCGGCGGGGGCGAAAGCCTTCGCCGCCGTTTTGCCGTCTGGCCCGCAACGCTTGCTATTGGCCCGCAAAGCGCCCACCTAGGGCTTCGTCGATCTCTCTGCGAAACGCTGCTGCCCCTTTGCATCGCGCACCGAGGTCCAAGGCCGATCCCATTCAGACCCGACAGGCCGACCCGGAGCCTCTTCCGGCGGTCAACGCCTAACGGAGGTCTCAAAATGGCTACCGGCACTGTGAAATGGTACAATTCCACCAAGGGTTACGGCTTCATCGCCCCCGATGACGGCGGCAAGGACGTGTTCGTCCACGCCTCGGCCGTCGAGGTCTCCGACCTGGGCTCGCTCAACGAAAACCAGAAGGTCTCCTACGAGATCGAGCGCGACTCGCGCTCGGGCAAGGAATCGGCCGGCCGCCTGAAGGCCGCCGAATAGGCTTAGACCGACGGAAGGGCCGGCCGCCGATCCGGCGCCGGCCCGACCACCTTACCCTTAGCTGGAGACTGTGATGACCCCGCTCGCCGACATGATCCCCGCCATGAGCGATCCGGACCTCAAGGCCCTGCGCGCCAACGCCGCCCGCCTGGCCGAAACCGGCTCGCCGGTCCAGATGGCCGCCGCCGCCGAAATCCTCCCCCTGATCGACGCCGAGGTCGCCCGCCGCGCCGCCGCGCCGGCCTCGACGGTCAAGAAGGTCCGCGCCCCGGTCAAGAAGAAGGTCGTTCCCGTGACCGGCCACCAGACCGCCCTGCCCAGCAAGGCCGCCTGAGGCCCGACCGGCCCGCGCTTGACCCCACCGCTTTCGTCATCCTCCGGCAAGCCGCGCAGCGGCGCTGACCGGGGGACCCGGCGCGGATCACCCCAGCGCCTGATCCAGATCCGCGATCAGGTCCTCGACCTCCTCCACCCCCACCGACAGCCGGATCAGGCTGTCCGTGATCCCGCCGGCCTCGCGCAGCTCCTTCGGCACCGAGGCGTGGGTCATGATGGCCGGGTGGTTGACCAGGCTTTCGACGCCGCCCAGCGACTCCGCCAGGGTGAAGACCTGAACCCGCTCCAGCACCCGCTTCGTCCGCTCCAGATCGCCGTCGATCAGGGCCGTGACCATGCCGCCGAACCGGCCGTTCATCTGGCGCGCCGCCAGCTCGTGCTGCGGATGGCTGATCAGGCCCGGATAGATCACCCTGGCGATCCCCTTGCGGTCCTCCAGCCAGCGGGCCACCGCCAGGGCGTTCTCATTGTGCGCCTTCATGCGCAGGCCCAGCGTCTTCAGCCCGCGGTTGGCGAGGAAGGCGTCGAACGGCCCCATCACCCCGCCGACCGAATTCTGCAGGAACCTGATCTCCTTCGCCAGCTCGGGGTCCGCCGTCACCAGCGCCCCGCCGATGATGTCGGAATGGCCGTTCAGATATTTGGTCGCCGAATGCATGACCACGTCGGCGCCCAGCTTCAGCGGCTGCTGGCTCCACGGCGTGGCGAAGGTGTTGTCGACCACCAGCAGCAGGCCGTGCGCCTTGGCGATCTTCGCCAGCCCGGCGATGTCGGCCAGCTTCATCAGCGGATTGGTCGGGGTCTCGGCCCAGATCATTCGACTCTTTGGCGTGATTGACGCCTCGACCTTCGCCAGATCGCTCAGGTCGACATAGGCGAAGTCCAGCCCCATCGAGCGCCGCCGCACCCGCTCGAACAGCCGCCACGAACCGCCGTACAGGTCGTCGCCGGTGACCACGTGCGAGCCCGCGTCCAGCAGCTCCAGCGCCGTCGAGGTCGCCGCCATGCCGCTGGCGAAGCCGAAGCCGTGCGTGCCGCCCTCCAGATCGGCCAGACAGGCCTCGAACGCCTCGCGCGTCGGGTTCTTGCCGCGGGCGTATTCATAGCCCTTGTTCACCCCCGGGCTCTCCTGGGCGTAGGTCGAGGTGGCGTAGATCGGCGTCATCACCGCGCCCGTGGTCGGGTCGGGCCGCTGGCCGGCGTGGATGGCGCGGGTCGAAAACCCCTGGCTGTTCTTCAGATCGCTCATCCTAGGCCGCCTGCAATGCGTCCCAGCCCTTGCAGGCGAGGAGAATTCGTCGCGGGACGGTCGTCCCGGTGGAGTATTTCACCACGCTGGACCGGGAGATGCCGAGCGCTTCCGAGGCTCGGGAGGCGGAAAAGCCGTTGCGCAGCCGCCATTCGAGGAAGGCCCGTGTATCCTCCTGCCCCCAGGCCGACAGGCAGTCCAGCCACAGCGAGTCGGCGCCGATCTCGATCTCGCCGGGCCAGACGAGGCTGTGACCCCAGGTTCCAATCCTGACCGACCTGAAGACGTCCCGCTCACGAAGCGGCGCATATTGTTCGCTTTCCAGGGCCGGAGCGAGGTCGATCACGGCCTCCTGGCCATTACTCCAGACGAGGGCGACCCTGAAGGGATCGGCGGCCTTGGCCGATTCCAGGCTATGTTGGGTTTCCAGGCCGGTCATGGGTTCAACTCGTTCCACTTGTCCATCAACTCGGCCTGCCTGCCGGACGCCCAGGCGATGGCGGCCCCCAGACTCTTCTGATCATACGTTCCAATGATCACCTCCAGGGTGGCGATTGCAACCGAGCATCGCCACCCTCGCCCTTCCACATGAAAATGCGGAACGCCATGATCACGCCCGTACACGGCGACCTTCCATGCCGGCGCATGATGGAGAGTCACCATCGCCGCCCTAACGGTTCAGGCTCAGGTGGTTGATCAGATCGGTTCGCGTGATCAGCCCGACGAACCGCTCGCCGTCCAGCACGATGGCCACCCGGTCGCGGTCGAACAGTGGGATCAGGGCGTCCAGCGGCTCGCCGACCTGCACCGTGTCGAGATCGCGGGTCATCACCGCCCCGACCGGCCTGTTGAACCGCTCCCCGCGGGTGACCTCGTCGGTGTTCATCACATGGATGATGTCGCTCTCATCGACGATGCCGACCAGGCGCCCGTCCTCGATCACCGGCAGTTGCGAGACATCGGCGCCCTTCATCCGCTTGAAGGCGGTGTCGAGGGTGTCGTCCGGCCCGATCACCACCACGTCGCCGTCCTCGTATTTGCGGGTGATCAGGTCCGACAGGTCGCCGTGCAGCTCGCGCTCGCCCAGCCCCTGCTCGGCCAGCCAGGCGTCGTTGTAGACCTTGGACAGGTATTTGGCCCCGGTGTCGCAGACCAGGGTCACCACCCGCTTCGGCTCCGTCTGCTCGCGGCACCAGCGCAGGGCCGCGGCGATCAGCGTCCCCGACGACGAGCCGGCCAGCACGCCTTCCTTCAGCAGCAGATCGCGCACCGTGGCGATGGCCTCCGCGTCCGGGATCGACCAGGCCCGGTCGATCAGGCTCATGTCGGCCGTGTCCGGCACGAAATTCTGCCCGATGCCCTCGACCGTATAGCCGCCCTCCGGTCCGGGCACGCCCTCGTTGACGATCCCCGCCAGGGTCGAGCCGACCGGATCGGCGAGGATGATCTCGGCCTTCGACCCGACGCTCTTCAGGAAGCGGGCGATGCCGGTGATCGTCCCGCCCGAGCCGATGCCGGCCACGAAGGCGTCGATGTCGCCGCCCATCTGCTCCCAGATCTCCGGCCCGGTGGTCTTGAAGTGGGCCAGGGAGTTGGCGTCGTTGGCGAACTGGTTGACATAGAAGCCGCCCGGAATCTGCTGCGCCAGCCGCTCGGCCATGTCGGTGTAATAGTCCGGGTGCCCGTGCGGGACGTCCGAACGGGTCAGGCGAACATCCGCCCCCATCGCCCTGAGATGCTGGATTTTTTCCCTGGACATCTTGTCCGGTATGACCAGCAGCACCCGGTAGCCCTTGGCCTGGCCCACCAGGGTCAGCGCCAGTCCGGTGTTGCCGGCCGTGGCCTCGACGATGGTGCCGCCGGGCTTCAGGAAGCCCTCCCGTTCCGCCGCCGCGATCATCGACAGGGCGATGCGGTCCTTGATCGAGCCGCCGGGATTCTGCGACTCCAGCTTCAGGAACAGCCGGCACGGGCCGGTGTCCATCCGCGTCACCTCGACCATCGGCGTCTTGCCGATCAGGTCCAGCAACGAACCGGTGGGTCCGGTCAGGACCGGGGCGGGGGCGAGCGGCATACAATGACTCCGGCGGGTGAGGCGTCGGAAGCTAGGCGCGCCGCCCGGCCGGAACAACCCGGCTGGCGAAGCAGGCCGAGGATGGCTATATTTCTGGCCAGAACTGGAGATCGGCCATGGCCGTCTACGGCGTCGCCGAAGCGAAGAACAAATTCACCCACCTGCTCGAACGGGTCGAGGACGGCGAACGCATCATCATCACCCGCCACGGGAAGGTGATCGCCGAGATCGTGAAAGCGGCTCCGACGGAACCCTCCAGGGATGTCTCCGAGGAGGCCATCGCCGCCGCTCTGGAGAACCTCCGGATGGTGCGCGAAAGCCTTCCGCCTGCGCATATGCCGGCCGCTGACTTCATCCGCGAGCTGAGGGATGAGGGGGTTTGAGGCCGACCTACCTGGACGCCTGCGTCATCGCGGCCTTGCTGTTCGACGAACCCCCTCCGACAATGTGATCCGCCAGGTGCAGTCCTGGCGGTCCGGAGTGATCGTGAGTGATTTCACCTCCGCCGAGGTGTCAGCCGCGGTCTCGAAGCGGGTGCGCATGAAACTGGACGACGTAGCGGCCGCAAGCACTCGCCTGGCCGCCGTCGACCGCTTCAGAGCGAGCCTGCCGGTGGCCGCCCCCACCGAGGCTCGGGACATTCGCGCTGCCGAACGTCTGGTCCGGGCGTTTGAACTCAAGCTCCGCGCGCCGGACGCGATCCACCTCGCGGTCTGTCTGCGGCACAACTATCAACTGGCCACGTTGGATGCCAACCTGGCCTTCGCGGCCCGCGCCCTCGGCGTGGCCTGCATCAATCCCGCCGAAGACATCGGCGAACAGAAGAGCTGAATGACCAAATCCCCCAAGAGGCCGGTCGCCGGCCTGCCTGACAAGGACACCCTCCTAGCCTTCCTGCGCGAGGCCGGATCGGCCGGGAAGACCGACATCGCCCGCCACTTCGGTCTGAAGGGCGGCGACCGCCGCGCCCTGCGCGAGATGATCCGCGAGCTCGAGGCCGAGGGAAAGCTGGGCAAACGGGGCAGGAAGGGCTTCTCCGAGGCCGGCGCCCTGCCCCCGGTCGGCGTCGCCGACGTGGTCGAGCGCGACGTGGACGGCGAATTCTACGTCCGCCTCGTCGAGGCCTCGCCCGACGCGCCGCGCGCCGTCCTCGTCCCCGACAACTCCGGCAAGACCGGCGCCGCGCCCGGCCTCGGGGCCCGGGTGCTGGCCAAATTCTCGCGCGGCGCGGACGGCTGGGAGGCGCGGGTCGTCAAGGTGCTCGACACCGATACCAACCGCGTCCTCGGCGTCATCCGCAAGTCCAACAAGGAGGTGCGGGTCGAGCCGGTCGATCGTCGCTCGAAGGACGTCCTGCTGGTCCCCCACGCCCAGGGGGCCGATCTGCGCGACGGCGACCTGGTGCTGGCCGCCATCGAGAAGGGCGCCCAGCGCTACGGTCCCAAACGCGGCAAGATTCTCGAGACCATCGGCCGCGAGGACGATCCCCGCGCCGCCTCCCTGATCGCCATCGCCGCCCACAATGTGCCGATGGGCTTCTCCGACAAGGTGCTGCAGGA
This sequence comes from uncultured Brevundimonas sp., assembly GCF_937870815.1. Taxonomy (GTDB): domain Bacteria; phylum Pseudomonadota; class Alphaproteobacteria; order Caulobacterales; family Caulobacteraceae; genus Brevundimonas. Next base: position 6,017 of record NZ_CALMZS010000199.1, read on the forward strand.
GGCGCAGGACCAGGAACTGCCCTCGCTGAAGGGCCGCGAGGACCTGCGCGACCTGCCGCTGATCACCATCGACCCGGCCGACGCCCGCGATCACGACGACGCCGTCTTCGCCCAGCGCGACGAGGATCCGAAGAACGAGGGCGGCTGGATCGTCTGGGTCGCCATCGCCGATGTCGCCGCCTACGTCCGCCCCGGCACGGCGCTGGACCGCGAGGCCCGCGAGAAGGGCAATTCCACCTACTTCCCCGACCGGGTCGAGCCGATGCTGCCCGAGGTCCTGTCCAACGGCCTGTGCAGCCTCAAGCACGGCGAGAACCGCGCCTGCCTCGCCGTGCGCATGGTCTTCGACAGGGACGGCCGCAAGATCGGCCACAAGTTCCTGCGCGGCCTGATGCGCTCCCACGCCAGCCTCAGCTACGAACAGGCCCAGGCCGCGATCGACGGCCCGGAGCGCGGCGGCGGGACCGACGAGGTCACCGGCCCGATCATGGACCTGATCCTCTATCCGCTGTGGAACGCCTGGCGGGCCATGCTCAAGGGCCGGATCAAGCGCAGCCCGCTGGCCATCGAAAGCCCCGAGCGCAAGGTGCTGATGGACCCCGGCGGCGGCATCGGCGCGATCCAGCCGCGCAAGTCGCTGGAGGCGCATCGCCTGATCGAGGAGATGATGATCCAGGCCAATGTCTGCGCCGCCGAGACCCTTGAGCAGAAGCGCGTCCCCCTGCTCTACCGGGTCCACGACGCGCCCAGCCAGGAGAAGCTGTTCAACCTCGGCGACTTCCTCCAGACCCTCGGCAAGCCGTGGAACAAGGGCGAGCCGGCGACCACCAAACGCTTCAACAAGCTGCTCGACGAGACCCGCGACGGCGAGCACGCCGAGGTCGTCAACGAGGTCGTCCTGCGCACCCAGATGCAGGCCATCTACAGTCCCGAGAACATCGGCCATTTCGGCCTCAACCTCGACCGCTACGCCCATTTCACCTCGCCGATCCGGCGCTATTCCGACCTGATCGTCCATCGCGGCCTGATCCGCGCCCTCGGCCTCGGCAAGGACGGCCTCACCGACCGCGAGATCGCCGAACTGCCGGCCGTCGCCGAACAGGTGACCCTGACCGAGCGCCGCTCCATGGCCGCCGAGCGCGCCGCCATGGACCGCTACATGGCCGCCTTCCTGTCCGAGCGCGTCGGCGCGGCCTTCCCCGGCCGCATCACCGGCGTGACCCGCTTCGGCCTGTTCGTCCGGCTGGACGAGACCGGGGCCGACGGCCTCGTGCCGGTCTCCTCCCTGGGCGGCGAGTATTTCCACCACGACGACCGCACCCACGCCCTCGTCGGCGAGCGCAGCGGCCGGCGCTGGACCCTGGGCCGCACCGTCGAGGTCAGGCTGGTCGAGGCCACCCCGGTCACCGGCGGCCTGGTGTTCGAAATGCTGAGCGACCCGGCTCCGCGCGACCCGAACGCCCCCGCTCCCCGGCTGGGCGTCCGCGTCCGCGGCCGCGGCGGTGACGGCCCTCCCGGACGCGGCGCCGGCCGCCCCGGCGGCCCCAAGCCCTCCGGCGGCCTGAAGGGCGTCCGCAAGGGCAGGCGGCGGTAGGCGGATGGAGACGCCCGGGCCCACATCCTCCGAACGTCTCGACCGGCTCAACGCCGTCGAGCGGGAGCTGCTGCTCCTGCTTGGCCGCGGCCACACCGCCAAGTCCATCGCCACGCTGAAGGGCCTGTCGGTCGCCGCCGTCAACGAACGCTTCCGCGCGGCCCGGCGCAAAACGGGCTTCGGCAGCAGCCGCGAGATCGCCCGCCTGCTGACCGCCCAAGAAAATCGTCACGATTTAATCGATCTGGCCGGCGCCTCAGCATCGTCGTCAGCTCTCCGTCCCGACGCCGCGTTTCGAAGGCGCGCGCCGTTTTCCGGACGATGGAGCTTCCTCATGATCACCGCAATCCTCGCCGCCGCGGTTCTACTGGCTCACCAGACCGCTACGCCTCCCGCCGTCTGGAACGAAGGCCTCGCCGCCGAAATCATGTCACGCCAGGCGCCCGAGCCCGATCTCGCCGACCTGCACGCCCGGGTGTCCTCGGGCGGGCGCGACGCCGGCTGGTCGGCGAAAACTGAAGCCCTCCTGACACAGCGATATGGGGCCATCGCGAATTTTGCTCGGGATATCCCGACCGTCAGCATCCGATGCTCGACCGACCTCTGCGAGGTGGCGGGCATCATGCGCGCGGACATTGGCGGCGATGAACTGACCGAGATGATGATCCAGCTACAGAGTCTCGGAAATCCCGAGCCTCTGGCCGGCCTCGACCCCGTCGTCCATTCATTCAGCACCGCGGACGACAGGCCCCCCGCGTTTATCGCCTACTGGAGTCGTAGCTGACCGCCTTGCCTCCTGCCGCGGCAGGGTCCATGGCGAGGTCATATGCCTGCCTCTGCCCCCTTCGACGCCGCCCGGGACCTCGCCGACGCCCCCCGCACCGGCGACCGCCGGCGCCCGAAGGACGCCGCCACCCTGATCCTGACCCGGGTCCGCGCCGGCGCGGCCGAGGTGCTGATGGGCCGCCGCGCCCCCGGCCACGTCTTCATGGCCGCCAAATGGGTCTTCCCCGGCGGCCGGGTCGAGCGCGCCGACCACGCCGCCGCCTCGGCAACCGAACTCCCGCCCGCCGACGCGCTTCGGCTCGCCCGCGAGGTCACGCCGCGCCGGGCCCGCGCCCTCGCCCTGACCGCCGTGCGCGAGACCTTCGAGGAGACCGGCCTGATCCTCGGCGCGCCCGCCCCGCCCGCCTCCGTCGCCGGCCCGTGGCGCGAGTTCCGCGCCGCCGGCGCCCTGCCCGACCTGGCCGCCCTGCGCTACATCGCCCGCGCCGTCACCCCGCCCGGCCGCAGCCGCCGCTTCGACGCCCGCTTCTTCATGGCCGACGCCTCGGCCCTGTTGCATCCCGACCCCACGGCGGGGTCGGGCGAACTGGACGAGATCGCCTGGCTGCCGCTCGACGAGGCCCGCGCCGTCGACCTGCCGGCCATCACCCGCTTCGTCCTCGCCGAGGTGGCCGAACGCCTGTCCCGCCCGGACCGGCCCCTGCCCTTCGTGCGCATGGTGCGCGGCCGCCATGTCGTCGACTACCCGCACGAACCGGGGCCCGACCGCCCCTGACCCGCGCCGCCGCGCGGTTGACTTCCCAACGCGCCTGAGTATGTTCCGCGCCTCTCGTTTCCAGCGGCTTTCGCCGTCGCAAAGGTAATTGTCCGATGGCCAAGCCCGCCTCCATCAAGATTCGCCTGAACTCGACCGCCGACACCGGCTTCTTCTACGTCACCAAGAAGAACGCCCGGACGATGACCGAGAAGATGGTCGTCAAGAAATACGACCCGGTCGTGCGCAAGCACGTCGAGTTCAAGGAAGGCAAGATCAAGTAGGTCCTTCGAACCTCGTCATCCTCGGACACCGAGCGAAGCGAGGCCGATCCGAGGATCCGGACGCCCGGTCAGCGACGGCCGGGCGTTTTGCTGTCTCCTCCCCGTGCGATGACAGAGGGGGCCCCAGGGCGGCGGAGGGGCCGGCGCGGACCTACGCCGCCCGGGCGATCACCTGGTTCCGCCCGTGCGCCTTGGCCTCGTACACGCCCTCGTCGCCGCGCTTCAGCAGGGCCTCCGGCGTATCTCCCGGAACGCTCGCGGCCACCCCGATCGAGACGGTGATGGTCAGCCCCTCGGTGCCGCCCATGATCGGGAAGGGCTGGGCCTCGATGTCGCGGCGGATGCGGTCGGCCACCCGCGCGGCGGCCTCGAGGCTGGCCCCCGGCATGACCACCACGAATTCCTCGCCGCCCAGCCGGCACGGCAGGTCGATGGCCCGCACATTGGTCGCCAGCCGCACCGCGAACTCGCGCAGCACCTCGTCGCCGGCGTCGTGGCCGAAGCCGTCATTGACCAGCTTGAAGTGGTCAATGTCCATGACCAGCACCGCCACCGGGTCGCCGCCCTGCCCGGCCCGTCCGACCAGGGCCTGCAGCTGGCCAGCCATGTAGCGGCGGTTGTGCAGCCCGGTCAGGGCGTCGGTGACCGCCATCTCGAGGCTGTAGTCCAGCTTCTCCTTGAGGAAGTCGGCGTAGCGCTTGCGCTTGATCTGGGTCCGGGCCCGCGCCATCAGCTCCTCGCTGTCGACCGGCCGGGGCAGGATGTCGTTGACGCCCAGTTCCAGCGCCTTGAGCAGGCGCGGGCGGTCGGCGGGGTCGACCACGGCCAGGATCGGCGTCTTGCGCGAGGCCTCGCTGGAGCGCGCCTGGGCCACGAAGCGCAGGCCGTCGAAACCGCTGCTCGAGACGTTGACGATCATCAGGTCGACCGGCCCGCGCGCGGCGATCAGGGCCGCGGCCGGATCGGCCTCGGCCACCGGCCGGTGCTCGCCGGCCAGGTGGGTGGTCATCTTCCCCGACTGCAGCTCGTTGTCGTCGACGATCAGCACCCGGCCGCCCGAGCCGCGCAGCCGTCCGGCCCCGTCGGCGTCGACCCCCAGCCGGCGGCCGCTCTCCTCGCGCTCGCGCAGTTCGTCCATCACCGCCTTGAGCCGCACCAGCGACTTGACCCGGGCGAACAGGATGACGTCGTCGATCGGCTTGGTGACGAAGTCGTCGGCCCCGACCCCCAGACCCTTGATCTTGTCCTCGCGGCCGTCCAGGGCGGTGACCAGCACTACCGGAATATGCCGCGTCACCGGGTCGGACTTGAGCCGCCGGCAGGTCTCGAAGCCGTCCATCCCCGGCATCATCACGTCCAGCAGGATGATGTCGGGCCGCTCCGCCGCCGCGACCTCCAGCGCCGTGGCGCCGTCCGTCGCCGTCAGCACCTCATAGTATTCCAGCGTCAGCTTGGCCTCGAGCAGGCGGACGTTGGGCTCGACGTCATCGACGACCAGGATGCGCGCCGTCATCGGGTCAGGGCCTCGACCGGGCCGAGGTGTTTGCGCACCACCTCGAGGAAATGCGTCACCGAGATCGGCTTGGAGATATAGGCCTCGCAGCCGCCCTGGCGAATCCGCTCCTCGTCGCCCTTCATGGCGAAGGCGGTCACGGCGACGACGGGGATGTGGCTCAGCTCCTCGTCGTCCTTCAGCCATTTGGTGACCTCCAGGCCGCTGATCTCGGGCAGCTGGATGTCCATCAGGATCAGGTCGGGCCGGTGCTGGCGCGCCAGGGCGAGCGCCTGCAGCCCCTCGCGGGTCTGCAGGGTGCGGTAGCCCTGGGACTCGAGCAGGTCATGAAAGAGCTTCATGTTCAGCTCGTTATCCTCGACGATGAGGACCGTCTTCGACATCATCACCCGGCCTGTTCCGCTTCCTCGGAAGCGCGGTTGCGCGGAGGCTTGTTCGCCTTCTTCGGGAGCAGCTTGCATCGCTTCTCTTAAGTTGACGTGAAGCGCCCTTGCTGGCGAAGCCGGCGTTCAAATCGACGGTCGGCTGGTTCGTCACAACGAACACAACGGCCCCACAAAGGGCACAACGGGGACCGCGCCACATCCCATGTCCCGTCGTGTCCTTCGTGCCTCGTCGTGCCCTTTGTGATGAACCTTCCCTGCTCCCGCTTCGCGGAAGGCGGATCGTTGAATCTGCTCCCCACCGGCGCCGCTGTCAGGCACAATCCGGCCTTGATGAAATCCATCTGCCGCGACTGCCTGCACGCCGCCGACGCCCCGGTCGAGCGCTGCCCGGCCTGCGCCTCGCGCCGGGTCGTGCGCCACGCCGAGCTCGCCGCCCTGACCATCGCCCACCTCGACTGCGACGCCTTCTACGCCTCGGTCGAAAAGCGCGACCGCCCGGAACTGCGCGACCGCCCGGTCATCGTCGGCGGCGGCAAGCGCGGCGTCGTCTCCACCTGCTGCTACGTCGCGCGCCAGTACGGCGTCCATTCGGCCATGCCGATGTTCAGGGCCCTGAAGGCCTGCCCCGGGGCCGTCGTCGTCAAGCCCGACTTCCGCAAATACGTCGCCGCCTCGGAGGCCATCTTCGGCGCCGTGCGCGAGCTGACGCCCCTGGTCCAGACCCTGTCGCTCGACGAGGCCTGGATCGACCTGTCCGGCACCGAACGGCTCAACGGCGGCCCGCCCGCCCT
>NZ_CALMZS010000200.1 GCF_937870815.1 uncultured Brevundimonas sp.
AAGGCCGCCCCGCCCGGATGGAAGAGCGTCGGCAGGCACGGCGACGGGTCGAAATGGCGGTGAGGTGGCCGGCGAGGCCGGCGGTCGGCCGCTCCTACCAGCGAAGCGCGAACCGGCCCGCCGCGGCGCCGACGAGGCCGGCGGCGGTGATGCCAAGCGTGTACCAGGTGGCGACGAAGGCGGCGGTCGACTCCGGGCAGTGCAGCACGCCATAGGCGGTCGCCGCTATCGCACCGGTGGCCGCTCCGAAGGCGAAGCCGGCGGCGGACGGACGGGTCGGCGCAAGCGACCGCCCGGCCAGGAATACGGGTATCGCCGCAACCGCCGCCACCATCAGGATATTCGGAACGCACACCCTCCAGGTGTCGCCCAACCAGACGGCCATGCGCTGGTCGGCGGGGGCGGCCGCCAGTTCGATCACGCCCCACAGGATCGCGATGATCACGACGCCGAGCAGCATCACCAGCGGTCCGCGCGTGTCCGCACCGGGCCGGCCCGCCCTGAGACCGAGCCATAGCGCGGCGCCGGCGAGCGCGCCCGTATAAAGCCCCTTCAAAAACAGTGTCGGGGACGACAGCGCCTCGGTCAGGGTGGGACGAACGCCCAGCAGGATAGCCACGGCCGCGACCGAGGCGGCGGCCGCGGCGGCCAGCAACCATGGATTCAACCGGGCCGGGCGGGCGGGCTGCAGGCCGGCGGCCAGGGCGTCGATCAGGTCGTCAGTTTTCACGGGACACGCTGGCCGCGAGGGCCTTCATGGAACGGTGAACGCTGACCTTCGCCGCACCCTCGGTGCAGCCGTTGCGGGCCGCCGCCTCCGCCAGGCTGTAGCCGCCGATGCGCACATCCTCTATCAGGCGGCGCTGGCGCAGCGGCAGGATCGACAGGACCTTCGCCAGGTCCCTCCGTACAACGCCGTCCTCGACCGAATGCTCCGCCAGCAGCACACCGGCGGCCTCGAGCGGAACGTGCGCCCGCCGACCCTGACGGCGGAAGTGGTCGATCAGCTTATAGCGCGCGATGGCGTAGGCCCAGGCCGTGAAGGCCATCGACCGGTCGTAGGTCGCCCGCTTGGCGTGAATCGCGATCAGACAGTCCTGCACAAGGTCCTCGACGTCGGCTTCCAGGCCGATCAGGCGACGCCTGAAAAAGGGGGTCAGGGCGCCGCGCAGCTCGGTCAACAGGGCGCGCCAAGCCACGGGGTCGCCATCGAGTCCCCGCAGCATCAGGCGCTTAAGCTCGGCTTCCCTGTCCACCACGCTCCCCATCCGCGCGAACCCCTCGCGAGGTTACATCGCGCGGGTCGTCGACCGAAGTTTTTCGTTGACCGCGTAACCGCACCCGCACCGCCGTCGAACCCTCTCCCGCCAGGCCGCGCCACACCGGACCGGCCGTGTTGAGGAGACGACCCCATGAACACCCCCGCCCAGATCCTCGTCGGCGCCGGCGCCCTGCTCGCGCTCGGCGTCACCGCCGCCGCCGCCCAGGATCGGCCCGCCCCGGCCGAGGAAGAGAAGATGGAGAAATGCTACGGCGTGGCCCGCGCCGGCCAGAACGACTGCGCCGCCGGCCCGGGCACGAGCTGCGCCGGCACCTCGACCCGCGACTATCAGGGCAACGCCTGGAAGCTGGTCCCCGAAGGCACCTGCACCAGCATCCGCACGCCGCGCGGCAACGGTTCGCTGACCCCCATCGCGAACCGCTGATGTCGAGCCCCCCGACCGCCGGCCTGAGCCTGAAGCCGCAGCATTTCGCGGAGGCCGAGGCCTGTCCGGCGGTCGGGCCCCGGCGCGGGTTGTGGTTCGAGGTCCATCCGGAAAACTACATGGTCGCGGGCGGACCGCGGCTGGGCTGGCTGGAGAGAATCCGCGCGGTGCGGCCCCTGTCCCTGCACGGCGTCGGCCTGTCCCTGGCGGGTGACGAACGGCCCGACCGCGATCATCTCGCCCGCTTCCGGGCCCTGATCGACCGCTTCCGGCCCTTCCTCGTTTCCGAACACCTCGCCTGGTCCCGGCGCGGCGGCGTCTATCACCCCGACCTGCTGCCGGTTCCGCGCAGCCGCGAGATGCTGGCCCTGATCTGCGCCCATGTCGACGAGGCCCAGTCGGCGCTGGGGCGCACCCTGCTGATCGAGAACCCGGCGGCCTATCTGCCGATGAGCGGACACGACTGGGACGAGGTGGAATTCCTCGCGGAGATCGCCCGCCGCACCGGCTGCGGCCTGCTGGTCGACGTCAACAATGTCCACGTCAGCGCCTGCAATCTGGGCCAGTCGGCCGAGGACTGGCTGGACCGCGTGCCGGCGGCCCTGATCGGCGAGATTCATCTGGCCGGCCATCGGCCGGATCCGATCTGGGGCGAGGATCTGCTGATCGACAGCCATGATGCGCCGGTCAGCGAAGCGGTCTGGCGCCTGCACGAGCGGCTGCTGGCCCGCATCGGCCCGCGCCCCACCCTGATCGAGCGCGACGGGCGGGTGCCCGCCTTCAACGAATTGCTGCAGGAACAGGCCCGCGCCGCCGGCGCGCTGGCCTCGACGAGGGCTCCGGCATGACCGCCTTTCACGACGGCTTCGCACTGGCGCTGGAGGGTCGGTTCGACGACCTGTGGCCGCATCTCAGACCGGACGACCGGACCCTGGGCGCCATCGCCGTCTATCGCAACACCTCGATCAAGGGCCGGATCGACGCCCTGGAGGCCAACTATCCCACCGTGTCGCGGCTGGTCGGCGGCGAATGGTTCCGGGCCGCCGCGCGTGAGTTCGTCGAAGACCAGCCCGGCGACGATCCCGTGCTAGCGGGCTTCGGCGGGGGCTTCCCCGCCTGGCTGGCCGCCTTCAAGCCCGCCCGGGACCTGTCGTACCTGCCGCCAGTCGCGCGCCTCGACCGCGCCTGGACCGAGGCCCACCTGGCCCCGGACGCCCGGCCGCTGACGGCGGCGCAGGCGGCCGCGGCCGGACTGGCCCTGACCGCCGCCCCGGCGCGCCTGCACCCGTCCGCCCGGCTGTTCTGGTTCGACTGGACGGCGCCGTCCCTGTGGCTGGCCCACCGCGAGCCCGACGAGGCCGCGGAGCTCCACTGGCGGCCCGGGGCCGAGGGCCTGCTGATCCATCGCCCCGGCGCCGAGGTCCGCGCGCGCCGCCTGAGCCGCGCCGAATGGGCCTTCCTCGACGCGGGCCGCAAAGGCCGTCCGTTCGGCGCCGCCGCCCTGTCCGCCCGCGCCGCGCAACCCGCCGCCGACGCCTCAACCGTGTTCGCCGGTCTCCTCGCCGCCGGCGCCTTCGATTCCAGCTGCATCCGGAGCCCCCAACCGTGACCGTCATCGCCCGCCTCCACGAGCGCATCGCCCGCGCCGTCCCCGAATGGCCGCTGGCCCTGCTGCTACGCGCCGGCGTGGCCGCGCCCTTCTTCCTGTCGGGCCGAACCAAGGTGGACGGCTTGCTGACCCTGTCGCCGTCGACCCGGTACCTGTTCGCCGAAGAGTATCGTGTGCCCCTGCTCCCGCCGGAGACGGCCGCCCTCATGGCGACGTACGCCGAGCATCTGCTGCCCGTGCTGCTGGTGCTCGGCCTCGCGACGCGGCCGGCGGCGCTGGGCCTGCTGGTCATGGCGCTGGTGATCCAGCTGTTCGTGGTTCCCGGCGGCTGGCCGACCCATCTGCTGTGGGCCGGGCCGCTGATCTATCTGATCGCCCGAGGCCCCGGCGCGGCGAGCCTCGACCGCCTTCTGAAGCTGGATTGAGGGGAATGTCGGGAGGGGATGGCGACCCCGGCAGGACTCCAACCTGCGACCTCGGCTTTAGGAAAGCCTTGCTCTATGCAGCTGAGCTACGGGGCC
>NZ_CALMZS010000201.1 GCF_937870815.1 uncultured Brevundimonas sp.
TCCGAGATCACCGGCGCCCTCAAGGCCCTGGCCAAGGAGCTGAGCGTGCCGATCCTGGCCCTGTCGCAGCTGTCGCGTCAGGTCGAGCAACGCGAGGACAAACGGCCCCAGCTGTCGGACCTGCGCGAATCCGGTTCGATCGAACAGGACGCCGACTGCGTCATGTTCGTCTATCGCGAGAGCTACTACCTGGGCCGCGCCGAGCCGCGCGAGGGCTCGCCCGAACACCTGCAATGGCAGGAGGACATGGACCGTCTGGAACACCAGGCCGAGGTCGTCATCGGCAAGCAGCGCCACGGCCCCATCGGCATCATCAAGCTGAGCTTCGACGCCAATACGACGAAGTTCGGCAATCTGGCGCAGGGGCAGAGGTACGAGGGTTACGGGGACTGATTTTCCCGCCCGCCGCCACGGGCAGCCAACTCCCGATTGACCAACATCCTCGCCCACAGGTAGGGTTGGCCATTCGCCGTCCTCGGGGGGATGGCTGTGGGGGAATACCTATGCGTATCGTTGTCTGCGCGGTCGCCGCGCTGTCTCTGGCCGCCTGCGCGACGGCGCCGGTGCCGAACGCCCGACCGCTGAACGCCGAACAGATCGCGGCCATGGGCCCGACGACTGTCGCGTTGACCGAGAACAACGACGGCATCGGCAAGAGCTGGTTTGCTCAGGACAGTTCCGCCGCCGGCGCGGGTTACGGTCTCATCGGTGCCTTGGTCGTGGTGGCCATGGACGCCATCATCAACTCCTTCCCCGCGCGCCGCGCCACCCAGGCCGCCGGCGAGATCGCTGAGGTCATGCCGGTCGATACGCTGAACGCCTCCCTGGCGGATCATTTCCGGCGGCAGGTCGCCGCGGCGCCGGCCGGCCAAGGCGTGGTCGTCTCCGACGTGACCACGGTCCAGAAGATCTCAGCCCCGGCCGCCGTTGACGACGCCGTCGAGGTCGCGACCAGCTATATGTTGTCGGAGGACTCCAGTACGCTGCAGGTCGTGGTCACGGTGTCCTACCAGAACCCGGCCATCCCCTACGTCACCCCCTATACGTTCGAGGGATCGCCGCCGAGGGCCGAGACCGAGGGCCCGACCTACCGCAACAGCTTCACCTATTTCTCGCGCCAGCTGCCCGTGCCGGAACTGACGCCCGAGATGCGCGAGCGGCTGGTCGCCTCCGTCCTGGACAGCGCCCGTGACGAGGCCGGCGCCCTGCCGGCCGAGGACAGCGACGCCTTCAAGGCGATGACCCGCGAGCTGGAGAAGGCCCGCGACGACGACCTGACCAAGGGCGAGATCGCCATCTTCCTGACCCGCGAATGGATCCGCGACAACGGCGCCCTGCTGCGCGCCGAGATCGACAACGCCCACGCCTTCATCGCCCGCCACGCAGTGCTGGACCTGAACCGGACGGCCGTCCCCAGCCTGACCGGTGTAGATGAGGTCGTGGAGACCCTGCCCGACGGTCGTACCGTGCGGCGCATCGGCGTCGGCGTGATGGCCGGCTCCTACATCTCCTCGCCCTCGGCGGTGAGCAGTTTCACCACCTACGGCAACACCATGAGCATCGCGCGGGTCCATTCCGAGCGGATCGAGGCCCTGCGTCAGGCCGCCCGTCCGGCCCGCCGGCCGCGATGATGGAAACCCTGTCGGCGCGGGCCGGCACCGTCGCCCTGCTGGCGGCGGCCGGCCTGGCGCTGGGCGGCTGCCTGACCGTGCCCGAATACGCCCGGATCAGCCCCGAGACGGGGGTGGCCTACGGCTATTTCGACATCGCCAATCCGGACGGCGGCTACACCATCCGGGTCATTCTCCCGGCCTATATGGGCGACCCTCAGCTAGCCTATGCCTATTGGGACCGGCGCGCGACCGAGCTCTGCGGCGGACCGCCCGCGCGCAAGGTCATCCACACAGCCCTGCGGCCGACCGTTCACTACGACCGTTACGGCGGCATGCCGGGGGACTTCCACCTCGAGGGCTTTGCCTGGTGCACCGCACCGGCGGCGGCGGCCACGCCACCCTGATCAGCGCATCTCGACGCGCCGGGCGCTGGCGGGGATCGACAGTTCCGAACCCTCCCATGCCGCCGCCCGCCCGTCGATCCGCACCCGCGTCGGCGGCGTTTCACCCTCGGGCCACTGGAGGACGAAACCGCCCGGCGGTGTGACCTGTCCGTCCAGCGTCAGCAGCCAGCCGTCGCCATCCCGGCGCAGATTGTAGGTCAGCGGCCCAGAGGCCGTGCGGACGTTGGTCACCCCCACCCCCTCCCCTTCCAGCCAGGCCGTTGGAACGCCTGCCGCCAGCACGAGCGCATGGTCCCGGTCGCGCTCATAGACCAGCAGGTCCAGCGTCGAGCGGATGTAGTCCGAACTGATCCAGGCGTGGGGCATGTCGCCGATGAAGCGGGGCTCACGCTCGTCGCGGCCGACCACCTCGGCCCAGCCGTTCCAGGCCCGCGGACGCAGGTCGGCAAGATAGAAATCGAGGGCGCGCAGGGCGTCTCCACGGTGCCCCAGACGCACCAGGGCGCCG
>NZ_CALMZS010000202.1 GCF_937870815.1 uncultured Brevundimonas sp.
TCGACCTTGTAGATCAGCCCCAGCTCATAGATGTCGACCGGGATCTCCGGGTCGTAGACCGTCTTCAGGGCGGTGATGATCTCGTCGGTCAGCCGGTCCAGCTCGGGCGGGCTGATCTTGCCCGAGGCCACGGCGGCGGTGCGGCCGCCGTCGTCCTGCGTTTCCGTCTCGAGGGTCGTCTGGTCGGTCATGCGAAGAACTCACGGGCCTTGATCAGGGCGTCGGCAAAGGCGTCGGCGTCCTCGATCGTATTATATAGGGCGAAGGAGGCGCGCGCGCTCGAGGTCAGGCCGAAGCGTCTGGCCAGCGGCTCGGCGCAGTGCAGGCCGGCGCGCACGGCGACGCCGTAGCGGTCCATCACCTGGGCGATGTCGTGGGCGTGGGCCCCGTCGACGGTGAAGGTCAGGATGGCCCCCTTCCCCTCCGCCTCGCCGATCACCCACAGCCAACTGACCCCCTCCAGCCGGGCCCGGGCGTGGTCGTACAGCGCCCTCTCGTGGGCGGCGACGGCGTCACGGTCGAACTGCGACAGCCATTCGATCGCCGCCCCCAGGCCGATGGCCTCGACGATCGGCGGCGTCCCCGCCTCGAACCGGTGCGGCGGCTTCGCATACCGGACCTCGTCCTGCGTGACCGTCTCGATCATCTCGCCGCCGCCCTGGTACGGCGGCAGGGCCTCCAGCGCCCCGGCGGTTCCGTACAGGGCCCCGATCCCGGTCGGGCCATACAGTTTGTGGCCGGTGAAGGCGTAGAAGTCGCAGCCGATGGCCTGCACGTCCGGCGCGGCGTGCACCGCCCCCTGACAGCCGTCGATCAGCACCCGCGCCCCGGCCGCGTGGGCCATCTCCGTGATCGCCCGCACCGGATTGATGGTGCCCAGCACATTGGACATGTGGGTCACAGCGACGACCTTCGTCCGCGGCCCCAGCAGGTCGGCATAGGCCGCCATGTCCAGCGACCCGTCGTCCAGCACCGGGATCCATTTCAGCACCGCCCCGCGCCGCTCGCGCAGCATATGCCAGGGCACGATGTTGGAGTGGTGCTCCATCTCGCTGACGATGATCTCGTCGCCCGGCTGGATCGACTGGCCGAGGCCGGCCGCCACCAGGTTGATCGCCTCGGTGCCGCCCTTGGTCCAGACGATGCTTGCAGAACTCCCGGCGTTCAGGAACCGCGCCACGCTGTCGCGCGCCGTCTCGAAGGCCTCGGTGGTCTCATTGGCCAGGGTGTGCAGGCCGCGATGGACGTTGGCGTAGCTGCCCTCCATCGACCGCACCATGGCCTCGATCACCGCCCGCGGCTTCTGCGCCGAGGCGGCCGAGTCCAGATAGACCAGCGGCCGGCCGTTCACCGTCCGCGACAGGATCGGAAACTGGGCGCGCGCGGCCGCGACATCGAAGCCCTCCCCCTTGATGGGGGAGGGTTGGGTGGGGGTGAAGGCGGCGGGTGAGTTCACTCGGCCAGCAGAGTCACCCCCATCCCCGGCCCTTCCCCCATCAAGGGGGAAGGGAGATGTCGGCGCTTCGCTCACAGCCTCGCCTCCAGCCATGCCCGCACCACCTCCCGCGCGCCCTCGTGTTCGATCCGGTCGACTACCTCGACGAGGAAGGCCTCGGTCAGCAGGGCCCGCGCCTCGTCCAGCGGAATGCCGCGTTGCTGCAGGTAGAACAGCGCCGCCTCGTCCAGATTGCCGACCGTATTGCCGTGCGCGCACTGCACGTCGTCGGCGTAGATGACCAGCTCCGGCTTGGCGTCGACCTCGGCCCGTTCGCCGAGGATCAGGGCGTGGTGGCCCATCCGGGCGTCGGCGCCGTCGGCCCCGCGCTCGACCACGATCTTGCCCTGGAACACCCCGCGCGCCGTGTCGCGCGCCACGCCCTTGGTCAGCTGCGAGGTCGCGCCGTCGGCCCCGACATGGTCGACCACCGAGGTCAGGTCCGCCTGCCGCGCCCCGGTCAGGGCGTAGAGCCCGTCCATCCGCACGTCCGCGCCCTGGCCGAGGTGGGTCACCTCGGTCTCGAGCCGCTGCAGCTTCGCGCCGGTGGTCACGACCGTCTGGCGATAGCGGCCGCCCGGCGCCACCCGCACCTTGGCCTGCGAGATCGAAATGGCGTCCTCCGGCTCGTCCGCCAGGACGATCCGCGTCACCTCGGCGTCGTGCGCCACGTCCAGCTCCAGCCGGTTGTGCGCCACATAGGCCGAACCCTCGCCCTCATGCGTCTCGAGGATCAGCAGCCTGGCCCCGGCCCGCGCCGAGATGCGGGCCGTGACCGCATGGCCGGTCGCCTCCGCCTTGGAGATCAGCCGCAGCCGCACCGTCTGGGTTCCGCAGGCCATCAGGGTGTCGACGCCGATCGGCCGGCCGTTGACGAAGGCCATGGCCTCGCCGCCCAGCGCCTCGAACGGCCCGCCCCCGGCCAGCGGCACCGCCGCCGACGGCGACGGCGCCGGCGCCTCGCGCAGATATTTGCGCAGGTCGCTGTATTTCCACGCCTCGACCCGCCGCGACGGGAAGCTGGAGGCATCCTTCAGATCGATGACGGGAAACGCGCTCACGCCGATCGCCCTTCGACTCCCTTCCCCCTCGACGGGGGAAGGGTTGGGGATGGGGGTGGAGGCAGGCTGTCGGCCCGGCTGGCGCGTGAGGCGTGGACCGGGCCTTCCGCGCGGAGGGCCTTGCTCGTCGGGGCCATGCTCACGCCGCCTCCGACAGGTATTTGTCATACCCTTCCGCCTCCAGCTGGTGGGCCAGCTCCGGGCCGCCCGAGGCGACGATCCTTCCGCCGACCAGCACATGCACCCGGTCCGGCCGGATGTAGTCGAGCAGGCGCTGATAGTGGGTGATGACCAGCATGGCCCGGTCGGGGCCGCGCATCGCATTGACCCCGTCGGCGACGATGCGCAGGGCGTCGATGTCGAGCCCCGAATCCGTCTCGTCCAGGATCAGCAGCGACGGCTCCAGCAGGGCCATCTGCAGGATCTCCATCCGCTTCTTCTCGCCGCCGGAGAAGCCGACGTTCAAGGGGCGTTTGAGCATGTCGAAATCCATCTTCAGCGCGCTCGACGCCGCCTTGACCTGTTTCAGGAAGGCGGGGGCCGAGACCTCCTCCTCGCCGCGCGCCCGCTTCTGGGCGTTCAGCGCCGTGCGCACGAAGGTCAGGGCCGGGACGCCGGGAATCTCGATCGGATACTGGAACGACAGGAAGACGCCCCTCGCCGCGCGCTCGGCCGGCTCCAGCGCCAGCAGGTCCTCGCCCTTCCAGGCGACGGCGCCCTCGGTCGCCTTATAGCCGGGCCGTCCCGACAGGGCGTAGCCCAGCGTCGACTTGCCGGCCCCGTTCGGCCCCATGACGGCGTGCACCTCGCCCGCCGGAACGTCGAGGCTCAGCCCCTTGAGGATCGGGGTGTCGCCGACGGCGACGTGGAGGTTGGAGATGGAGAGCATGGGTTTCATTTTTCAGTCAGGTCGATGGCGTCGAGGTTCTGGCGCGCATCGAGGAAGGCCGCCACAGATAGGCGGTCCGGCAGAATCTTGAAGACGATGATCTTCTTCCAGCGCAACAAGCTCAGTTCACGACAGCCCGGCCAGCGTTGTGAGGGGCGACCGGGCGTCGGCATCCACATGAAGCGCCGTGTGGCGCCCTGTATCTCCTCACGCGCTCGCTTGGCGGCCGCCGGGTTTTGCTCCAGCAGCATGTCCAGGAACCGCTCAGCCGAGAGTTCTGCCGACCTGCCCCATTCGACGATCCTCACCCGTATTTGGCCCGCCAGCGCGCGAACACCTCATGCTGGGGCGTCACGTCTCCCCGCTCGATCTCGGCCAACCCCTTGGCGACCTGGGCGTCCCAATCCTCGTGCAGGTCCGGCATGTCGGCGACATAGGTCAACAGCTCGCTGTACGACTCCAGCGCCCGTTCGATGATCTGGCGGCCGGTCTCGTCGGGAAAGCGGTCCTTCAGCCGGGCCATGACCTCTTCGTTGCTGACCGTTTCGCCACGCTCAGCCTGCGCCAGGCCTTCCTCGATCTGGGCGATCTGCTCCGGTGTGAACGGCTGATCGGCCATGAACTCCTGGTCGTGCAGGCTCCAGTCCGCGAACCCGATGATCAGTTCGCTCAACGAGACGCCACGATCGTCCGCCGCGCGCTGGAAGCGTTCGGCCAGATCGTCGTCCATCTCGATGGTGATGGCGCGGGTCTTAGGCAGGGCGGACATGCGAACCTCCGCGCGGAACATAGCACAGTTCCGCCGTCCCGGCCCCGTTCGGCCCCATGACGGCGGGCGCCGCGTCCGCCGGAACGTCGAG
>NZ_CALMZS010000203.1 GCF_937870815.1 uncultured Brevundimonas sp.
GCCGACATCTGGTTCAAGCGCGACGAGCTGAACCACACCGGCGCCCACAAGATCAACAACTGCATGGGCCAGATCCTGCTGGCCATGCGGATGGGCAAGAGGCGGATCATCGCCGAGACCGGGGCCGGCCAGCATGGCGTGGCGACGGCCACGGTGTGCGCCCGCTTCGGCCTGCAATGCGTCGTCTACATGGGCGCCACCGACGTCGAGCGGCAGTCGCCGAACGTGTTCCGCATGAAGCTGTTGGGGGCCGAGGTCGTGCCGGTGACGTCCGGCCGGGCCACCCTCAAGGACGCCATGAACGAGGCCATGCGCGACTGGGTGACCAATGTCGAGGACACCTACTATCTGATCGGGACGGCGGCCGGCCCGCACCCCTATCCGGCCATGGTGCGCGACTTCCAGGCGGTGATCGGGCGCGAGGCGCGGGCCTCGATGCTGACGCGGCGCGGCAAGCTGCCTGACGCGGTGGTCGCGGCGATCGGCGGCGGCTCGAACGCCATCGGCCTGTTCCACCCGTTCATCGAGGACGCCGGGGTGCGGCTGATCGGGGTCGAGGCGGCCGGGCGCGGGCTGGACGGGCCGGACCACGCGGCCTCGCTGCAGGGCGGCCGCCCGGGCGTGCTGCACGGCAACCGCACCTATCTGCTGCAGGACGACGACGGCCAGATCCTCGAGGGCCATTCGATCTCGGCCGGGCTGGACTATCCGGGCATCGGCCCCGAGCACGCCTGGCTGAAGGACATCGGCCGCGCCGAATACCGCGCCGCCACCGACGCCGAGGCGCTGGAGGCCTTCCAGCTATGCTCCCGGCTGGAAGGGATCATCCCCGCCCTGGAGCCGAGCCACGCCCTGGCCCGCGTCGGCGAGATCGCCAGGGAGGTGGGCAAGGGCGGCGATGTCGTGCTCAACATGTGCGGGCGGGGCGACAAGGACATCTTCGCCGTGGCGAAGCATCTGGGCGTGGAGTTGTAGAATGAAGATCGCGATCACGGCCGCCGCGGCGGTGCTGCTGGCCGGTCCGGCCATGGCCCAGGCGGCCAGCCCCGAGACGTTCGTGCTGCCCGGCGCCACGCCGGCCCCGGACTGCGGCAATCTCTACGGCCTGGCCGGCCGGGCCTTCTGCGTCAGCGCCCCGCTGGCGGGGATCGGCCCCCTGGCCGACGCCTATATCGCCGACCTCCGGACGCGAGGCTGGATTCCCGCCGGGGGCGAGGACAACCGGGTCGTCTTCGTGCGCCGGCGCGACGCCGGCGGCTGCGACGGGCTGCAGATGCAGGCCTTCTACGACACCTCGCGCCCCGCCGGCCCGGAGGCGGTCGGCTACCTCGGCTTCGGCCCGATCCCGGGCGACGTCTGCGCGGACCCGGCGGCCCCGGCCGCGACGCCTGCGCCGGCCCAATGACCACCGCCCGTATCGACGCCCGTTTCGCGGCGCTGAAGGCCGAGGGCCGGGCCGGGTTCGTGGCCTATGTCATGGCCGGGGATCCGAGCCGGGACGAGGCGCTGGAGATATTGCGCGGCCTGCCCGCGGCCGGGGCCGACCTCATCGAACTGGGCTTTCCCTTCTCCGACCCGATGGCCGAGGGGCCGCCGATCCAGCGCGCCGCCCTGCGCGGTCTCAAGGCCAGGATGACGCTGAAGGGCACGCTCGAACTGGCCGCGGACTTCCGCGCCGGGGACGCCGACACGCCGCTGATCCTGATGGGCTATCTCAATCCCGTCGAAAGCTACGGCCATGACGCCTTCGCCCGCGATGCGGCGGCGGCGGGCGTGGACGGGGTGATCGTGGTCGACTGCCCGCCGGAGGAGGCCGGGCCGCTGACCGACGCCCTCGACGCGGCCCGGCTGTCGCTGATCCGGCTGGCCACCCCGACCTCGGACGACGCCCGGCTGAGGATCATCGCCGAACGGACCTCGGGCTTCGTCTACTATGTCTCGGTCGCGGGCGTGACCGGGGTCAAGGAGGCCCAGGCCGCCGCCGTGGCGCCGGCGGTGGCGCGGGTGCGCCGGGCCTCCGGCCTGCCGGTGGCGGTCGGCTTCGGGGTCAGGACGCCCGAACGGGCCGCTGAGATCGCCCGGGTCGCCGACGCCGTGGTGGCCGGCTCGGTGCTGGTCGACGAGGTGGCGGCGGCGCTGGAGGCGAACGACTCCCCGGTCGGGCGGGTTCTGGCCAGGGTCGGGGCCCTCGCCGGCGCGGTCCGGGGTGCAAGGACGCCGGAAACCGTCTAAAGCGCCGCTCATGGTCGACAGGAACAAACCCCAGCAGGAGAAGCGCGGCGGCTGGCTGGCCCGCTTCGCCCCCGGCGTGCGCAAGATCGTCAGCCGGCGCGACACGCCGGACAATCTGTGGGTCAAGGACCCGGACACCGGCGAGATGCTGTATCGCCCGGACCTCGAGGGCGCGCTGTGGGTCACGCCGACCGGCCGGCACATGCGCATCGACGCGCCGACCCGCCTGCGCCTCACCTTCGACGACGGCTCGTATGAGCCGGTCGACACGCCCGAGGTCCCGGAAGATCCGCTGAAATTCTCGGACGGCAAGCCCTATAGGGAGCGGCTGGCCGCGGCCCGTAAGGCCAGCGGGCGCCGGGACGCCATGGCCATCGGCTTCGGCGAGCTGGACGGCACGCCGGCGGTGGTCATCGTTCAGGACTTCACCTTCATGGGCGGCTCGCTGGGCATGGCCGCGGGCGAGGCCTTCATCGCCGCCGCCCGGGCCGCGATCGGGCGCGGCGTCCCGCTGGTCTGCTTCACCGCGGCCGGCGGGGCGCGGATGCAGGAGGGGGCGCTCAGCCTGATGCAGATGGCGCGCACCACCCTGGCCATCCAGGAGCTGAAGGCGGCGCAACTGCCCTTCGTGGTGGTGCTGACCGATCCGACCACCGGCGGCGTCACCGCCAGCTACGCCATGCTCGGCGACGTGCATCTGGCCGAGCCGGGCGCCCTGATCGGCTTCGCCGGTCCGCGCGTCATCGAGGCGACGATCCGCGAGAAGCTGCCGCCGGGCTTCCAGAGGGCCGAATATCTGCAGGAGAAGGGCATGGTCGACCGCGTGGTCACCCGGGCCGAACTGCCTGCCGTGCTGGGCCGCATCCTGTCGATGCTGATGGGCGGGAAGCGCCGGGCGGCCTGAGAGCCCCGCTGATGGATCCGATCTCGGAACGCCTGCGCGCTCGCCACCCCCAGCGCATCGACCTGTCGCTGGAGCGGATGCGGACTCTGTGCGCGGCGCTGGGCGATCCCCAGCGCCGGTTGCCGCCGGTGATCCACGTCGCCGGGACCAACGGCAAGGGCTCGACCGTCGCCTTCATCCGCGCCATCGCCGAGGCGGCCGGGCTGAGGGTCCACGCCTACACCTCGCCGCACCTGGTCCGCTTCAACGAGCGTATCCGGCTGGCCGGCCGGCTGATCGACGATGAGGCGCTGAACGCCATCCTCGACCGGGTCGAGGCCGCGATCGACGCGTCAGGCCGCGAGGCCACGGTGTTCGAGAGCGCCACGGCCGCCGCCTTTCTGGCCATGAGCGAAACGCCGGCCGACCTGGCCGTGGTCGAGGTCGGGCTGGGCGGGACGCTGGACGCCACCAACGTCATCGAGCGGCCGCTGCTGGGCGTCATCACCCCGGTCGATCTCGATCACGCGGAATTCCTCGGCTCCAGCCTGCGCGGGGTGGCGGTCGAGAAGGCCGGCGTTCTCAAGGCGGGCGCGCGCGGCCTGATCGCCCGCCAGCCGGAGGAGGCCATGGCGGCGATCGAGGCGGCCGCCGCCGCGGTCCGCGCGCCCCTGACCGTGATGGGCGTGGATTTCGACGCCTGGGCCGAGCGCGGCGGCCTGGTCTTCCAGGATCAGGAACGGTTCCTCGACCTGCCCGCTCCGGCGCTGGTCGGGCCGCATCAGATCGCCAACGCCGGCCTGGCCGTCGCCGTGGCGCTGGAGCTGGACCTGCCCGGGGCCGCCATCGCCGCGGGCCTGCGGGCGGTGCGCTGGCCGGCGCGGCTGCAACGGCTGACCGCCGGCCCGTTTGGCGAGGCGGCGCGGGCGGCCGACGCCGAACTGTGGCTGGACGGGGGGCACAATCCTCATGCCGCGGCGGCGCTGGCGGCGGCGCTGGCCGAGCGTCAGGCCCGGGCGAGCCGTCCCCTCGCCCTGATCGTCGGCATGCTGGCCAACAAGGACGCCGGCGGCTTCTTCGAGGCGCTGAAGCCGTCGGGGGCCGCGGTCTTCACCGTCGGCTTCGACGGCGCCGCGGCCGAGCCGGAGGCGCTGGCGGCGGTGGCCCGCGGGCGCGGCCTCGGCGCGACGGCGTGCGGCTCGGTGGACCAGGCGCTGGCGCGAGCCTTGCGGCTCGGCGCCGGACGGGTGGTCATCTGCGGATCGCTGTACCTGGCCGGCGAGGTGCTGGGCGTCGCGCGCGAAACCTGGCCCGGCTGAGTCTGGCCTCAGCCCGAGGGCAGCGGATCCCAGCGTTGATGGTCGCGCATGAATTCGCGGACTTCCTGGTCCTGGTACTGGGTGCGCGGCACATTGCGGCAGACGCGCCGCTGGAGGGTGGAGCCGGTGGCCCGCTCGTAGCGGCAGACGCGGCGCGTTTCGGCGCCCGCGGCTTCGGATTCGTCGGCGGGCGCGGCCTCGGCCGCCGGCGCGTTGCGCGCGATGACGGAAACGGACTGGGGCGGCCCGGCCAGCAGGGCGGCGGCGGTCAGAACGGCGGTCAGCATGACGGGACTCCGCTAATGAGCCAAATAGATCACCGATCCGCGAACCGCGCAAATCCGGGCCGGACCGACCCGCGGGAGGTCAGCGCGCGGGTTGGCCTATGCCGGCCTCGGCCAGCCATTCGACGATCTTGCCCTTGGGCATGGCCCCGACCTTCATCGAGGCCAGCTGGCCGTCCTTGAACAGCATCAGCGTCGGAATGCCCTTCACGCCGAGGCGCGAGGGGACCATCGGGCTGTCGTCGATGTTGACCTTGGCGATGACGACCTGGCCGGACAGTTCGTCGGCGATCTGCTCCAGGGCCGGGCCGATCTGTTTGCACGGGCCGCACCATTCGGCCCAGAAGTCGACCAGCACCGGGGTCGGGGATTTCAGGACGTCGGCGTCGAAACTGTCGTCGGTGACCTTGACGGTGGCCATGGGCCCTCCTTGGCGTCCGTCCGGACGCACGGTTCTGTTTTCAGCCGGACAGGATGGGGTGATTCCGGCGGTTCGGCACCGATGTGGGGCGCGTCGCGGGTCAAATCAACGCGACACGTTCACCGCGCGGCGAGGGCCGCGTCCATAAGCGCCCGGGGAACCGGCATCAGCCGCGGCCCGTCGGTCCAGACCAGTGCGGCCTCGACGGGCCGGTCGGGATAGAGCCGCCTGAGCACCGCGGCGTAGACGGCCAGCTGCAGGACATAGGCCGGATCGGCGTCCTCGATGCGATCCGGGGCGGGGCGATTGGTCTTGTAGTCGACCACCAGCACCCGCTCCGGGGTGATCACCAGGCGGTCGATGCGGCCCGAGCCGGCGACGCCGGGGGGCAGCTCCGGCGCGCCTCCCGACAGGGCGGCCTCGGCCCGGGAACCGGGCCCGAACACCGGGGCGAAGCGGGCGTCATCCAGCACGGAGAAGGCGGCGGCGATCATCTCCCGGCGGTGGTCGTCGGTCAGGTCCCGTTCCCGGGACAGCAGGCGGGCGGCGGCGGTCGCCCGCTCGGCCGGCGCGACGTCGGGCAGCCGCTCCAGCAGGCGGTGGATCAGTTCGCCGCGCCGGAACCGGCCCAGCGGCGCGCCGGCCCCGGCCGCGACGGCCAGCGGCGAGGGCGCGGGAATGCGGACGGCGCCCTCCATCTGCGACGGCGCGGCGTAGCGGGCGGCGTGGTCCGGGGCCGGCGGGGCCGCGGCCCAGTCCGGCGGGACCGTCCGGACCGGCGCGCCGCCGGCCCCGGGGGCCAGCCGGGCCGGGTCGGGGCCGAGGCGCAGCACGCCGCCGCCGATCTCGCGGACCTCGGCGCCGAGGCGGCCGAAGGTTTCGACCAGCACCGCCCACCAGCTGCCGTCGTCATAGCCCTGCCTGGAATTGCCGCAGGCGCGGCCGAGAACGACCAGCCGGTCCCGCGCCCGCGTCAGGGCGACGTAGAGCAGGCGCAGGGTCTCGGCGTCGGTGCGGGCCTGCCGCGCCTCGCGGGCGGCCCGGGAGGCGTCGCAGTCCTCCTTCGACGCGCCGGGGCACATCAGCCAGGCTTCTGACCCGTCGTCGAGCGCGACCGGCATCAGGCCGGGGCCCTGCGCCTTCGCCCGCGCGGTGGTGTCGGGCAGGATGACGATGGGCGCCTCCAGCCCCTTGGCTCCGTGCACGGTCATGACCCGGACCTCGCCGCGCGGCCCCTCCAGCTCGCGCTTGACCTCGACATCGGCGGCCTCCAGCAGGGCCACGCAGGTCTCGAGGTCGACGCCGCCGCGGTCCTCGGCCGACAGCACCTGGTTGAGGGTTTCGTCGATGGCCTCCTCGGCCTCGCGGCCCAGCCGGCGCAGGATCCGGGCCCGGCCCGACAGGCCGTCGGCGTCGACGCGGTTGAGCAGGCCGGAGAAGAAGGCGAACGGGTCGCGGCCGCGGCGCCCGAGGGCGAAGGCCAGCAGGTCCCGGGCGTGGGACCATTCCGGCCGCTCGCCGGCCCGGTCGCGCAGCTCGCGCCACAGGCCGCGCCGGTCCCGGGCGCCGGCGAGGGCGAACAGACTGTCCTCGTCGACGTCGCAGAACGGGCTGCGCAGCACCTCGGCGAGGCTCAGGTCGTCGTCGGGGAACAGGGCGAAACGGGCCACGGCGACCAGGTCGTCGAAGACGATGTGCGACGACAGCTTGAGCCGGTCGGCCCCGGCCACCGGCACGCCGGCGCTCTTCAGGGCGCGGATGATCTCCTCGAAGGTGGCGTCGCGGCGGCGCACGAGGATCAGGAAATCCCCGAATCCACAGGGGCGCGGCGTCCCGGTCCGGC
This sequence comes from uncultured Brevundimonas sp., assembly GCF_937870815.1. Lineage (GTDB taxonomy): Bacteria > Pseudomonadota > Alphaproteobacteria > Caulobacterales > Caulobacteraceae > Brevundimonas. Next base: position 6,983 of record NZ_CALMZS010000203.1, read on the forward strand.
GATCATGGACCGCCACCCCGGTCTCGACCTGGCGGCGGATGTCGGCGGCCAGCTTCGCCGCCAGCTGTTTGCGGCCGCTCGTGCCCGGTTCCAGGTCGACCGGGTCCCAGACCCCGGGCTCGGCCGGCCGGATGTCCTCGAACAGCGGCCACAGGTCGACGCAGCCGGCCTGTCCGGCGCGCCGGGCGACGTGGGGCGGGATGGCCCCGACCTCCCCGCCGACGAGGGCGGCCGTCCGTCCCGGCCCGTCGAACACGGCGTCGACGAAACCCAGCACCTCGGGCGTCGAGCGGAACGAGGTGGCCAGCTCGACCCCTTCGAAACGGCCGCCGGATGCGGTGACCAGGGCGTCATAGCGCTGCGCCTCCTGGCGCAGCCGCTCGGGCCGCGCCCCCTGGAAGGAATAGATCGACTGCTTCTCGTCGCCGACCGCGAACAGGGTCCGGTCCAGCCTCCGTCCCGAGGCCGGGACCGGGGTGAATCTCCGGCCGCCTTCGCCGGCGAAGAAGTCTTCGGTCAGGGCGCGCAGGATGTCCCATTGCTGGGGCGCCGTATCCTGGGCCTCGTCGACCAGCACATGTTCGACGCCGCCGTCCAGCTTGTAGAGCACCCAGGCCGCCGAGGCCCTTTCGGTCAGCAGGTCGACGGTGCGGGCGACCAGGTCGCCGAAGTCCAGCGCCCCCCTGGCCGCCTTGGCCTGGTCATAGAGCCGGGCATGGACCTCGGCCAGGGTCAGGACGTGCACGGTGTCGGCCGCGACCCGCGCCTTGCGCACCGCCTCCAGGGCGGCGAGGTATCCGAGCTGCAGGTCGGCCAGCCGGGCCCCCGCCCCGGCCGGGGCCCGGGCCGTGGCCATCGCCTTGCGCGGCTCGCCCTGGGTCAGGAAGACGTCGCCCAGCCCGGCGAAGCTCCACGGCGCGGCCCGCATCCGGTCGGCGCATTTGCGGTCGTTGGCCGAGCCGGTCGCCATGGCGGCGGCGAGCTCCAGCCACCGCGCCCGGTCGAGCCGCCCCATGAAGCCGGCCTCGATCGAGTCCGGCGTCTCGTCGGGGTGGGCCCCCGCGAGGGCGTGCGGGCCGGGGGCGCGACCGCCGGCGACCCGGGCCGTATAGTCGGTCAGCTTGGCCCGGTCGGTCTCGATCGCGGCCAGCAGGGCCTCGAAGGCGCCCCAGTCGAGCTCGACCGCGAAATGGCCGTAGGCGCGCCCGACCGGCCCCTCCGGATCGGCCAGGGCGCGCCGGGCCAGCGCCTCACGGGCCTGGTGCGACAGGGCCCGCGCCGCCTCGGTCTCGAGCACGGTGAAGCCGGGGGTGACGCCGGCCTCGATCGGAAAGCGGCGCAGCAGCGTCTCGCAAAAGGCGTGGAGGGTCTGGATCTTCAGCCCCCCGGGGGTCTCCAGCGCCTTGGCGAACAGGCGTCGCGCCTTCGACAGGTCGGGCCCGGACAGCGAGGCGGGATCGCGGCCGTCGAGGTCGGCGAGAGACCGGGCCAGCGCCCCGTCGTCCATCACCGCCCACGCCCCGAGCCGATCGAACAGCCGGGACTGCATCTCGGCCGCGGCGGCCCTGGTGTAGGTGACGCAGAGGATCTCGCCCGGCTGGACCTCCTCCAGCAGCAGCCGGGCCACCCGGTCGACGAGGGTCGAGGTCTTGCCCGAGCCGGCGTTGGCGGTGACGAACACCGAGCGGCGCGGATCGGCGGCGGCGATCTGGCGCGGGTCGGGCAGGATGCGGCCGCTCATTCGGCATCTCCCCCATCCTCGCCGCCGACCACATGCCACTCCCAGACGCGGGCGAGATGGTCGTAGTCGCCGCCGAACGACCCCATGAATTGCGGGGCCACCCACGACAGATAGGGGGTGGCCGGATCGTCGAAGCGGGCGATGCGGGTCTTCAGCCCCTCCAGGGCCGCCTCCGACAGGGCCGCCGCCTCGTCGCCGAGGGCGCGCACCGCCGCCTGACCCGGGACCTTGCGGCCGACCACGCGGACATAGGTCAGCTCCTCCGGCGCGACCGGGCCGATGTCCGACAGCCCGGCGTGGGCGAGGATGGCCCCGGTCAGGGTCAGTTGCGGCGAGAAGCCCGACCGGACCTGTTTGGCCGACGGAATCTGTCCGGTCTTGAAGTCCAGCACAGCCGCCCCGGTGGCCGACAGTTCGATGCGGTCGGCCCTGGCGGTCAGCCGGAACGGACCGGCCGGGGCGGGGATCAGCATCCCGACCTTCTCCTCGACCCGGATGTCGACGCCGCGCGCGCGTCGCTCCGCTTCCCACCCGGTCAGCCAGCGCGCGCAGTTGTGGGCCAGCGGCGCCTCCCGGGCCATGGCCGCCCCCTCGAATCCGTGCTCGCCCAGCTCCTCGAGCAGCAGGCGCTCCAGCTGGTCGGCGCAGTCCTCGGGCAGGACCTGCGGCCACGACAGGGTGAGCCGCTCGATCGCCTTGTGGACGGCGTCGCCGCGGGCCAGGGCCTCGGCCGACCGGCCGGGCCGGTCCAGCTGTCTCAGATTGAGGACATGGCGCGCATAGACGGCGTAGGGGTCGCGCACCCAGCGTTCGACGCCGGTCACCGGCAGTTCCCGCGGGCGCCGCTCCACCGGTGGCCGCGGCGCCGGGCGCGGGGCGTAGTCGGGAGCGGCGCGGGCGGGGGCGTCCAGGGCCCGGGCCTGGTCGAGGGCCGTCGACGGCCGTTCGAGCCGGACCGGGGTCGCGGGGGCGTCGGCGCCCCGGGTCAGCATCTCCAGCCGCCAGAGCCAGCGCGACCTGACCGCCGGCTGGCCGTTGCGGCGCTCTGAATGGACGAGGACGGCCTCGTCGGCGCAGGCGGCCTGGACGAAGTCCTGCGCGCTCTGGCCGAGCCGGCGCTCGGGCGGCGGCAGGCCCAGGGCCTCGCGCATGGGACGGGACAGGAAGGGGTCGGTGGCGGCGGCGTTGGGCCAGACCCCCTCCTCGAGCCCGGCCAGGATCATCCTGTCGGCCCGGACCAGCCGGGCCTCGATGGCCCCGAGGATGCGCAGGCGCGGCTGGTTGGCCCCGCCGGTGCGCACCGTCGCCTCGGCCAGCAGGGTCGCGACCAGTTCGGCGAAGTCGGCGGGCGGCAGGGCTCCCAGCGCGGCCCCGCCCTCGATCAGCCCGGCCGCCATCGCGGCGGCGGCCTCGCCGTCGGGTCCGGCCCAGGCCTCGGCCCCGGCCAGGGCCTCGATCAGTTCCGCCAGGACCCGGGCGGCGGCGTCCAGGGGGGCGTCGGGGGCGAACGGCCCGCGCGCGGCCTCGGACAGGCGCTCGAGCCGGTCGAGCAGGCGGCCGGCGGCGGCGACCCGGGCGCGGGCTCCCTCGGAACGGGGCCGCCCGTCGTCGCGCGGCGCGGCCGCCCTGAGCAGGGCGCGGCGGGCCCGGGCCCAGTCGCGCAGGCGCGGGCCGCGCAGGGCGTGTTCCTCCAGCGCCCTGAGCGCGACAGCCGGTTCGGCGCCGTCCAGGTCGAGCCGGACCAGCGGGTGTTTGAGCAGGCCGAGCAGGACGTGCGGGTCGAGCGGCTCGGCGATGAAGCGGGCGGCGAGGCCGACCAGCCGGCCCGCGGCCATGCGCGACAGGGGCTGGCCCGAGGAGTTGTCGGCGACCACGCCCCAGCGCTCCAGCCGGGCGGCCACGCGGCGGCCCAGGCCGAGGTCGGGGGTGACCAGGGCGCAGGTCTTGCCCGGCGTCTCCAGCGTCTCGCGCATCATCAGGGCGAGGGTCGCGGCGGCGTCCTCCTCGGCGCGGACGGTGACCACCGACAGGCCCTCCAGTCCCTCGGCGATCGGGTCGCCCGAGCGGGCGCGGAAGGCCTCGGCGCGCAGGCTCCCGATCACGGCGCGCCAGTCGTCGGTGGCGTCGGCCGGGCGCAGGGCCTCGTTGATCAGCCGCTGGCGGGCGCGGCCCCGCAGCTCCCGGCCCGTCTCCCCGGCCGGGGTGAACCATGGCCGCACCGCCTCGCGGGCCAGGCCGTGCCGGTCGAGCAGCCGCCACAGGGCGTTCTGCGGGTGCTGCTCATTGTCTCGCAACCGGGACCATACAGCCGGATCGAGGTCGCGGTCGAGGCCGGGCAGGACCACGCAGCCCTGTGGGGCCCCGGCCACGGCGGCGAGCACGTCGGCGGCGGCGGGGGCGGTGCCGGTCGATCCGGCCGCGATGACCGGCTGGGCCGGCGGGCGCTCGCGCCACGCCTCGGCCAGCAGGCGCAGCAGGCGGGCCCGCCGCCAGGCCGGATCGACCAGCCCCATGGCCGCCAGCCGCTTCGGCCAGGCCTCCACGGCGAGGCCGAGGAAGCGGGCCGACTCCCGCCAGTGCTCGGCGAGGTCGCCCTCGACCAGGGTGGCGACCAGGGTGGCGACCCGGCCGAGGTCGGCGATCTCCTCCAGCTGGCAGGAATCGAGGAAGCCGCCGAGGGCGTCGGCCATCTCCAGCGCCCGCAGGGGGGCGAGGCCGGGGCGGAACTCCTCGACGATCATCCGCGCCATCTCGAAGCGGCGGGTCAGGGGGGCGATGGCCGGCGGCAGGTCGAGGCCCAGCTCGCCGGGCGCGAATGGCGGCTCGTCCTCCTCGAGGTCGCCGAGCGGCCGCACCTGGGGCAGCAGCACCGGCCGGTCGCCGGCCAGCTTCGTCAGGGCCGAGGTGAAGGCGCGGGCGGCGCGGCGGCTGGGCAGCAGGATGACCGCGTCCGACAGGGCTTCGGGCGGATGTTCGCCGAGCCAGTTCAGCACTCCGGCGGCCAGGTCCTCGAGAAACGGACGGCGCGCCTCGACGGCGTACCAGCGCGGCCCGGCCGCGGCGAACGGATCGAAGCCGGCGCTCATGCGGCCCCGGCCAGCCGGGCCTCGGCCTCGGCGCGCGCGGCCGGATCGCCGACGTGCATCCAGTCGCCGTCGAGGACGCAGCCGTACAGCCGCCCGGCGGCGGCGGACCTGCGCCACAGGCCGATCAGCGAGAACGGTCCCTCCGGTCCCCCGGCGACATAGTCCGGCCGGCAGATGTGGACGCCCATATAGGCGTAGGGCGCGGAGGGAGCGTCGCCGCGGAAGGTCAGCCGGCCGTCCGGGGCGAGGAAGACGTCGCCCGCGCCCTCGAACCCGACCGAGCCCTCGCGCCGCGCCAGCAGCAGGGCGGCGTCCATGATTGACGGATTCCACAGGCGCGCGAGTTGATTCAGGGCCGAATTCCCCTCGCCGCCGCGGTCGGTCCAGACGCTGTCGATATTGGCGACGAAGACGGCGTCCGGGCCCAGCAGCGGGGCCGCCTTCCTCAGTCCCCCGCCGGTCTCCAGCAGTTCGGCCCGTTCGTCGGAGATGTCGATGGCCGGCCCGCGGCCGCGCCCGGCCAGATGCCGCTCCAGCCGGTCGGCGAACCAGTGGACATTGACCACGGCCCGCTCGACCCCGGCCCCGGCCAGCTGGTCCAGGACATGGTCGATCAGGGCCTTGCCGCCGACCTCGACCAGCGCCTTGGGCCGGTCGTCGGTCAGCGGCCGCATCCGCGTGCCGAGCCCGGCGGCCAGCACCATGGCGGTTCGGGGCGCGCCGCTCACCCGCGTCTCTCCACCGGGACATGGCGTTCGAACCAGGCCGCGACGGCCTCCAGCCCGGGCTGTCTCAGATTGGTCTCCAGATGGGCCCAGACGCGCGGAATGAACGACCGGTAGCGCGGCTTGCCGTCGCGCGCGACCAGCCGGGCGAACACCCCGAGAATACGCGCCCCGTTCAGGGCGGCAAGGGCGACATAGTCGCGCCAGTAGCTCTCGCGGTCGACCATCATCACCTCGCAGTAGTGGTCGAAGGCCACCCGTTCCAGCTCGGGGGGCACGTCGCGGCGCGCGTCTTGGAGCAGGGAGTGCAGGTCCCAGGCCGGATGGGCCAGCACCGCGTCCTGGAAATCGATCAGGCCGACCCGGCGATGGTGGGCGCGTTCGGGCAGCCAGATCAGGTTTTCGGCATGGTAGTCGCGATGGGCGACGACCCAGGCCTTCTGCTCGCCCATGGCCGTGATCGGCGCCCAGGCGGCGCGCCACTCGTCGAGCGCCGCCGGCCCGAAGTCGAGCCCGGGATGCAGTTTCGGCGACCACTCCACATACAGGTCCGCGCCGCCCTGCAGGGCGACGGCGTCATAGCTCAGCAGCGGCCAGCCCCCGCCCGGCCCCTGCATCACCGTCGGCAGCAGGGCGGCCAGGTGCAGCCGGGCCAGGGCGTCGACCGCGGCGAGGTAGAGCGGGGCCTGCGGCTCGCCCTCGGCGATCACCCGGGCGAACAGGTCGTCGCCGAAATCCTCGATCACGGCCAGACCGGCGTCGGCGTCGACGGCGATGATCTCGGGCGTCGACAGGCCGGCGTGGCGAAGATGCTCGGCCACCGCGGCGAAGGCCTCGATGCGGCCGGCCGACAGGCGGGCGACGGCGTTCCAGCCGGCCGCGCGGCGCTGCTCCGGGGTCCATGACGGGTCGCAGGGCCGGGACTCCAGCGCCGGCGGCTGGTCCATCAGCATCAGGGTCGCCCCCGCCGCCGTGGTCAGCCGTTCGTAGCGGCGGGTCGAGGCGTCGCTCGGCAGGGGCGCGCGCACGGCCTCGCCGAGGCCGGCCGCCCTGAGGAAGTCCAGACGTTGCCGTTCGCGTTCAGACATCGAGATCCTTCAGCTTGTTCGTCCATGCCCCGGCTCCGCGAAGCGTCGCCAGGCGGCCGGAGCCGTGCTCGGCGAGGGTCACGCCCAGCCGGTCCGGCCCCAGCCAGGCGGCCGGGTCCGGGCCCAGCCGCTCGGGCCATTCAATCACGGCGCAGCCCTCGTCGAGGGCCTCGTCGAGGCCGATCTCGGCGGCCTCGCCGGGGCGGGTCAGGCGGTAGAGGTCGAAATGCGCCACCGGCGGGTCGCCGTCGTAGAACTGGACCAGGGTGAAGGTCGGCGAGGGAACCTCCTCGTCGGGACGGGTCAGGGCGCGGATCAGGCCGCGGGCCAGGGTCGACTTGCCCATGCCCAGCGGGCCGTGGAGCAGCACGGCCTCGCCCCGCGCCAGCAGGGGCGCGATGCGCGCGCCCAGCCGGCCGGTGGCGGCGGCGTCGGCGAGGGCCAGCGTCCTGCCGTCGGGCTCAGGCAAAGTCGGCGTCCGGCTGGCTGGGCAGGACGCGCTCGGTGAAGGCCTTGAGCGAATAGGTCGCGCGGGCGGCGTCGATGTCGAGCCGGGAGGGCGGGATCGGCTTGCCGACCTTGAGGAAGAACCGCTTGCGCCTCTTGTTCAGCAACTCGTGAAACAGGGTGACGTCGCGCAGCTCCATGGAGATCCGGTCGAAGGCGTGGAACAGCCGCGAGGACGGGCCGGCCACATGGACCGGCACGATCGGCGCGCCGTATTTCCGGCTCAGCGAGGCCGCGGTCGGGGCCCAGTCCGGGTCGGTGACCGAACCGTCGCGCCCCACCCGCGCCAGCCGCCCGGCCGGAAACATGACCAGGCAGCGCTCGGCCTCGAAGGCGGCCCTGGCCGCCTGCAGGGTGGCCCGGGTCTTCTCGCGGGTGCGCTTCTCGGCCACCCACTCGACCGGGATGAGCGCCTCGTCCAGCCGCGGCGACACTCGCAGGGCGTCGGCGTTGGCGAAGAATACGGCGTCGTCGCGCCGGGCCCGGATGGCGTCGAACACGGCGATGCCGTCGGCGATGCCGGTCGGATGGTTGGCCACGACGATGCAGCGGCCGCTCGCCGGAATCCGCCCGCCGTTCATCACCGAGAGCTTCAGGTCCAGCAGGTCGCTCATATGTTCCAGCGCCCCGATCCCGGACAGCGGCCTGACGGCGTCGGCCATGCGCACCGCGTGGCGGTAGTCGAGCAGCTTGTAGAGAAGCGGACGGATCAGCGGCCACGCCGCCGACCCGGTCAAGCGCGGCGCGCGTTCGGCGATCAGCACATCGCAGATGTGCGGCCCCGCCTCTCTGGGCGGCGCTCCGGTCTGGGTCAGGGCGGCGGCGGTCATGCCGCGCGTTTGTCGCCGGTCCGGGCACGCTCCGCAAGCGTCGAGGCGCGCGGCGGCATTGACGGACGGCTCCGGCGGCGCCACCCCTTCGCCCCGACCCGTCCTGCAACGCCGAGGATCCGCGCATGTCGCCGATGACCCGCCTCCTGACCGGCCTCAGCGCCGTCGCCCTGTTCGCCGGGGCCGCCCTGCCGACGCTGGCGGCGAGCCCGGCCGCGGCGACGGCCGGGGTCCAGGCCGCCGAGCCGTTCACCTGGCGCGACATGATCGGCGCCAACCGGCTGGGCGATCCGCAGGTGTCGCCGGACGGCCGCTGGGTGGTCTATTCGGTGACCACCACCGACGTGGAGGCCAACCGCCGCGCCGGCTCGATCTACATCATGGATCTGCGGGAGCCGGGGGAGGGCCGGCGCCTGGCGATCAGCGAGGGCGGGGCCAACACGGCGCGCTGGGGGTCCGACGGCAGGCTGTATTTCCTGTCCGACCGTTCGGGCTCCAGCCAGGTCTGGCGCGCCGACGCCGACGGGACCGATCCGGTCCAGGTCACCGACCTGCCGGTGGACGTCAACGCCTATCGGTTGAGCCGGGACGCGGGCAAGGTCGTGGTCTCGCTGTCGGTCTTCCCGTCCTGCGCCGACCTGGCCTGCACCGTGGATCGCCTGAAGGCCGAGGCGGACCGCAAGAGCACCGGCCAGGTCTACGACCGGATGTTCGTGCGCCACTGGGACACCTGGAACGACGGAACCCAGAACCACCTGTTCGTGGTCAATACCGACGGTTCGGGCGAGCCGGCGTGGGTGACACGGGGCTTCGACGGCGACACGCCCTCCAAGCCGTTCGGCGACGACAGCGAATTCACCTTCACGCCCGACGGCGGGGCGGTGGTGTTCTCGGCCCGCCTGGCCGGCCGCTCGGAGCCGTGGAGCACCAATTTCGACCTCTACCGCACCAATGGCCTGACCGGCGACGGCACGTTCGAGAACCTGACCGACGACAATGACGCCTGGGACGCCGGCCCGGTGTTCTCGCCGGACGGGCGGACCCTGGCCTACCGCGCCATGGCCCGGCCGGGCTTCGAGTCGGACAAGTTCGCCATCGTCCTGCGCGACGTCGAGACCGGCCGGCTGCGCCAGATCGCGGCCGACTGGGACCGTTCGGCCCAGACGCTGCAGTGGTCGCGCGACGGCAACACCCTGTACACGGTGGCCGGCGACGTCGGCCAGACCCGGCTGTTCGCCGTCGACGCCCGCAACGGCGTGGTCACGCCGGTCACCGGCGAGGGCCATGTCTCGAGCTTCGACCAGACGCCGTCCGGCCTCGTCTTCGCCCAGGACTCCCTGACGCGCCCGAGCGAGCTGTTCGTGAAGACCTTCCTCGGCCGCGAAACGCCGCGCCGCATCACCGATGTGAACCCGCAGCTGAACGCCAGGGCCTTCGGCGAGGCCGAGCAGTTCAGCTTCGCGGGCTGGAACGGCGAGACCGTCCACGGCTACGTCATCAAGCCGGCCAACTACGTCGAGGGGCGCGAATACCCGGTCGCCTTCCTGATCCACGGCGGCCCCCAGGGGTCGTTCGGCAACAGCTGGTCCTACCGCTGGAATCCCATGACCTACGCCGGGGCCGGCTATGCGGTGGTGATGATCGATTTCCACGGCTCGACGGGCTACGGCCAGGCCTTCACCGATTCGATCAGTCAGCATTGGGGCGATCGTCCGCTGGAAGACCTGCGCAAGGGCTGGGCCGCGGCGCGGCAGGCCTATCCGTTCCTCGACGGCGACAACGCCTGCGCCCTCGGCGCCTCCTACGGCGGCTATATGATCAACTGGATCGCCGGAAACTGGCCGGGCGAGTTCGACTGCCTGGTCAACCACGACGGCGTCTTCGACACCTTCGGCATGGGCTATTCGACCGAGGAGCTGTGGTTCACCGAATGGGAGTACGGCGGCACGCCGTGGGAGAACCCGCGCGGCTACCAGGCCTTCAATCCCGCCAACCACGTGCAGAACTGGCGTGATCCGATGCTGGTCATCCAGGGCGACCGCGACTTCCGCATCCCGACCGCCCAGGGCCTGTCAACCTTCACCGCCCTGCAGCGCCGCGGCGTCGACAGCCGGCTGGTCGTCTTTCCCGACGAGAACCACTGGGTGCTGAAGCCAGCCAACAGCCTGCAGTGGCACACCGAGGTGTTCGGCTGGCTGGACAAGCACCTGAAGCCGGCCGAGTGACCCCGGGCTGAGGCGCGCCCGCGTTCGGCGGGCGCGCCGGATCAGGGCACCCGGGCCTGGACGGCGGCGGCGTCGCGCAGCCGGGCGTATTCACGCTCGGTCATGCAGCGCGGCGCGTTCCAGGCCGGATCGGAGGGGCGCACCCGAAGCGCCTCGTCCGCGGTGATGAAGACCGGGGCGGCGCCGTGTTCGCGGGCGAACGACCGGCGGGTCGCGGCGTCGGCGGCGCAGATCAGCACCGCCCGTCCCGACAGTCGGGCGTCGATGGGCCCGGCCTGGTCGAAAGCCGCCGCCGGCGCGGCTGCGGAAAGGGCCATGCCACCCGCCAGGGCCGCGGCGAAGACAGTACGGAGAATGCGCATCGGAAGCTCCTTCTTGCCCGAAAAATGATCGGGCTACGGAGCGAATTATGCGCCGATTGCGCAGAATGTAAATATTATACGACAAAATGAAGTATGAAATTTTACAATCACCGGACTTCCGGCCCCTGAGCCTTTCCGCCCCGTCGCGCGTTGAACGGGTCCGACGGAGGCCGACGCCTTGCGCAACCCGCTGAAAGACAACCCGAACTGGCTGGTTGTGCGGGACCGGGCCATGGTCCCGGCGGGGGTCCGCCTGCGTCGCTGGCGCGACTGGGTCGCGGCCCACGATCCCGTCTATGCGGCGGTCCGCCGGCCCGGCCGGCCGGAACGGATCGCCGCCGCCGTCGCCCTGGCCCTGGCCGGCGCCGTCGTCGCCTTCCTGCTGCTGTTCGACTGGAACCTGCTGCGCGGGCCGATCGGCCGCTGGGCCTCCGCCCGCTACGACCGCGAGATCGAGCTGAACGGCGACCTCGACGTGGCCCTGCTCAGCTGGACGCCCTCGGCCCGGGTCCGCGGCCTTCGCATCGGCGGCCCCGACTGGGCCCGCGAGCAGGACACCCTGACGGTCGAGGACCTGCGCGCCTCGGTGCGGCTGCGGGCGCTGCTGGGCGGCCATGTCGAGCTGCCGCTGGTGGTCGTCTCCCGGCCCAGGGCGGTGCTGATCGCCACCGGGGACGGCCGGCGGAGCTGGCGGCTGAATCCCGATCAGCCGGACACCGGCGAAGGATTGAGACTGCCCCCGATCAACCGGCTGCTGATCACGGACGGCCGACTCTCGCTCGACGAACGGCGCCGGAAGATCAGGCTGGAAGCCACCGTCGACGCGCGGGAGGGTTCGGACGGCGCGGCCGGCTTCCACCTGGACGGCCGGGGCACGATCAACGGCACGCCGCTGACGGTCCTGGTCCGCGGCGGCCCCTTCATCAACATCCGCCGCGACCGGCCCTACCGGTTTCACGGCGAGATCGCCGGGGCGGGCGCCCGGCTGATCGCCGACGGCTCGATCACCCGGCCGTTCGACTTCGGCCAGTTCACGGCCGCCCTGCGGCTGCGGGGCCGGGACCTGGCCGACCTCTATCTGCTGACCGGCGTGACCACGCCGAACACCCCGCCCTACCGGCTGGCCGGCAAGCTGACCCGCGACGACGCCCGGTTCACCTTCGCGGACTTCAGCGGCCGGGTCGGCTCGTCCGACCTGTCGGGAGACGTCGTCGTCGACAAGGCGGGCGGCCGGCGCCGCGTCGACGCCGACCTGCGTTCGCGCCGCCTCGACCTCGACGACCTGATGGCGGTGCTGGGGGCCGAGCCGCGGGTCACCTCCGACGGCGACACGGTGGTCTCCTCGGGCGCTCCCGGCCGCCTGCTGCCGGACGCGCCGTTGAACGTCGAGCGGCTGCGGGTCATGGACGGCGCGCTGCGCTATCGGGCGGCCCAGGTGAAGCGGAACGGGCTCGACGTCCGCCGGGTCGAGATCGACGCCGACCTGAAGCGCGGCGTGCTGAACCTCGATCCGGTGGCCTTCACCTTCGACCGCGGCGAATTGCGCGGCACGGCCAGGATCAATGCGACGCGGGACCGGCCCTACAGCGCCATCGACTTCCGCCTGCGCGGCTATCCGCTGGAATCGATCATCCCGGCCCGCGGCGGCGTCCCGACCGTCAGCGGCCGGGCGCTCGGACGGGCGCGGCTGGAGGGGCCGGGCGCCTCGGTGCACGATTTCGCCGCCGCCTCGAAGGGCACGGTCAGCCTTGTGGTTCCGCAGGGCCGGATGCGCGCCGCCTTCGCCGAACTGATGGGCATCAACCTCACCGCCGGCCTGTTCAAACTGCTCGACGACGACGATTCGACCGCCGAGATCCGCTGCGCCGTCGCCGATTTCACGGTCAGCGGCGGCACGGCCACGGCCCGGACCTTCGTCATCGACACCACCCCCGTGGTGGCGCGCGGCAGCGGCACGATCGACCTCGGGGCCGAGACCATGAACCTGCGCATCGACGGCGAGACCAAGGAGCCGCGCCTCGTCCGGCTGTGGGCCCCGATCCTGGCGCGGGGGCCGCTGACCTCGCCGAAGGTCGATGTCGACCGCGGCGCGGTGGCGGCGCAACTGGGCGTCGGCGGCCTGCTGGGGGCGCTGGTCAATCCGTTCGCGGCGCTGGCCGCCTTCGTCGATCCGGGGCTGGCCGAGGACGCCAACTGCGGCGCGCTGATCTCGTCGGCGAGGTGACTGGGCCGAAGCGGGGCTTTGCGGCTATCCTGGCCCGATGACCCGCCGAGGATTCCTCGCCCCCGCCGCCGCGGCCCTGGCCGCCGCCTGTTCGCCGCTGGGCGCGCTGAACGCGCTGGGCCCCCGCGACGGCGGCGTCCGGCGGCGGGCCCGCGCCCTGGCCTACGGCGACGATCCGCGCCAGCGCCTCGACATCCTCGCCCCGACGGCCGTCCCGGCCCGGCCGTGGCCGGTGCTGGTGTTCTTCTACGGCGGCGGCTGGGACTCGGGCGAGCGGTCGCAGTATGCTTGGGCCGCCCACGCCCTTGCGGCGCGGGGGTTCGTCGTCGCCGTGCCGGACTACCGGCTGGTCCCGACCGTACGCTTCCCCGGCTTCATCGAGGACGCGGCGGCGGCGACGGCGCACGCCGGCTCGGTCGCGGCGCGGTATGGCGGCGACCCCGGCCGCCTCGGCGTCATCGGCCATTCAGCGGGGGCCCATCTGGCGACCATGATCGCGCTGGACCGCCGCTATATGGCCGCCGCCGGCGCGCCGGGGTTGATCAGGGCGGCGGCCGGCCTGGCGGGCCCCTATGATTTCCTGCCGCTCGACGTGCCCGCCTCGATCAACGCCTTCGGCCGCGCCCCGGACCTGACCCTGACCCAGCCCGTGACCTTCGTGCGCCCCGACGCCCCGCCGTTGTGGCTGGGTCACGGGACGGAGGACGAGGTGGTGCACGCCGAGGACACCACCATCCTGTGCGGGCGGATGATCGCGGCCGGCGGTCGCTGCGAGGCCAAACTCTACCCGGGGCTGAATCACGCCGACCTGATCGCGACCTTCTCGCCGCTGTTCCGCAAGAAGGCGCCGGTGCTGGACGATGTCACCGCCTTCCTGCGGCGGGAGCTGGCCTGAGCCGCGGTCGTCTCGCCAAGGTCATCATCATCCGTTATCGGAGGCCATGACAGACTCCGACACATCGGCCCTCGGCGGCCCGGCGGCGCTGGACCGCCTCGAAACCCTCTACGACCAGGCCGTGACCAATCTGCGCGAGGCGGTGCGGACCTTCCTCGCCACCGGCGAGCGGCCCGACCCCGAGGCCCGGGCGCGGGGCCTGTTCACCTATCCCCGGCTGCGGGTCAGCTGGTTCGGCGACCGCCCCGCCAACCTGGCCAGCCGCTCCTACGCCCGCCTGTCGCGGCCCGGCGTCTATTCCACCACCGTCACCCGCCCCGAACTGTTCCGGCCCTATCTGGCCGAGCAGCTGGGCCTGCTCGAGGCCGACTACGGCGCCACCTTCCAGGTCGGCCCGTCGGAGCAGGAAATCCCCTTTCCCTATGTCATGGACGGCTCGGCCGTGACCCTGGACCGCAGCCAGACCGCCGCCGTGGCCCGCCATTTCCCGACCACCGACCTGGCCCATATCGGCGACGAAATCTCCGACGGCCTGTTCGACCCCGGCGAGGACTTCCCGCTGGCCCAGTTCGACGGCCTGCGCACCGACTTCTCCCTGGCCCGGCTCAGACACTATACCGGGACGCCGGTGGAGGATGTGCAATCCTATATATTGTTCACCAATTACAACAGGTACGTCGACGAGTTCGTGCGCTGGGCCTGCGCCCAGCTGGCCGATCCGGCCAGCCCCTACCAGACCCTGTCCTGCGCCGGCGGGGTGGTGATCACGCGGGACACCCCGAACCCCGGGCAGGCGGTGATGGACGCGGCCTGGAAGAAGCACCAGATGCCCGCCTACCACCTGACCGCGCCGGGCTGGAACGGCATCACCCTGGTCAACATCGGGGTCGGGCCGTCGAACGCCAAGACCATCTGCGACCACCTGGCCGTGACCCGCCCCCACGCCTGGATGATGATCGGCCACTGCGGCGGCCTGCGCGACAGCCAGGTCATCGGCGACTATGTGCTGGCCCACGCCTATCTGCGCGACGATCACGTGCTCGACGCCGTGCTGCCGCCGGACATCCCCATCCCCAACATCGCCGAGGTCCAGCGGGCCCTCTACGACGCGGCCAGGATGGTCTCGGGCGCGCCGGGCGAGGAGGTCAAGCGGCGGCTGCGCACCGGCACGGTGGTGACCACCGACGACCGCAATTGGGAGCTGCGCTATTCAAAATCGGCCCAGCGCTTCAACCAGAGCCGGGCCGTGGCCATCGACATGGAGAGCGCCACCATCGCCGCCCAGGGCTATCGCTTCCGGGTGCCCTACGGCACCCTGCTGTGCGTCTCGGACCGGCCGCTGCACGGCGAGATCAAGCTGCCGGGCCAGGCCAACCGCTTCTATGAGGGTTCGATCTCCGAACACCTGCAGATCGGCATCCAGGCCGTCGACCTGCTGCGTCAGGAGGGCGCCCGGCTGCATTCGCGCAAGCTGCGCGCCTTCGACGAGCCGCCGTTCCGGTAGAATTTCCGGTTGCCGCCACCCGATACATTTCGGGCGAGACATGCGTGACAGACGGTCCGGGACATCGTCGACAAAATCCGCGACAGCCGGGACACCCGTTACACCCGTCGCGGCTTGCGCTTCAGACGTTTCGAATTGGCGACGGCGGCGGCGTGGATCGGCGCCAGGGTCTCGGCCTGCAGCCTCAGCATCGAGGCGCCGAAGGCCCAGCCGTCGCTGACCGCCCGGCCCATGGCGGCCGTCATCCAGCCGCCCTGCGCCAGGGCGGCCTCGGCCGGGTTGCGGGCGGTCAGGACGGCGTTCAGGGCGCCCTGGGCGGCGGCGGATTCCCGGGCGGCGACGGCGGTCGCCGCGGCGGCCAGGCTCACCGCGCCGTCGAGGCCGGCGCTGGCCGAGGCGGTCAGGGCCTCGACCTTCTCCGAGCCCATCAGGCCCAGTTCGCGCAGGTCGGCCTTCAGCGGGTCGCGCCAGCCGTCGGCGACGATCTCCAGCCGCCGGGTGATGACGTCGCCCGAGGCCTGAAGCAGTTCCTGGCCCGCGCGGGCGGTGCGGTGGGCTTGATCGATCATGTCGGGACCGTGCGCGCCAATAGCGCCTACGGCAAGACCGCGGCGTCGATGATCTGTCGGCCCTTCTCCGGGCCGGCCTGCAGCGGGTCGGTCGCCTGCCGGAGGCGCTGATCTTGACGCGGGTCTCCCGCCCGGCGACGACGGGGCATGAAGCCCCCAGAAGCCCCGGCGAAGGGCCGTTCCAGGAAGCCCGCGCCGAAACGCCCCGCCGTGATGACCGGCGCCGTGGTCCCTGTGCTGGGCTGGCCGCCGGACGAGGACCGGGTCGAGGCGATCTTCGGGCGGCTGGCGCGGGTCATGCCCGATCCGAAGACCGAGCTGAACTGGTCCAGCCCCTTCACCCTGGTGGTCGCCGTGGCCCTGTCGGCCCAGGCCACCGACGTCGCGGTCAACAGGGCCACCGACCGGCTGTTCGCCGTCGCCGACACGCCGCAGAAGATGCTGGCCCTGGGCGAGGCGGGGCTGATCCCCTTCATCTCGTCGATCGGCCTGTATCGCGGCAAGGCGAGGAATGTCATCGCCCTCAGCCGCATCCTGCTGGAGCGGCACGGCGGCGAGGTTCCGCTCAACCGGGCCGACCTTCAGGCCCTGCCCGGCGTCGGCCGCAAGACCGCCAGCGTGGTGCTGAACGAACTGGGCATCGAGGCCGCCATCGCCGTCGACACCCATGTCTTCCGCGTCTCGCACCGGCTGGGGCTGGCCAACGCCGGGACCCCGGACAAGGTCGAGGCCCAGCTGTTCCGGGTGGTGCCCGAGCGCTGGCTGCCCAGGGCCCACCACTGGCTGATCCTGCACGGCCGCTACACCTGCACGGCGCGGCGACCGAAGTGCAGCGCCTGCGTGATCAGCGACCTGTGTCCGTCACGGGCGGGGCTGACGGCGTTGGGGGAGGCGACTTAGGTTTCCTTCTCCCATCGGGAGAAGGAGGGGCCCGCTCGGCGCAGCCGAGTGGGAGGATGAGGGGTTACGGAGCCTGACGTCCCTGGCGCCGGACGCCCTCACCCTTTCGCGCAAGGACGATCGCTGCGCTCTCGTGCGCTCAACCCCTCTCCCCTCGGGAGAGGGATCACAGCCGCGCCTTCACCGCCTCCGCGAACCGCCGCCCGCCCTCCGGGGCCGAGCCGAGGTAGAAGTCCGGCTCGATCAGCTCGGCCTCCATCAGCAGCCATTCGCCGTCCGGGCCGCGGGCCATGTCGATGCGGGCGTAGAGCAGGTCCTCGCCGATGGCGGCGAGGGTCCGTTCGGCCAGGGCCAGCGCGCCGGCCGGCGGCTCGGCCAGGGCGGCGTACCGGCCGCCGAACTGGACCTGGATGCGGAATTCGCCCGCCACCGGCCGCTTCTCGACCACGTGGCTGAGCCGGCCGCCGAAGAACAGCAGGCTGGTTTCGCCCTCGGTCTCGATCGACGGCAGATAGGGCTGGATCATCGCCGGGCCGCCGGGCGCGTCGGCCAGCCGGTCGCCGCGCGACAGGCGCAGGGTCTTCCACGCGCCGCCCGAGACGCGCGGCTTGACGATGACGGTGTCGGTCTCGAACCGGTCGAAGGCGGCGTCGACATCGGCCTGGGTCGGGCCGTCGATCCAGACTGTCGGGGGGATGGCCACGCCCTGTTCCGCCAGACGGCCGAGATAGGATTTGTCGGAGTTCCAGCCGATCACCGGCGGCGGATTGAGCATCCTGACGCCGGCCGCCGACCAGGTTTCGCAGGCCCGCATCCACCGCCCATGGTCGCGGTGATAGCCCCAGACGATCAGCGGCAGGACCAGCGGACAGGCGGTCAGGCCGGAGGCGTCCTCCACATGGTCGGTCCAGGGCGTCGCCTCGACGGTGATCCCGGCCGTGGACAGGGCGTCGGCGAGGCGCTCCAGCACTCCGGGCCACTGGCCGGCGTAGGAGGGGTCGGCGGGATCGGGGGTGAGGACGGCGATCTCGGTCATGCGGCTGGTGATAGCCGGGCGGACCCTTGGTGAGTAGTGCCAGTGAGCAGGGGGTGAGCCGACGGCCTCAGTCCTGGCGCGGATTCGCTCACCTCTTGCTCACTGGCGCTACTCACTGGCGCCCGGCTCACGCGCCCTCTCGCCAAACCCCGCCCGTCCCGCTATGGCCCCGCCCATGACCCAGAACCCTACCTATGACGTCTGCGCCGTCGGCAACGCCATCGTTGACGTGCTGGCCCCCTGCGACCCCGCCTTTCTGGAGGCGCAGGGATTGACCCCCGGCTCGATGCAGCTGGTCGACGCCGGGCGCAGCGCCGCCCTCTATGCGGCCATGAACGCCGGGGTCGAGGCCTCGGGCGGCTCGGCCGGCAACACCGTGGCCGGGATCGGCTCGTTCGGCGGTCGCGCGGCCTATATCGGCAAGGTGGCCGACGACATGCTGGGCGGGGTCTTCAGCCACGACATCCGCGCCGTCGGGGTCCATTTCGAGACCCCGCCGCTGGCGGGCGGGGCCACCGGCGTCTGCATGATCAACGTCACGCCCGACGGCCAGCGCACCATGTGCACCTTCCTCGGCGCCGCCAACCAGCTGTCCGCCGCCGACATCGATGCGGACCTGATCGGGGCCTCGGCCATCGTCTATCTGGAAGGCTATCTGTTCGACCCGGCCCCGGCCCGCGCCGCCTTCGAGGCCGCCGCGGCGTGCGCCCACGCCGCCGGACGCAAGGTCGCCATCACCCTGTCGGA
>NZ_CALMZS010000204.1 GCF_937870815.1 uncultured Brevundimonas sp.
CAGCCCGGTCGCCAATCTCGCCGTGGTCATCTACGTCGCCCATCTGCACGGCGTCGATCTCGGCCCGGCCGCCTGGGTCGCCGGCGGGCTGACGGCGATCGCCATCTCGATCGGTTCGGTCGGCCTGCCCGGTCAGGTCAGCTTCTTCGTCTCCGTCGCCCCGATCTGCCTCGCCATGGGCGTGCCGATCCAGGTGCTGCCGCTGCTGCTGGCGGTCGAGGTCATCCCCGACATCTTCCGCACCATCGGCAATGTCACCGGCGACCTCGCGGCGGCGCGGATCGTGGAGGGGAGGGACGCCCCGGCGGAGGCGGACCCGCTGGCGGGGGTCTAGGCGGCGAGCAGTTCGGAGGCCCGGGAGGACAGGCCGTCTGGCCCAAACGGGTTCACGATCTCAACGCCGAGAATCGTAGCTCCGTCCTGCATATCTTCGGTGATCAGCGTCGAGCAGCCGTTTCGTTTCACGCACGCGATCAGGAGTGCGTCCCAATAGCTCAGACGGCCCTGTGCCATCTCATCCAGGGCAGTCACGGCGTCGCTCGGCGCCGGTATCGCCATATCGAACCCGGTCAGAATGCGAGTGGCCAACTCGGCGACGAGCGGCGGCGGCAGCTTGAACTTTCGACGCAAAATGTTCTGGGTTTCGCCGACCACCTGCAGCGCCACCGGGGAGCGTTGCGCGGCCAACGTCGAGATCACCTGCGCCGCGACGGCCTGTTTTTCCGGCTGGCCATCGTCGTGAAGATACAGCACCACGTTGGAGTCCAGCGTGATCACCGCTCATGCATCTCGTCGCGGGTCCAGCCCGTGCCGTCGGAACGATAGCCTTTACCAACAACGCTGAGCAGGCTCCTTATTGCGGCCTCACGCTCCTCCGGCGTCCGCGCCAGGGCGGGATAGACGACAGGCCTGTCGTCAACGATGGGACTCACAGACACCTCATTGCCTCTCCGCTTCTCGTACAGCTCCCGCCAGAAATCCTGGGCGGAGCCGACGGGGCGGATGCCCGGGGTGGGGCGACCGTCCTTGCCCCGGGCCATCTTGGTCCAGGTGCCGGGCACGCCGTCCACAGCCAGCTGGATGGTTTCACCCGCTTCCAGCGCTTCAATCCTGGCAGGCAGCGACTGGTCGCCGTGGAGGTGTTTGCTCCAGATCACATAATCTCTGATGACGGTGCGGGCGGTCATGCAGACACTCCGGTTCAAGCTCAGCATGACACGGGTGGGCTTGAACGTCGAGGGCCCCCGAGGACCCCCTAGCCGTAGTCCTGGATCGGCCGCACATCCAGCTCGCCGGCCTTGATCGCCCCGATGGCCTGGGCGGCGGCCAGCGCCCCCGCGGTGGTGGTGTAATAGGGGATTTTCATCATCAGGGCGGTGCGGCGCAGGCTGAAGCTGTCCTGCAGCGACTGCTTGCCCTCGGTGGTGTTGAAGACCAGCTGGACCTCGCCGTTCTTCATCGCGTCGACGATGTGCGGGCGGCCTTCCAGAACCTTCCTGACCAGGCCGACCTCGAAGCCCTGGGCGGTCAGGAAGGCGTGGGTGCCTGCCGTGGCGATGATGGAAAGGCCCTCGCCGATCAGCGTCTTCACCGCCTCGACGATGAAGGGCTTGTCGTCCTCCTTGACCGAGACGAAGGCGCAGCCCGAGACCGGCAGGGTGGTGCCGCCGCCGATCTGGCTCTTGGCGAAGGCGCGGGCGAAGGCCGGGGCCATGTCGGCCTCGCCGTCGCGCCTCCAGTCCAGACCCATGACCTCGCCGGTCGAGCGCATCTCGGGGCCCAGCACGGTGTCGACCCCGGCGAAACGGGCGAAGGGGAAGACCGCCTCCTTGACGGCGATATGGTCATAGGGCCTGTCGGCCAGGCCGAAGGATTTCAGCGGCACGCCGGCCATGACCTTGGCGGCGATCGACGCGATCGGCCGGCCGATGGTCTTGGCCACGAAGGGGGCCGTGCGGCTGGCGCGCGGATTGACCTCCAGCACGAAGATGCGCGGCTCGGCCGAGTGCGGCTCCTCGATGGCGAATTGGACGTTCATCAGGCCGCGCACCTTCAGGGCCCGGGCCATGGCCCCGGTCTGGCGCTTCAGCTCGGCGATGGTCTCGGGCCGCAGCGAGTGGGGCGGCATCGAACAGGCGCTGTCGCCCGAATGCACCCCGGCCTCCTCGATATGCTCCAGCACCCCGGCCACGAACACCGTCTCGTCGTCGCACAGGGCGTCGACGTCGACCTCGGTGGCGCGGTTCAGATAGTGGTCGATCAGCACCGGATCGTCGCCCGACACCCGCATGGCCTCGCCGACGTAACGGTCCAGCTGTTCGCGGTCGTGGACGATGACCATGCCGCGCCCGCCCAGCACGTATGAGGGGCGCAGCACGACCGGATAGCCGACCTCCTCCGCCTTCTGTGCGGCCTCCTCGGCGCTGCGGGCCAGTCCGTTGGGCGGCTGCATCAGGCCGATGTCGTGCAGCATGACCTGGAAGCGCTCGCGGTCCTCGGCCAGGTCGATGGAGTCGAGGCTGGTGCCCAGGATCGGCACCCCGTCCTCATGCAGGGCGTGGGCCAGCTTCAGCGGCGTCTGGCCGCCGAACTGGACGACCACGCCGATCAGGTTTCCGGTCGAGCGCTCGACCTCGATCAGCTCCAGCACGTCCTCGGCCGTCAGCGGCTCGAAATACAGCCGGTCCGAGGTGTCATAGTCGGTCGACACCGTCTCGGGGTTGCAGTTGACCATGATCGACTCGACGCCGATGTCGGCGAAGGCGAAGGCCGCGTGGCAGCAGCAGTAATCGAACTCGATCCCTTGCCCGATCCGGTTCGGCCCGCCGCCCAGGATGATCGCTTTTTTTCTGTCGGTTGGGTTGGATTCGCACTCGGGAACCTGGCCGAGGGCGCCGGTCTCATAGGTCGAATACATATAGGCGGTGGCGCTGGCGAACTCGGCGGCGCAGGTGTCGATGCGCTTGAACACGGGGCGGACGTTCAGGCGGCGGCGCAGGGCGCGGACATGGGCTTCGGTCGTCCCCGTCAGCTCCGCGAGGCGCGCATCGGAAAAGCCTTTGGCCTTCAGACGGCGAAACTCCTTCGCAGCCACATCGCCCCCTTCCCCCTTGATGGGGGGAGGGCCGGGGTTGGGGGTGACGGTGTCGGCGGAAGCTGTCCCGGCGGCGCCGTCATCCGCTGACAGTTTCACCCCCAACCCAACCCTTCCCCCATCAAGGGGGAAGGGCTCGGTGAGCTCGCTCCCGGGCAACCCCTTGACCCGGATATGCCCTTCCTCCCGCACGATGTCGGCGATCTGGCGCAGGAACCACGGTTCATATGAACAGGCCGCGTTGACCTCCTCGACCGACAGGCCGTGGCGGAAGGCCTGGGCGATGACGCGGATGCGGTCCGGCGTCGGCTGGCCCAGGGCCCGCACCACGGCGGCGCGGGCGGAGGCGTCGTCGTCGACCTCGAGCACGCCGTCGATCTCGATCTCGTTGAAGCCGGTCAGGCCGGTCTCCAGCCCGCGCAGGGCCTTCTGCATCGACTCCTGGAAGGTGCGGCCGATGGCCATGACCTCGCCGACGGACTTCATCGAGGTCGACAGGCTGGCCTCGGCCCCGGGGTATTTCTCGAAGGCGAAGCGCGGGATCTTGGTGACCACATAGTCGATCGACGGCTCGAACGAGGCCGGCGTCACCCGGGTGATGTCGTTGGTCAGTTCGTCGAGGGTGTAGCCGACGGCCAGCCGGGCCGCGACCTTGGCGATCGGGAAGCCGGTGGCCTTGGAGGCCAGGGCGGACGAGCGCGACACCCGCGGGTTCATCTCGATCACCACCATCCGGCCGTCGGCCGGGTTGATGGCCCACTGGACGTTGGATCCGCCGGTCTCGACGCCGATCTCGCGCAGCACGTTGATCGAGCCGGTCCGCATCCGCTGATATTCCTTGTCGGTCAGCGTCAGGGCCGGGGCGACGGTGATGGAATCGCCGGTGTGCACCCCCATCGGGTCGATGTTCTCGATCGAGCAGATGATGATGCAATTGTCCGCCCGGTCGCGGACCACCTCCATCTCATACTCCTTCCAGCCCAGCACGCTTTCCTCGACCAGCACCTCGGTGGTCGGCGACAGGTCGAGGCCGCGTTCGACGATCTCCTTGAATTCCTCGACATTGTAGGCGATGCCGCCGCCGGTGCCGGCGAGGGTGAAGGACGGGCGGACGATGGCCGGCAGGCCGACGAAGGCCAGGGCGTCGTCGGCCTCGTCGATGTGATGGATGGCCTTGGAGCGCGGGCTCTCGAGGCCCAGCCTGTCCATGGCGTCGCGGAATTTCTGCCGGTCCTCGGCCTTGTCGATGACCTCGGCGCGGGCCCCGATCATCTCGACGCCCCATTTCTTCAGCGCGCCCGAGGCGTCCAGCGCCAGGGCCGTGTTCAGCGCCGTCTGCCCGCCCATGGTCGGCAGCAGGGCGTCGGGCCGCTCCCTGGCGATGATGCGCTCGACGAATTCCGGCGTGATCGGCTCGATATAGGTGGCGTCGGCCACCTCCGGGTCGGTCATGATCGTGGCCGGATTGGAATTGACCAGGACGACCCTATATCCCTCGGCCTTCAGCGCCTTGCACGCCTGGACGCCGGAATAGTCGAACTCGCACGCCTGTCCGATCACGATGGGCCCCGCCCCAATGATCAGGATAGATTGGATGTCCGTGCGTTTAGGCATTGTTTTTACAAGACTTTCAGTTCGTCACGACCGCGCATTCCCAGCCGT
This sequence comes from uncultured Brevundimonas sp., assembly GCF_937870815.1. GTDB lineage: Bacteria > Pseudomonadota > Alphaproteobacteria > Caulobacterales > Caulobacteraceae > Brevundimonas. The sequence goes on from NZ_CALMZS010000204.1 coordinate 4,757, forward strand.
CGTAGTCCAGCTGGAAGGCCGCGGCCCAGGATTGCATCATCGCCGAGACCGGGGCGAACGAGCCCTCGTCGACCGCCATCGTGGCTTCCAGGATGGTGCGGTCGTCGTGGCCCCGGGTCAGGAACCCGGCGCGCCGCGCCACCTCGTTGAGGTCGTCGTGGGCCCCGTCGCCGTAGAAGTAGAACAGGGTGTGCCGGGGCGTGACGCCGCGGTCGCCGTGGGCCGCCAGCGACGCCCGGACCATGGCGTCGCGCTCTTCGTGAGGGACGTCGGCGTCGGTCAAGGCGGCAGGTCTCCTCGCGCGCGCGGACCCGGCGCGGGCGTGGCCGGCGCGGGGCGGTTCGGGTTGTCGGTCAAGCGGCCCGTCTAAAGACGGGGGGACGGCGGAGCAAGCGCTTATCCGTCCGACCGCGCATCGATCCAGCCGGGCAGGTCCGCGATGCGGTCGAGCGCGCCGTAGCGCGGCTGGGCCCCGGGCGCATCCGCCAACTCGTGGGCCCAGGTGACGACGTAGGGGATGTGCACGGCGAAGGCCCCGGCCGCCAGCGCCGGCAGCACATCCGACTTCATCGAGTTTCCCGCCATCACCGCCTCGGCGGCGCCGGTGCCGTGGCGGGCGAAGACCCGTTCGTAGGTGGTCCGGTCCTTCTCGGAAACGATCTCGACGGCGGCGAACAGGTCGCCGAGCCCGGACGCGGCCAGCTTGCGTTCCTGATCCAGCAGGTCGCCCTTGGTGATCAGCACCAGCCGGTACCGCTCCGACAGCCGCGCCAGCGCCTCGTCGACGCCGGGCAGGGTCTCGACCGGATGGGCCAGCATCTCGCGGCCCGCAGCGAGGATCTCGCGGATCACGCCGGCCGGCGGTTCGCCGTCGCACATCTCCATCGCGGTCTCGATCATCGACAGGGTGAAGCCCTTCACGCCGTAACCATAGAGCCGGAGATTGCGCCGTTCGATTTCGGCCAACCGCGCCTCGATCGCAGCGTTTTCGTGGTCGGTCAGCAGGTCCAGGAAGCGGGCCTGCGTCAGCCGGAAGACGGTCTCGTTGTGCCAAAGGGTGTCGTCGGCGTCGAGGCCGACCGTGGTGATGGGCATGGGCTCTCCTGACCCGCGCCGGCGAGCCGGTCAACCTGCGAATGCGAGCGAAGAATGCGAGCGAATTCCGCTTCGGGAACACAGATGGTGAACGGCGATTTGACCATGTTTGTCAGGGATGTGTTTTCACCTGAGGGCGCTTGCTTAAGGCGGGGGAGGGTATTTTTTCGACCGGCGGGAGAAACGGTCATGAGGAACGACCCGGGATACCCGGCCACCTTCACGGCGTCGCTGGACCGTGACGCGGCGGGCGACGGTCTACAGGAATCGGCCTCGAGCCTCGAGGGGCGGCGGTCCTACGCCGCGCCCTACGAGAGCCTGACCTTCACCCTGCTGACGCGCGCCCGGCGCGAACTGGTGGTGACGCTGGCGGCGCAGCCGGTGTTCGATCTCGCCCGTTCGACGCCCGTGGCCCGCCGGATTCGCCGGAGCGTGCGCCATCGCGGCGGCGAAAGCGCCCTGCTCGGGCTCGGCCGGCGCACGCTGGAGCCGGCGGACCTGGTCCGCATCGACACCCAGACCCTGCGCGACGGCCTCGATCTGCTGCGCCTCGGAACCAACGACAGCGGGGTGCTGCCCGCGTTCTGGCGCACGGTGGCCTCGAGCGGCGGCCGGTTCGACCTGCTGTGCGCCGAGATGCAGCACGCGTCCGCGCCGGGAACCCTGCTGGTCGAGGTCGTGGGCGGACTGGAGCAGGCGCCGCCCGAGGCGGTGCGGGAGGCGATCGAGCATTTCGAGACGGGCGCCCTGGGCCTGATCCTGCATATCGCCCCCGACGCCGGCGCGGCGCTCAGACTGTCGCAGGCCCGCGCCCACTGCCTCGCCATCGACTTCGCCGGCGTCGAGCATGAGAGCGCCCGCGGCTGGCAGGCGGCGGCCGGGTTGATCGGGGCGGCGCGCCAGGCCTGTCCCCAGATTCTGTTGCTGAACCTGCGGCCGGACCGGGGCCTTGCGGCCCAGGCCGCCGGGGCCACCCACGCGGTGTTCGCCGGCATGGACGCGGTCGTCGTCTGAGCGCCGGGACGGAGGCGTGGACCGGCCCCGGAGGCTGGCGGCGGCGCCGGTTGACCCGGCGGTTGGCGACGCCTAACCACCGCGCCGTTTGCTCGCCGGGATTCGGTGCTACGAGGTCGCCATGAACACCAAGCTTCTCCCCGGCGTCACCGGCGTGCTCGCGCTGGCGGACGGGACCATCCTGCAGGGCCTCGGCTGCGGCGCGACCGGCTCGGCGCTCGGCGAGGTGGTCTTCAACACCGCCATGACCGGCTATCAGGAAATCCTGACCGACCCGTCCTACATGAGCCAGATCCTGGCCTTCACCTTCCCGCACATCGGCAACACGGGGGTGAATGTCGAGGACGTTGAGCAGATCGGCGGCGGATCGGACACCTCGGCGCGCGGGGCGGTCTTCCGCGACGTGCCGACCGATCCAGCCAACTGGCGCAGCGACAGCGGCTTCGACGCCTGGATGAAGCGGCGCGGCGTGGTCGGGCTGGCGGGAATCGACACCCGTTCGCTGACCGCGCGCATTCGCGACGCCGGCGCCCCGCACGCGGTCATCGCCCACGATCCGGATGGCCGCTTCGACCTCGACGCCCTGGTGACGCAGGCGAAGGCGTGGAGCGGGCTGGTCGGGCTCGATCTGGCCAAGGACGCCTCGACCCTGCAGTCGTTCGACTGGGACGAGGGGCTGTGGGACTGGCCGGAAGGCCATCCGCGGGTCGACGCCTCGGACCGGTCGGTCGTCGTCGTCGACTATGGGGTGAAGCGCAACATCCTGAGGGCGCTGGCCTCGAC
>NZ_CALMZS010000205.1 GCF_937870815.1 uncultured Brevundimonas sp.
GATGGCCCTGACCCGATCATTCAAGGACACGGTGCAGGCGCGCGTCGCGCGCGACCCGGCGTTCAAACAGGCCCTGCTGACCGAGGGCGTCAACGCCCTGCTCGAAGGCGACGTCGCTGCCGGCAGGGCCGTGCTGCGCGACTTCATCAATGCGACGGTCGGGTTCGAATCCCTGTCGGCGCAGACCGGGACGCCCGCCAAGAGCCTGATGCGGATGTTCGGCCCCGGCGGCAATCCGACGGCCGGCAAACTGTTCGCCGTCATCGGCGTGCTGCAGACCGCGTCGGGCGTGACGTTGGAAGTTCGCGCGGCCTGACCGATCAGACGGCGGTCTGAAACTGCCTTTCAAACCGTCCCAGCGCCGCCGGGTGCAGCCGCACCGTCAGACGGGTGCGGCCCGCGGCGTCCGTCTCGCGCCCGGTGACCCGGCCGTTCTCATAGAGCCAGGCCAGGGCCTCGCCCTGCGACGGGTCGAGCACCAGTTCCGTCTCCGGGTCGTCGTCGATCAGGCCGGCGATGGTCTCGCGCAGGGCCTCGATCCCCTCCCCGGTCCAGGCCGAGACCGCCACCGCCCTGCCCTGGGCCCGCAGCCGCCCGGCCTGGCCCAGCACTGCCTCTCGGGCCTCGGCGTCCAGCAGGTCGATCTTGTTCCAGACCTCCAGCACCCGGCGGGTCTTGCCTTCCGGCGTGTCGATCTGCTCGAGCACCGCCTCGACGTCCCTGCGCTGGGCCTCGCTGTCGGGGCTGGCGATGTCCCGCACGTGCAGGATCAGATCGGCCTCGCCCACCTCCTCCAGCGTGGCGCGGAAGCTCTCGACCAGTTCGTGCGGCAGGTCGGAGATGAAGCCGACGGTGTCGGCGACGATCGCCGGCCGGCCCTGCGGCAGGCGGATGGTGCGCTGGGTGGTGTCGAGGGTGGCGAACAGCAGGTCTTTCGCCACCACGTCCGAACCGGTCAGGCGGTTGAACAGGGTCGACTTGCCGGCGTTGGTGTAGCCGACCAGGGCCACCGACGGGAACGGCGCGCGGGCGCGCGCCCTGCGGTGCAGGCCGCGGGTCCGCCGCACCTCCTCCAGCTCGCCCTTCAGCCTGACGATGCGGTCGGCGATCATCCGCCGGTCGAGCTCGATCTGGGTCTCGCCGGGACCGCCCATGGTCCCGGCCCCGCCGCGTTGCCGCTCCAGGTGGGTCCAGGTCCGCACCAGCCGCGACCGCTCATAGTCCAGCCGGGCCAGCTCGACCTGCAGCCGGCCCTCTTTCGTCCGCGCCCGACGACCGAAGATCTCCAGGATCAGGCCGGTGCGGTCGATGACCTTGGCGTCCCAGGCCTGCTCCAGATTGCGCTGCTGCACCGGGGTCAGCTGGTCGTCGACGACCACGGCCTCGGCCTCGGCCGCCCGCACCAGCGCCGCCAGCTCCTCGACCTTGCCCGAGCCGAACAGGGTGGCGGGCGCCGGCTTGCGGATGCGCACGATCTCCTCGGCGCGGACGTCGAGGTCCAGCGCCCGGGCCAGGCCCGCGGCCTCCTCCAGACGCTCTTCCGCCAGCCGCGAGCTTTCGCTGCGCCCGTCGGGATGGATGACGATGGCCCGGATCAGCGGGACGGCGTGGTCGATATGTCTGGAAGTCAGGGCGTGGGCCTCTGGGCGTGTTCTGGGTGAGGAGTGCTGGTGAGCCAGGGGTGAGCAGGACGGAGCTCGACGCCGGCCACATCGGCTCACCCCTGGCTCACTAGCACTTTTCACCGTCCCGCGGCGAACGCTGGAGAGGGATCAATCCTCGTCCGCTTCCGGCTCGTACAACTGCACCGGCGCCGAGGGCATGATGGTCGAGATGGCGTGCTTGTAGACCAGCTGCGACTGGCCGTCGCGGCGCAGCAGCACGCAGAAATTGTCGAACCAGGTGACGATGCCCTGCAGCTTGACCCCGTTGACCAGGAAGATGGTCAACGGCGTCTTGGTCTTGCGGACGCTGTTGAGGAAGGTGTCCTGAAGGTTCTTGTTCTTGTCTTGCGACATGGCAGGTTCAGCCTGTTCTTGCTTGTTCTCCGGCCGTGGGAGCGGCGCGGGCCCGGATCGGACGTCCGGCCTTGTCAGCATAGGCGTCGGAGCCGGCCGATCAATCTCATTCCATGCCCGGCAGGTCAGATGGCGTCGCGGATCGCCTGATCGAGATACAGGGTCCGCAGCCGGGTCGCCACCGGGCCCGGCGTGCCGTCGCCGATCTTCGTCCCGTCGATCGAAACGGCCGGCATGACGAAGCCGCTGGCCGAGGTGTAGAAGGCCTCCCGGGCGCGCTTCGCCTCCTCGACCGAGAAGGCGCGCTCCTCGAACTCCAGACCCTCTTCCTCGATCAGCCTCAGCACCGCCGCGCGGGTGACGCCGCGCAGGATGTTGGCCTGGGTGTCGCGGGTCCGCAGCTTGCCGTTCTCGTCGACGATCCAGGCGTTGGTCGAGGAGCCCTCGGTGACCAGCCCCATCTCGTCGACCATCCATGCCTCGGCGGCGCCGCGCTCCCTGGCCGCCTGCTTGGCCAGCACATTGGGCAGCAGGCCGACCGTCTTGATGTCGCAGCGGCCCCAGCGGATGTCCGGATGGGTGATCACGGCCACCCCCTTCGCCGCCGCCGCATTGCCCTTCGACAGGGGCAGGGAGCGCGCCGTGACCACCACGCTCGGCGGCGTGCCCTCCGGCGGGAACGGATGGTCGCGCCGCGCCGTGCCGCGCGTCACCTGGATATAGACCAGGCCCTCACGCACCCGGTTGCGCCGCACCGTCTCCTTCAGCACCCGCTCCAGCGCCGTGCGGGTCATCGGGATGGGGATGCGCAGCTCGTCCAGACTGCGGTGCAGCCGCGTCATGTGACCGTCGAAATCCGCCATCCGGCCGTCGAACACCGACCAGACCTCATAGACCCCGTCGGCGAACTGGAAGCCGCGGTCCTCGACATGGACCGTGGCCTCGGCGTGCGGCCGGTACTGGCCGTTGACATAGGCGACCCGGCTCATGCCCCGACGGCTCCCTCGTCCTCGTCCTCGGCCGCGCCGCGCGCCGGCGACACGCCCAGCGACTTGAGCTTGCGGTGCAGGGCGGACCGTTCCATGCCGATGAAGGCTGCGGTGCGCGAGATGTTGCCGCCGAACCTCATGATCTGGGCGGCGAGATATTCGCGTTCGAACACCTCGCGCGCCTCGCGCAGCGGCAGGGCGATGATGCGTTCGGCCCCCAGCGAGCCGCCCGAACCGGCGCTGGTCGCCTCCTGCGGCAGGGCGTCGGCGCCGATCGGCTCGTTGGGATCGCCGGTGGCCAGGATCAGCAGCCGTTCGACGTTGTTCCTCAGCTGCCGGACGTTGCCGGGCCACGGGTGCACCTGCAGCACGGCGATGGCGTCGTCGCCCAGCCGCCGCCGCGGCAGGCCCTGCGAACTCGCCAGGGTCTCGATGAAATAGTCGACCAGATCCTGGATGTCCTCGCGCCGCTCGGCCAGGGCCGGCACCCGGATCGGCACCACGTTCAGGCGGTGGAACAGGTCCTCGCGGAAGCGCCCCTCGGCCATTTCCTGCTTGAGGTCGCGCGAGGTCGAGGTGATCACCCGCACGTCGACCTGCACGTCCTGTTCGCCGCCGACCCGCCGGAAACGCTGCTCGACCAGCACGCGCAGGATGCGGCTCTGGCTCTCGCGCGGCATATCGCCGACGTCGTCCAGATAGAGGGTGCCGTTGTGGGCCCGTTCGAACACGCCGATCTTGCGGGGGCGGCCGTCCTGGCCCTCCTCGCCGAACAGCTCGAGGTCCAGCCGTTCCGGGGTCATGCCGGCCGCGGCGATGGCCACGAACTCGCCGCGCGCCCGGGCGCTGGCCTCGTGGATCTGGCGGGCCACCAGTTCCTTGCCGCTGCCCGGCGGACCCGAGATCAGCACCCGGCTGTTGGCCGGCGCGACCTTGGCGATGGTGTTGCGCAGCGCCTGCGCCGCCGCCGACTTGCCGATGAAGCCGGTGGGGGCGGCGACCTGGGCGCGCAGCCGGCGGTTCTCGCGCTTCAGCGACGAGGCCTCGAGCGCGCGCTGGACGACGACGACCAGGCGATCCGATTTGAACGGCTTCTCGATGAAGTCGTAGGCGCCCCGCTGCAGGGCCGTCACCGCGGTCTCGATGTTGCCATGGCCCGAGATCATCACCACGGGCAGGTCGGGGTCGAGCCCCTTGACGACGTCCAGCAGCTCCAGCCCGTCGAGGCCGCCGCCCTGCATCCAGATGTCGAGCAGGGCCAGGGACGGCTTGCGCGCCCGGATCGCCGCCAGCGCCTCGTCGGAATTGGAGGCCGTGCGGACGCCGTGGCCTTCGTCCTCGAGCAGGCCGGAGACCAGTTCGCGGATGTCCGCCTCGTCGTCGACGACCAGGATGTCGGCTCCCGTGGATCGCATGTCGCCTCGCTATTCGCCGGCCGCCGCGGCCGGAGCCCGGGACGGCTTGGCGTCCCTGCCCCCGCCCGCGGCGGCTTCCAGTGGAGATTTCAGGGGGAAGACCAGGCAGACCCGGGCCCCCGACAACGTCTCGGCGTCGGCGAGCCTGAGCTCGCCGCCGTGTTCCTCGCAGATACGCTTGACGATGGCGAGGCCGAGGCCGGTGCCCTTCTCGCGCGTCGTCACATAGGGCTCCGTGAGCCGCTCGCGGTCCTTGGCCGGGAGGCCGACGCCGTCGTCCTCGATGATGAAGGTGGCCGCGCCCTCGACCACTTCCAGCTGCGCCGAGACGCCGGGGCGGCGGCCGTCGCCGGGGCGCGGGGCGACGGCCCGGCGGGCCGCGACCGCCTCGCCGGCGTTCTTGAGGATGTTGGTCAGGGCCTGGCCGACCATGCGGCCGTCGGCGTGCAGGGTCGCCTCGGGCAGGGGTTCGACCAGGTCGACGCCGATGTCGGGCGCGGCCACCCGCTGGGCGAACACCGCCTCGCGCAGCAGCTCGGCCGGGTTCTCGGCGCTGAAGCGCGGGGCCGGCATCCGCGCGAAGGACGAGAATTCGTCGACCATGCGGCCGATGTCCCCGACCTGGCGGATGATCGTCTCGGTGCAGCGGTCGAACACCTCGACGTCGTCGCCGACCTGTTTGCGATAGCGCCGCCGCAGCCGTTCCGCCGACAGCTGGATCGGCGTCAGCGGATTCTTGATCTCATGGGCGATGCGCCGGGCCACGTCGCGCCAGGCGGCGTTCCTCTGGGCCGTGACCAGCCGGGTGATGTCGTCGAAGGTCAGCACCATCTCGCCGCCCACGCCGCCCTCGATCCGGACCCGCAGACGGCGGGTCTCGGCGCCCCGGCTGACGTCGATCTCCTCCTCGATATGGGCTTCCGCCCGTCCGGCCAGTTCGCCCAGCTCCGGCGCGGCCTCGCCCAGCGGCCGGCCGATGACGTCCTCGCCGGCGGTCAGTCCGAGCAGCTCCACGGCGCTGTCGTTGATGGCCGAGACGCGGCGGAGCCGGTCCACCCCGATGACCCCAGCCGAGACCCCGGACAGGACGGTCTCGATGAAGACGGTCCGCCCGGTCGCCTCCTCGCTGGCGGTCCTCAGCGCCGCCTGCTGCGCCTGGAGATCGCCGGTCATCCGGTTGAAGGCCGCGGTCAGGGTCTTGATCTCGCCCGGACCCTCGTCGCCCTCCACCCGGGCGGTCAGGTCGCCCCCGGCCACGCGGTCGGCGGCCTCGACCAGCCGCCCGATCGGGGCCGAAATGGCGCTGGCCACCGACATCCCCAGCCAGACCGCGCCGACCAGCACCAGCAGGGCGGTCTCGACATAGCTCAGGGCGAAGGCGGCCTGGATGCGATCCCGGCTTTCCTGCGCCTCCCGGTAGGCGACGATCGACTGCTCGGCGGCGGCCAGCTGGTCGATCAGCCCCGGCCGGATGGGCCGGACCACGTACAGATAGGCGTCGCCATAGGCGGGAAAGGCCGTCAGCCCGCGGACCGCGTCGGGATTCTGCGTCACCTGCTGCACCGAGGGCAGTTCGCCGGCGGCGGCCTCCTCCAGGGCGACGGCCGGAGGGGCCATATAGGGCGGGGCGTCGGGGCCCTCCCCGCTGGCCAGCACGGCGCCGTCGGCGCCGAGGATGTAGATGGCCGGATAGCCGAACAGCTGCCCGACCTGGGCCAGGGCGTCCGAGAACTGGATCGGATTGTCGAACAGCGGGCGGACGCCCTCCAGCTGCTCGGCGATCACCGCCAGATCGCCGTCGATCTCGCTGGAGACGTCGCTGGTGTAGGCGCGGCCGATATCGGCGCCGTTCTCCACCGCCGCCCGGACGTTGCCGCTGAACCACTGATCGACGCCGCGGTTGACCAGGACGCCGAAGACCAGGGCGATCAGGACCGCCGGCACGAGCGCCGCCAGCGAGAACAGGGTGACGAAGCGAAGGTGCAGCCGCGCCGCCGCATGGGTCCGGCGCCGAACCAGGGAGAACACCCGCCGCCCGACGACGACGGCCAGGCCGCCGATCAGCAGCAGGTTGACGGCGAGGATGAACAGCACGACCTGGCTGGCCATGGCCCGGGCGCCCTCGCCGCTGGCGCCCGGGGCCACCGCCACCAGCCAGATGGCCGCCACCGTGATCAGGAAGGCGACGGTGTAGGCGATCAGGAAGGCGGTGCGCCGGCGCTCCTCGGACCAGCCGGCGAACCAGCGCGCCGGGCCCCCGGGAGAGGCGGCGTCGGCTCCGGCCGGCGTGGAGGGCGCGTCCTTCATGCCGCTCCAGCTTCGGTCAACTGTGGCTCGATATCAACAGCTGAGTTGCCGGAATGCGTCAGAGGCCGCCACAACGCCGCCAGGGCCGTCTCGACCTGTTCCGGGCTGTCCAGCCGGCACAGCCGCGCCTTGGCGGCGCGCCGTTCCGGCGGATCGGCCGGCCACGGCGCCTGCTCGACGTACCAGCCGAGGTGTTTGCGGAACATCTTCAGGCCGAGCGGCAGGCCGTAGAAGGCCACCGAGGCGCGCAGGTGCTCGACGACGATGGCCAGCCGCTCGCCGGCGCCCGGCTCCTCAAGCACCGTCCCGTCGGCCAGCGCCCGCTCCAGATGGGCCGCCAGCCAGGGCCTTCCATAGACGCCCCGGCCCAGCATCAGGGCGTCGGCGCCGGACCGGGCCAGCGCCGCCCGGGCGTCGTCGGCCGTGACGATGTCGCCGTTGACGATGACGGGCACGGACACCGCCGCCTTGACCTCGCCGACCGCGGCCCAGTCCGCCGCGCCGGTGTAGAATTGCTGGCGGGTGCGGCCGTGGACCGTCACCGCCTGCACGCCGATGGCCTCGGCCCTGCGGGCCAGATCGGCGGCGTTGCGGCTGTGGTCGTCCCAGCCCAGCCGCATCTTGACGGTGACCGGCCGCGAGGTGGCGTTGACGGCGGCCTCGATCAGCCGGCAGGCGAGGTCCGGAGTCCGCATCAGCGCCGAGCCGCAGGCCGAGCCGGTCACCTCCTTGGCGGGACAGCCGAAATTCAGGTCGATGATGTCGGCCCCGGCCCGCTCGGCCATGCGCGCGCCCTCGGCCATGGCGGCGGGATCGCGCCCGACCAGCTGGATCACCGTCAGCGGCAGCCCCTCCCCGACCGCGGCGCGGCGCACCACGTCCGGCCGGGCCCGGGCCAGTTCGGCGGCGGCGACCATCTCGGTGGCGACATAGGCCGCGCCCAGCCGGCTGGCCAGCCGCCGGAACGGCAGGTCGGTGATCCCGGTCATGGGCGCGGTCAGCACCCGGCCGGGAACCCACACGTCGCCGATCTGCACGCCTGTCGCCATCGGCTCCTTACCGCCGCTCGATCCGCCCTCGTCAAGCACGACGGCGGCGATTAGAAGGCCGCATGGAGTTCTCGGGGATCATCGTCGCCGCCGGTTCGGGCTCGCGGGCGGGCGGCGACAAGCAGTGGCGGCGGCTCGGCGGCAAGCCCGTGGTGCGCTGGTCGGTCGAGGCGATGCTGGCCACCGGCCGGGCGCGGGAGATCGTCGTGGTCGTGCCGGCCGACGAGGTCGCCCGCGCCGAATCGGCGCTCCAGGGGCTGCCCGGCTGGCGCCCGGCCGCCGGGGGCGAGACGCGGGCCGACTCGGTGCGGGCCGGCCTCTCCTCCCTGCGGTGCGGCCCCGAGGCGGTGGTGCTGATCCACGACGCGGCCCGGCCGCTGCTCGACACGCAATTGATCCACGGCATGCTGGCGGAGTTCCTCCGGCCGGACGCCGACGGCTTCGCCTACGCCCTCCCGGTCGCGGACAGCCTGCGGCGCGCCGGCGAGGGCGGCCGGCTGGGCGACCCGGTCGACCGGGCGGGGTTGTGGCGTATGCAGACCCCCCAGGGCTTTCTCCGCCGCACCGTCGAAGCCGCCTACGCCGCATGGAGCGACGCCGAGCCGCCGACCGACGAGACCGTCGCCGTCCAGCGCGCCGGCGGCGTCGTCAGGCTGCTCGCCGGCGACCCGCGCCTGATGAAGCTGACCTTCCCCGAGGATTTCGCCATGGCCGAGGCCCTGCTTCCCCGACGGACCCGCGTCGGCCAGGGCTTTGACGCCCATCGCTGGGGCCCCGGCGCCTCGGTCTGGCTGTGCGGCGTCGAGATCGCCCACGACCAGGCGCTGATCGGCCATTCCGACGCCGACGCCGGCCTGCACGCCCTGACCGACGCCCTCCTCGGGGCCATGGGCGACGGCGACATCGGCGACCATTTCCCGCCGACCGACCCGCGCTGGAAGGGCGCGTCGTCCGACCGCTTCCTGGTCCACGCCGTCGAGCGGCTGCAGGCCCGCGGCGGCCGTCTGGTCAATGTCGACGTCACCCTGATCTGCGAACGGCCGAAGGTGAAGCCGCACCGCCAGGCCATGCGCCAGCGCCTCGCCGGCCTGCTGTCGCTGCCGCTCGACGCGGTCAGCGTCAAGGCGACCACGACCGAGGCCATGGGCTTCACCGGCCGCGGCGAAGGGCTGGCGGCCCAGGCGATCGCGACGATCGACCTGCCCGCCTGACTATAGAGCCTGACCGGTTGCGGAGGAATCGCTTCGCGATTCCGCCGATGCCGGGAATCGGGCTCCAGTATAATGCTGGAGCGAAGATCCGGGTTTGGACGCGATCGCGTCCAAACCGATTTCGCCCTAGGGCCGCTCGGGCGGCGGCCGGAACGATCGCCACAACGCCCCGAACAGATTGACGTAGTCGTCGGTCCACGGCCGCACCGAGGTCTCGGGCGCCTCGCGCCAATTGGGCTTGCCGCGGAAATCGGCCAGGCCGCGCGCCGTCGGCGAGATGATCACGGCCTCGGTCGAGGCGATGGCCATCTGCGGCAGGGACTCGTCCTCGACATAGAGGCCGTGCAGGGCCGGCCGGCCGAGCGCCCGGGCCGCGGCTAGGGTCGGCAGGACGATCTCGAGGTTGCGGTTGGACAGGTGCAGCAGCACCACCCCCTCGGGCTTCAGCAGCCGCAGATAGCCCTCGATGGCCTCGACGGTCAGCAGGTGGGTCGGCACGGCGTCCGACGAGAAGGCGTCGATGATCAGCAGGTCGTAGGTTCCCGCCGGCTCGTTCCCCAGGGTCAGCCGCGCGTCGCCCAGCACGGTCCGGACCTCGCCCGCGGCGCAGTCGGAGATATAGGTGAACCAGCGCGGGTCGCGCGACATCCGGTCGACCATCGGATCGATCTCGAAGAAGGTCAGCGAATCCCCGGCCCGCTTGTAGGCCGCCATGGTCCCGGCCCCCTGGCCGACCACGCCGATCCGCGCCGGCCCCCGGTCCTGGACGATCCCGGCCGACTGGCCGATCGGCGTCAGCGGATGGTAGTAGAGCGTCGGCCGGCAGTCGTGCAGGGGGCTCCGCGGCTGCGAACCGTGCCAGGTGGTGCCGTGGGTCAGCACATGGACGTCGCCGCCCAGGCCCTCGTCCCGCTGGTTGGCGACGCGCATGACGCCGAAGAAGCTGCGTTCGGAGTAGCTGTAGTCATAGCCGCGGGTGACGAACTGGGCCGACAGGGCGATCATCAGCAGGGCGGCCGTGAAGGCCTGGGCCCGGTCGCGCAACAGGAAGGCGCAGACCACGGCCGGGCCCAGGATCAGCATGCACAGGGTCTGCAGGGGGAACAGCGGAAGCCGCCGCCACAGGGCCGCCCAGGCCGCCGGGTCGGCGGTCATCCACCAGGACAGGGCGGCCGCCGCGGCCGTCAGGACCGCCACGGCCGCCAGGGCCCCGACCTCCTCGCCGCGCAGCCGCCGCCGGCTCCAGGGCCGCGCCAGCCCGACCAGCACCAGCACCAGCGGATATTCCCAGACCATGTTGAAGATCACCGGCGCCAGCAGGGCGGTGAAGGCGCCCCCGACCACGCCGCCGAGCGACAGCAGCAGGTAGAATTCCGTCAGCCGGTCCGGCGGCGGCCGCCGCGCCGCCAGCATCTGGTGGCACATCAGGGCGGCGAAGAAGAAGGCCAGGATGTGGACCGCGAAGGCGATCCGGAGGTCCAGGGTCCGGAAGGCGACGATCAGCACCACCACCGACCCCAGCGCCGCCTGCACCACCAGGGTGACCGGCAGGGGGATCCACGGCCGGGCCTGGAAGGCGATGACGAAGGTCAGCAGGTACAGGGCCAGCGGCATCACCCACAGGAAGGGGGCCGAGGCCACGTCGGTGGACAGGTGGGCGGTCACCCCGAGCATCAGGCTGGACGGCGCCGCGGCCAGCAGCACCAGCACGGCCTTCCGGCGCCACGGCATCGGCGGCGTCGCCGCCAGCGGCGCGGGCCCGGCCTCGCCCTCGAGCCGCCGTCGCCAGACCAGGAAGGCCAGGGCGGCGACCATCAGCAGGAAGGTCCAGTAGCCGCCGGTCCAGCCCATCCGCTGGCCGAACAGGCTGGTCAGCGGCTCGATCACGAACGGATAGGACAGCAGCGCCAGGAAACTGCCCAGGTTGGAGGCGGCGTAGAGCACATAGGGGTTCTCGCCGTCCGGATAGCCGGCCCGCACCCGCGCGAACCAGGCCTGCAGCAGCGGGGCCGTGGCCGACAGCACCGCGAACGGCGCCCCCACCGACAGCGTCAGCGTCGCCAGCAGCCAGGCGATCGGCGCGGCCGGGTCCGGATCGCCGAGCCAGCCGTTGATGCGCAGCGGCAGGAACAGGGCGGCGGCCAGCAGCAGCGCCAGATGGACCGCCACCTGCCATTTGATCGAGGCGACCCTCTGCAGCAGGTGGGCGTAGAAATAGCCGCCGAGCAGCGCCGCCTGGAAGAACACCATGGCCGTGTTCCACACCGCCGGGGATCCCCCGAGCATGGGCAGCACCAGTTTGGTGACCATCGGCTGGACCACGAAGACCAGCGCCGCCGAGGTGAAGATGGCCGCCGCGAACAGCAGCGGGGTCGACCGGTCGGCGGGCCGGCCGCGGGCGGCGGAGGGGCCCGGGCCCGCGCCGGGGACCACGCCCGCGCCGACCTCGGCGTCGCCAGTGGTGTCGCTCATGCCCGCCCCGTATGCTGGCGCCGCCCCCGGGCGCAATACGCCACCCTAGACCGACTCGCCGCCGCTTCGGAAAGCCTCCCTTCCCATGTTCCCCGAAGACATCGACCTCCTCGCCCGCCGTGTCGTGCAGGCCGCCGCGGCGCGCGGGCTGATGGTCGCCGCGGCCGAGAGCTGCACCGGCGGTCTGGTGTGCGCCGCCCTGACCTCCGTGCCCGGATCATCGGTGGTCGTCGAGCGCGGCTTCGTGACCTATAGCGATGCGGCCAAGACCGGGCTTCTGGACCTCCCGGCCGCGCTCATCGCCCGCCACGGGGCGGTCTCGGAGCCGGTGGCCCGCGCCATGGCCGAGGGTGCCCTCGCCCGCTCGGCGGCACAGGTTTCCGTCGCCGTCACCGGCGTCGCCGGCCCGGGCGGCGGGTCGCCCGGCAAGCCGGTCGGCCTGGTGCATTTCGCCGCGTGCGGCCCCCGGGGGGCGATCCACCGCGAGCGCCGCTTCGGCGACATCGGCCGCGAGCGGGTCAGGCTGGACAGCGTGCGCGCCGCCCTCGACCTGCTGCTGGACCGGATCGGCGCATGATCGTCGACGCCCGCGGCCACCGCTGCCCGACCCCGGGTCTGAGACTTCAGAAGGCCATGGGCGGAGCCGCCCCGGAAACACGGCTGACCCTGCTGGCCACCGATCCGATGGCCCGCATCGACGTGCCGCATCTGATGACGGGGATCGGCGGCCGGGTGATCTCGATCGTCGAGGCCGACGGCGTCCTGGCTATCGAGGTCGAGACGCCCGCCGCTCCGACAGGCTGACCACCGAGGCCGGCAGCGGCTCGCTGCTGTCCAGCTCCGGCGCGCCGGCGGAGCGCTGGACGATCTCCATCTCGGTCGCGAAGGCGCCGCCGTAGAAGATGGCGTTGACGTTCCACGACAGCCAGATCAGCAGCACGACGATGGCCCCGACCGAACCGTAGGTGGCCCCCAGCGGGGCGATCTGCTCGACGTAGATGGCGCACAGCCAGGAAGAGATCGTCGACATCACCGTGGCCACCACCCCGCCGACCACGGCCGGGAACCAGGCCACCGGCGTCCGGTGCGACATGGCGTAGCGGTAGAGCATGGTCAGTCCCACCCCGAGGCCGAGAGCGGGCCAGAGTCCCACGAGAGACAGGTCTCCCCCTCCCCCGTCCGCGGCGCCGCCGGGGCCGGCGTGGGCCAGAAGGCGCGAGGTGACCACGGCGCCCGAGACGACGGTGAACAGGGCGAAGGCGAACAGGGCGACGAAGAAGGCCAGCAGGTTGAATTTGAGAAAGCCGTGCGGCTCCGTCTCATCATGGATCAGGTTCAATCCCGCCAGCAACGCCTTGAATCCCCGGTGCGCCGCATAGCCGCCGATGATCAGGGCGAAGGCGCTCTGGGCCGAGACGGTGCCGGCCGAGGCCCTCGCCAGCCGATCGATCTCGGTCATGAAGATGGCCCGGGCCGCGTACGGCATGACGTCGGCCAGGGCCGCGGCCTGTTCGCTGACCTGGCCGATCGACAGCACCGCCTTGTAGAAGCCGATCAGGATGGCGATGGCGGGGAACACGGCCAGCAGGGCGAAGAAGGACACCCCGCCCGTGTAGAGCATGACGTCGCGGCCCCAGCTGCGTGCGAAGGCCCTGACGGCCAGCCGCCCCCACAGCGTCGGCGTCGCCCAGCGCACGGCCTCCTGCATCTCCGCCCTGGCTTGCAATCCGGTGTCCCGTTCCGCCCCTGGAACGCCCTGTTTAGCGCAATTCGGCGCTGGGGAAAGGCCGCGGCCGCCGGTTGCCTCGCCGCGCCGACCCTCGCTATGGTCCGCCCGAACGATCGCGGCCCGGGTCCGGGGCCGCCGGAGACACGCCTTGACTTCCGATCCGCGCATCCTGGTCGTCGCCCCTGATGACGACCTGATCGGGCCCCTGTGCCAGGGACTGGACGCGCTGGGCTGGCGCACGGTCACGGCGCGATCGCTGGCCGGCGCCGTGCAGGTCCTGATCGACTGGCCGCTGGAGGCGGTGATTCTCGATGCGCGCCTGCCCGACGCGGTCGGGGGCGTCGCCGCCCTGCGCCAGACCGTATCGCCCCGCCGCCTGCCGATCATGGCCATCGGCCCCGGGGCGGCGGACTGGGCGCCGGGGATCGCCGACATCGCCATGTCCGGCGCGCCCCACGCGGCCCAGGCGGCGCTGCGCCTCGAGAGCCTCGTGCGCGCCGCCATCGCCGAGGAGGAGGTCGTCCTGCGCGAGGCCACCTTCGCCGCCCGGGGCGAGCCCCTGCCGCCGGCCGAGCCGGACGCCAGCCCGCTGAGGGTGCTGGCCGCCGGCAAGCCCGACCGCCATTTCCTCGCCCTGTCCAACGCCCTCGCCGCCCACGGCTGCGAGGTGGTCGCCGCGCCGACGCCCTACACCGCCTTCGACTATCTGCACGAGCGGCCGTTCGACGCCGCCGTGCTGTGGGGGGCCGAGGATCACGCCCCGGCCCTGTCGATCGCCTCGGGCATGAAGCGCAACACCCGGCTCTACCACATCCCGGCCGTGCTCTATCTGCGCGGCTCCGGCGAGATCAATCTGTCGGAGCTCTACAACCGCGGCTTCGCCGACGTGGCCGCGGCCGACACGCCGGAGGAGGAGACCGCCGAGCGCATCGTCGCCCTGGCCCGCCATCATCGCCGGCACGTCGCCATCCGCCGGGCGCTGGAGAGCGCGCGCGGCTCGGGCCTGACCGATCCCGCCACCGGCCTGTTCACGCCGGAGCTGTTCGCCGGTCATCTGGCCCGGGTCGCCGAGGGCGCCCGCCTGCGCCGCCGGCCGCTGGCGGTCGTGGTCCTGCGCGTGTCCGAGACCGCTTCGGTGGCCGAGGCCCGCAGGGAGGGCTGGCTGGACCGCGCCCTGCCGCAGATCGGCGCCATGGTGTCGCGGCTGATTCGCACCGAGGACACGGCGGCCCGCCTGTCGGCCGATGTCTTCGCCCTCGCCCTGCCCGCCACGCGCGGCCCCGCGGCCCGCGTCGCCGCCGACCGGATCGCCGCCGTCATCGGCTGCACCGCCTTCGACGCCGGCCCCGACCGCTCGCCCTTCGTGGTCGAGTTCGAGGTCGGCGTGGCCGAGGTTGCGCCCGGCGAGTCGCCCGCCGCGGTGTTGGAACGGGCCTCAAAGGACGTCCGGGGCCCGGCCTGACCAGTGGCCATTCACCCGTCAGTGCGTATCGGGCGCCGCCTTGGCGCGGGCGAAGAAGATTGTCACCTCGACCCCCTCGCCGGGCGCGGACCTGACCTCGAGTTGAGCCTCGGCGTTCTGGCGTAGCGACCTGACGATCAGGGCGCCCAGCTTGCCGACCTTGGGCCATTCGACGCCGTCGGCCAGGCCGATGCCGTCGTCGGCGATGATCACCCGGCACCCTTCGTCGTCGACCAGGCTATGCAGGGTGATGGTTCCGCCCTCCCGCCCGGTGAAGGCGTGTTTCAGGGCGTTTGTCAGCAATTCGTTGACGACCAGGCCGGTCGGCATGGCCACATTGATCGACACCGGCCAGGTGTCGACCTGAAGGTCCAGACGAATGCCCTCGATCGCGTGGGCCTGCATGACCGCCGAGGCGATCTGGCTCAGATAGACCCCCAGATCGACGCTCTCGCCGTGTCCCTCTTCGGACAGGGCGTGATAGAGCAGGGCCAGGGAGTTGACCCGCCCGGCCAGTCGATCGAACCGCTCCCCCGCCGCGTCCTCGGGCACATTGCGCGTCTCCAGTCGGATCAGGGCGGTGATCATCTGCAGATTGTTCTTCACCCGATGCTGAAGCTCGCGGAGCAGGGTGTCCTTGTCCTGGAGCCGCTTTTGCAGCTTGGTCAGTTCGGGCCGATCCCGGGCCCCCACGGCTGCGAGCGCCACGAGGCGGAACATCGGTTCGCCGTTGTCGCTCAGAATCACATTGGACCAGGCGTCGATGACCACCGTCTCGCCGTTCTGAACCGCCTCAAACGCGCCGACATAGTCATCGCCGCCCGAGATCGCGTCGCTCAGCTTTCGGCTGTCGTCCCCGGCGGCGGCGATGGCGGTCAATCGGTCCCACGGCTGGCCCTTTATGTCCGACACGCATTGTCCGGTCAGGCGCTCGAACTCGAGGTTGGCGTAGGTGATGAGCTCCGAGGGGTGGAGCTCGGCCACCGCGACAGCGACGGGAATGTGGTCGAGAAACTGCTTGAAGCGCTCGCTTTCGAGCGCGTCGGCCAGATGAGGCGTGTCGAGCAACTGCTCGGCCGATCCGGGCGACTCATCCGTCATCGCTCTATCCACTCACAAGCCAAATGGCGTCATAGCAGGTTTCCACCCGGGCGATACGCCCACGACGGCGTGTTGCAGCGCCTCTGCGGCGGACGGTCCGGCCTGAAGGGTCACGCCGCCCCCGCGACTCTGGCCAGGTCGGCGGTGATGCGTTCGGCGACCTTCAGCCGGTCCTCCGGCGTGTCCCAGTCGCCCTTGACGACGATCTTCTGGTCGGGCCGGATCTTCCAGAAGGCGTGGTTCTTCTGGATCAGCCCGACCAGCCCCATCGGATTGGGGAATTCGTTGTCGCGCAGGGTCAGCACCGCCCCCTTGGGCCCGATGTCGATCCGCTCGATACAGGCCGTCTTGCAATTGGCCTTGATCCCGACGATGCGCAGCAGCTGTCTGGCCTCGTCCGGCAGCGGGCCGAAGCGGTCGATCAGCTCGGCCGCCAGCGCTTCCCGCGTCTCCGAGTTCTCGGCGTCCGACAGACGGCGATACAGGCTCAATCTCACGTTCAGGTCCGGGACGTAATCCTCTGGAATCAATACGGCCGCGCCGACGTTGATGGCCGGCGACCAGCCGCGGTCGACCACCCCGCCGCCCTCGCCCGCCTGGCGCAGTTCGGCGACCGCGTCCTCCAGCATCTGCTGGTACAGCTCGACCCCGACCTCGCGGATATGGCCGGACTGCTCGTCGCCCAGCAGATTGCCGCCGCCGCGCTGGTCGAGGTCGTGGCTGGCCAGCTGGAAACCGGCCCCGAGGTTGTCCAGAGACTGCAGCACCTGCAGCCGCCGCTCGGCCGACAGGCTGATCGGCTTCTCGGGCGGCGTGGTCAGATAGGCGAAGGCCCGCGCCTTGGCCCGCCCGATCCGCCCCCGGATCTGGTGCAGCTGGGCCAGGCCGAACATGTCGGCCTTGTGCACGATCAAGGTGTTGGCGGTAGGAACGTCGAGCCCGCTCTCGACGATGGTGGTCGACAGCAGCAGATCGTAGCCGCCGTCGTAGAAGGCGCTCATCACGTCCTCCAGCTGGGTGGCGGACATCTGGCCGTGGCCGACCACGAATCTGATCTCGGGCACCTGCTCGCGCAGGAATTTCTCGATGTCGGGCAGGTCGCTGAGCCGCGGCACGACATAGTAGGCCTGACCGCCGCGGTATTTCTCGCGCAGCAGGGCCTCGCGCACCAGCACCGGATCCCACGGCGTCACATAGGTCCGCACCGCCAGACGATCGACCGGCGGGGTGGCGATGATCGACATCTCGCGGATGCCCGACAGCGCCATCTGCAGCGTCCGCGGAATCGGCGTCGCGGTCAGGGTCAGCAGGTGCACGTCGGCCCGCAGCGACTTCAGCTTCTCCTTGTGCTTGACCCCGAAATGCTGCTCTTCATCAACGATGACAAGGCCCAGGTCCCTGAACCCGACCTGTTCGCTCAGCACCGCATGGGTGCCGACGACGATCTCGAACGAGCCGTCCTTGAGCCCCGCCCGGGTTTCGGCCGCGTCCCGGGCCGTGACCATCCGCGACAGGTGGCGCACCCTGACCGGCCAGCCGGCGAAGCGCTCGCTGAAGGTCCTGAAATGCTGGCGCGCCAGCAGGGTGGTCGGGCAGACCACGGCCACCTGCTGGCCCGTCATGGCCACCACGAAGGCGGCCCTGAGCGCCACCTCGGTCTTGCCGAAGCCGACGTCGCCGCAGATCAGCCGGTCCATCGGCGTTCCCTTCGACAGGTCTTCGAGCACGTCGCCGATGGCGGCCAGCTGGTCGTCGGTCTCCTCATAGGGGAAGCGGGCGCAGAATTCGTCGAACAGCCCCTGCGGCGGCGTGATCGGGTCCGAGCTGCGCAGCGACCGTTTGGCCGCCAGGGCGATCAGCCCCTCGGCCATGTCGCGCAGACGCGCCTTCGCCTTCGCCTTCCTCGCCTGCCAGCCGGCCCCGCCCAGCCGGTCCAGCTGCACCCCGTCGGCGTCCGTGCCGTAGCGGGTCAGCAGGTCGATGTTCTCGACCGGCAGGTACAGCTTGCTGTCGCCGGCGTAGAGCAGCTCCAGACAGTCGTGCGGCGCCTGCTGGATCTCCAGCGTCTTCAGCCCCTCGTAGCGGCCGATGCCGTGGTCGAGGTGGACCACCAGATCCCCGGTCGTCAGGGCCGAGGCCTCGGCGAGGAAGTTCGAGGCCCGCCGCTTCTTCTTCGGCCGGGCCAGCCGGTCGCCGAGGATGTCGGTCTCGGAGATGACGGCGATGTCGTCGGTCTCGAAGCCGTGCTCGACCGGCAGGACGCCGCGCAGATACAGGTCCTTCGGCGCCGTCCGGACATCGGCCCAGTCGCGCACCGCCACCACAGGCTCCAGCCCGTGGTCGGCCAGCATCGAGGCCAGCCGCTCGGACGAGCCTTCGGTCCAGGAGGCGAACAGCACCCGCTTGCCGGCCGCCCTCACCGCCTCGGCGTGCCGCGCCACCGCCTCGAACAGATTGACGCTGTCCTGGGCCCGTTCGGCCGCGAAACTGCGCCCCAGCCGCCCGCCCGCGTCCTCGCCGGGGCCATGGAACGGCGACAGCCGCCGCACCTGGCGCCCGGCCAGGGCGCTGTTCCAGTCCGCCTCGGGCAGATAGAGCCGCTCCGGCGGCAGGGCCCGGTAGGCCGCCCCACCCTTGCCGAGGGCCGCGTCCCGGCGGGCGTCCCAGGCGTCCCGGGTCAGCGCCCAGCGCTCGGTCCGGGCCGCCTCGACCTGGTTGTCGAGGAACACCAGGGCGTCGTCCGGCAGGTAGTCGAACAGGGTCTCAAGCCGCCCGTACAGCAGCGGCAGCCAGTGCTCCATGCCCTGCCGCCGCGCGCCCTCGCTGATCGCCGCGTAGAGCGGATCGTCGCCGACGGCCCCGAACAGCTCCAGATAGCCGGTGCGGAAGCGCGAGATGCTGTCCGGATCGAGCAGGGCCTCGGACACCGGGGCCAGGGACACGGCGCGCCGCTGGCCGGTCGACCGCTGGGTGGCCGGATCGAAGGTGCGGATCGATTCGAGTTCCGACCCGAACATGTCCAGCCGCACCGGCTCCTCGAAGCCGGGCGGGAAGACGTCGATGACGCCGCCGCGCACCGCGAACTCGCCGCGCTCCGACACCGTCGAGGCGCGCATATAGCCATTGGCCGCGAAATACCGCTCCAGCGCCGCCGTATCGAGGTCGAGCCCGACCGTGGTCTCGAATCCGGCCCCGCAGGTCACCTCGCGCGGCGGGGTCCGCTGCATGGCCGCCCCGACCGTGGTCACGACCAGCAGCGGGCGGGCGTCGCCCGGCTCGCGCCGGGCCAGCCGGGTCAGGGCCGCCATCCGCTCGGCCGACACCGACGAGGTCGGGCTCAGCCGGTCATAGGGCAGGCAATCCCACGCGGGAAACTCCACTATTTCAATATCACCGGCGAAAAATCGGAAGGCCTGCACGAACTCACCCATGCGGGCGTAGTCGCGGGCCACGAAGACGCCCACCCCGCCGTCCGCCTTCAGCCGCCCGGCCACGGTCAGGGCGTCCAGCCCCTCCGGCGCGCCGCCCAGTTCGCGGTCGTCGCGTCTGGAGACCATGGCGTCCATCAGCCCGCCCCCTCGGCCACGGCCGCGGCGACATGATCGCGCATGAAGGCGCGGATCCTCGTCATCACCGGGGTGTCGTGTTCGGCCGGGGTCGGCTCCGTTCCGATGATCCACGCATACAGCTGATGGTCGTCGTCCTGGGCCAGCAGGGCCTCCAGGCCGTCCAGCTCGGCCTCGTCCAGCGTCGGCCCGACCCGGTCCACGAACGGGCCCAGCACAAGGTCGGCCTCGCGGAAGCCGCGCCGCCACGCCCGGAAGGCGATGCGGCCCAATCTCTCTTTCAGACGCGCGTCGATATCGGCCACAAGCTTCCTTGCCCGGTGGAAATTGCTGAGAGGCGCCCTCAAGCAGCGAGCCGCCGCGCGGCGAGCGATAGGGCACTTCAATGAGGATGCCCAGATAGCGTTCCAGACCGGCTTTCGCCAGCTATGCTGTCGCGGATGCGGCCGCCGAGTCTCTTTCCCCTGTTCGCCGAGGTCTCCGCCCTGAAGGGGGTGGGGCCGAAAATCCTGCCGCTCGTGCAAAAATTGGCCGGTCCGCTGGTCCGCGACCTGCTGTTCCTGTCGCCGTCCGGCCTGGTGGTGCGCCGCCCGATGACGGCGACGACCGCGGTCGAGGGGCTGGTCGGAATCTTCGACGTCGTCATCGACCGGCTGATCGTCCCCGGCAAGCCCGGCGCGCCGATCAAGGTCCGCGCCACCGACGACACCGGCTTCGTGCACCTGGTCTGGTTCGGCGGCTCGGCCCGGCACATCGAGCGGCTGCTGCCCCGGGGCCAGCGCCGGCTGGTGTCCGGCAAGGTCGAACGCTTCAACAACGAGGTCCAGATCGTCCATCCGGACGTCTTCACCCTCGCCCAGGCCGACGACATCGCCGCCGTCGAGCCGGTCTATCCGGCCACCCAGGGCCTGGGCTCCCGCGTCATCCGCAAACTGGTCCAGGCGGCCCTCGAACACGCCCCCGAACTGCCCGAGTGGCAGGACCCCGCCTGGCTGGCCAGGAACCGCTGGCCCGGCTGGCGGGCGGCGCTGGAGGCCCTGCACGCCCCGGCCGCCGAGCCCGACCTGGGGCCGGACGCCCCGGCCCGCCGGCGGCTGGCCTATGACGAACTGCTGGCCCATCAGCTGGCCCTCGCCCGCCGCCGCCGCGCCCGCCAGATCACCCCGGCGCCGGTGATCCGGCCGGGCCAGGCCTCGGACCGGGTGCTCGCCGCCCTGCCCTTCGACCTGACCGGGGCCCAGGTCCGGGCCCTGGCCGAGATCCGCCGCGACCTCGCCTCCGGCGAGCAGATGGGCCGGCTGCTGCAGGGCGACGTCGGTTCCGGCAAGACGGCGGTGGCGGCGCTCGCCCTCGCCGACGCCGCTGGGTCAGGCTTCCAGGCCGCCCTGATGGCCCCGACCGAAATCCTCACCCGCCAGCACTGGCAGCGGCTCGCCCCGATGCTGGAGGCCGCCGGCGTGACCACCGTCCTGCTGACCGGCCGCGACACGCCCGCCGAGCGGCGGTCCCGGCTGGCGGCGCTGGCCTCGGGCGAGGCGAGGGTCGCCATCGGCACCCACGCCCTGTTCCAGGACGCCGTGCGTTTCGACAACCTGGCCCTGGCGGTGATCGACGAGCAGCACCGCTTCGGCGTCAACGAGCGCCAGCGGCTGCAGGCCAAGGGCGACCCGCGCACCGGCGGCGTCCACCTGCTGACCATGTCGGCGACCCCGATCCCGCGCACCCTGGAGCTGACCCAGTACGGCGAGCTGGACGTGTCGCGCCTGACCGAGAAGCCGCCGGGCCGCACGCCGGTGACCACGGCCGTCGTGCCGCTGGCCCGCATCGGCGAGGTCGCCGAGCGGCTGCGGACCGCCCTCGACAGCGGCGCCCAGGCCTACTGGATCTGTCCGCTCGTGGCCGAGAACGAGGCCAGCGACCTGGCCGCCGCCGAGGCCCGCGCCGCCGACCTGCGCCGCCTCATGGCGGTCGAGGTCGGTCTGGCCCACGGCCAGATGGCCGGCGCCGAGCGCGAGGCGGTGATGGCCGGGTTCGCCGACGGCCGCCTGCCCCTGCTGGTCGCCACGACCGTGGTCGAGGTCGGGGTCGACGTGCCCGACGCCTCGATCATGGTCATCGAACACGCCGAGCGCTTCGGCCTGGCCCAGCTGCACCAGCTGCGCGGCCGGGTCGGGCGGGGCCCGGCGGCCAGCACCTGCCTGCTGCTCTACGCCGGCGGCGACGACGGCCTGGGCGAGACCGCCCGGCTGCGGCTCGAAACCCTGCGCCGCACCGAGGACGGCTTCGAGATCGCCGAGGAGGATTTCCGCCTGCGCGGCGGCGGCGATCCGCTGGGGCTGAAGCAGAGCGGCTTCCCCGCCTACCGCTTCGCCGATCCGGTCCGCCACCGCGACCTGCTGCTGGCGGCGGCCGACGACGCCCGCCTGGTCCTCGGCCGCGACCCCGACCTGGCCTCGCCCCGCGGCGCGGCGATCCGCACCCTCGAGGCCCTGTTCGACTGGCGCAACGACCGGCCGGGGATCGACTAGG
>NZ_CALMZS010000206.1 GCF_937870815.1 uncultured Brevundimonas sp.
GCGTCCTTGTACAGCTGGGCGATCGGATATTCGGTCATATAGCCGTAGCCGCCGTGCAGCTGCAGCATCTCGTCGATGACCTCGCCCTGGATGTCGGTGACCCAGTATTTGGCCATCGAGGCGGTGGCGGCGTCCAGCTGGCCCTTCAGGTGCAGCCCCAGGCAGTGGTCGACGAACACCCTGGCCACGGTCAGCTTGGTCTTCACCTCGGCCAGTTTGAACTGGGTGTTCTGGAAGTCGATCACCCGTTTCCCGAACGCCTTGCGCTCCTTGACGTAGGCCAGGGTCTCGCGCAGCCCGCGCTCGGCCGCGGCCACGCCCTGGACGGCGATGTTGAGCCGCTCCTGCGGCAGCTGCTGCATCAGCTGGATGAAGCCCTGGCCCTCGCCGCCGCCGATGATGTTCTCGCCCGGGACCTTGACCTCGTTGAAGAACAGTTCGGAGGTGTCGTTCCCCTCCATGCCGATCTTGTGCAGGTTGCGGCCGCGCTCGAAACCTTCCGCCCCGTCGGTCTCGACCACGATCAGCGAGGTGCCCCTGGCCCCTTCCGACGGGTCGGTCTTGGCCACGACGATGATGAAATTGGCCAACTGGCCGTTGGTGATGAAGGTCTTGGACCCGTTCACCACATACTGGTTCCCAGTCTTGATGGCGGTGGTCTTGACCCCCTGCAGGTCGGACCCGGCCCCCGGCTCGGTCATGGCTATGGCCCCGACCAGTTCGCCCGACTGCAGCCGCGGCAGCCAGCGCGCCTTCTGCTCTTCCGTGCCGTAGTGCCAGATGTAGGGCATGACGATGGCGTTGTGCAGCGAGATGCCGAAATGGTCCGCCCCCTTCCAGCCGAGCTGGCGCATCAGCACCACCTCATGGCGATAGTCGCCGCCCATGCCGCCGTCGGCCTCGGGCATCGACAGGCCCAAGAGGCCGGCCTCGCCGGCCTGGCGCCACAGCGCGCGCGGCACGCTGGAGTTGGCGATCCACGACTGCACCGCCTCGGGCGAGGCGTGTTCGTCGATCCATTTGCCGACGGAGTCGGAGAAGAGGACGATCTCCTCTTCCTGCATGAAGGCTGGTTCGGGGACGTTGAGGACGTTCATGGGTGCTCCGCAATCGAAAGCCCTTTCCCCTTGATGGGGGAAGGGTTGGGATGGGGGTGAAAGCGGTCGGAGCAGGTGGCTCCGTCAGCGCCCTCATCGGGAGAGGCTGTCACCCCCAACCCCGGCCCTTCCCCCATCAAGGGGGAAGGGAGAAGAAATCAAAACGCCTCCGCCGGCAGGGCCATCAGCACCTCCGCCCCCGACTTGACCTTCGCCAGGTGCGCCCCCGTATCCGGCAGGATGCGCTCGACGAAATAGCGGCCGGTCATCAGCTTGTGGGCGTAGAAGGGGTCGGTCGAGCCGGCGTCGATCGCCTTCTGCGCCGCCAGCGCCATCCGCGCCCACATATAGGCCAGGGCGGTCAGGCCGAAGATGTGCAGATAGTCGGTCGACGCCGCCCCGGCATTGTCGGGGTTCTGCATGCCGTTCTGCATCAGCCACATGGTGGCCTCCTGCAGCTTCTTCTTGGCGTCGGTCAGCCCGTCGATGAACGGCTTCACCGGACCCTCGCCGCCATGCTCGGCCACGAAGCCGTCGATCTCGGCGAACCAGCTCATGATCGCCCGGCCGCCGTTGGCCGGCAGCTTGCGGCCGACCAGATCGAGCGCCTGGATGCCGTTGGCGCCCTCGTAGATCATGGTGATCCGCGCGTCGCGCAGATACTGGCTGGCCGGGAAATGCTCCGTATACCCCGAGCCGCCGTGCACCTGCATGGCCAGCGAGGCGACGTGGAAGCCCTTGTCGGTCAGATAGGCCTTCAGCACCGGGGTGATCAGACCCATGTAGTCGCGCGCCTTCTGCGCCTCGGCCTCGTCGTCCGAATGCTGAAGATCAGCCTGCAGCGCGGTCCACAGGATGAAGGCCTGGCCGCCCTCGACGAAGGCGCGGGCCTCCATCAGCATGCGGCGCACGTCGGGGTGGACGATGATCGGATCGGCCGGGCCGTCCGGGTTCTTCGGACCCGTGAGCGACCGACCCTGCAGCCGGTCCCTGGCGAACTCGGCGGCGGCCTGATAGGCGGCGGTCCCGATCGACAGCCCTTGCAGGCCGGTTCCCAGACGCGCCTCGTTCATCATCACGAACATGGCGGCCATACCCTTGTTCTCGGTCCCGACCAGCCAGCCCCTGGCGCCGTCATAGGCCATGACGCAGGTGGCGTTGCCGTGGATGCCCATCTTGTGCTCGAGCCCGGCGCAGGCGACGCCCTCGTTGCG
>NZ_CALMZS010000207.1 GCF_937870815.1 uncultured Brevundimonas sp.
GACGACGTCTACGGCGACGCCAGCCCGGGCGAGCGCACCTCGGACCGGATGGAGGACGTCGGCGCCGGCGAGGCCCAGCCCGGCCTCAACGACTGGTCCCGCGCCGGAGCGGGCGGCGGCCTGCCCGACGGCGAGGGTCGCGAACAGCCGGACACGCGCGACGCCACCCTGTGGGAGCATCTGCAGGCCCAGGCCTCCCAGGCCGGGTTCAGCCCCGCCGACCACGCCATCGCCCTGACCCTGATCGACGCCGTCGACGAGGGCGGCTATCTGCGCGGCGAACTGGCCGAGACGGCCGACCGGCTGGGCGTCGGCCTCGAGCGCGTCGAGGCCGTGCTGGCCACCTGCCACGGCTTCGAGCCGACCGGCGTCATGGCCCGCTCGATACCCGAATGCCTCAAGCTTCAGCTGATCGAGCGCAACCGCTTCGACCCGGCCATGCAATGCCTGCTCGACAATCTCGACCTGCTGGCCAGGCGCGACCTGACCGCCCTGAAGAAGGCCTGCGGCGTCGACGGCGAGGACATGGCCGAGATGATCGCCGAGTTGAAGGCGCTGACGCCGCGGCCCGGCGCCGGCTTCGGCGGCGAGCCGGCCCAGACCGTCATCCCCGACGTCCATGTGCGGCCCGATCCCGCCGGCGGCTGGAAGGTCGAGCTCAACGCCGACACCCTGCCGCGCCTGATCATGGACAAGCGCTATCACGGCGTCGTTTCGGCGGGCGCGCGGTCGGATGCCGAGAAGTCCTTCGTCGCCGACTGCGCCGCCCAGGCCAGCTGGCTGGTCAAGTCGCTGGATCAGCGGGCCAGGACCATCCTCAAGGTGTCGTCCGAGATCGTCCGCCAGCAGGACGCCTTCCTCGCCTTCGGCGTGGAATTCCTGCGGCCGCTGAATCTGAAGACCGTGGCCGACGCCATCGGCATGCACGAGTCGACGGTCAGCCGGGTCACCTCCAACAAATACGTCTCGACCCCGCGCGGCGTGTTCGAGTTGAAATTCTTCTTCACGGCGGCGATCCAGTCGTCCGACGGCGGCGCGACCCATTCGGCCGAGGCCGTCCGTCACCGCATCAAGGCGATGATCGAGGGCGAGGCCCGCGACGGCGACGTCCTGTCCGACGACCGCATCGTCGAGATGCTCAACGAGGCCGGCATCGACATCGCCCGCCGCACTGTGGCGAAATACCGCGAGGCCCTGCGCATCCCCTCCTCGGTCCAGCGCAAACGCATGCTGCGGGCCGGCTGATCGCCATTTTCCCCGAATTATCCGCGCGCCGTCGCCGAATTCGCCTTCGGGGCGTCTTCGGATTCCCCACCACATTTCGGTGATCGGCGTTGACACCAAAGCCCAACGGCCGCGTTCTACCGGCATGCAAATCCAGGTCAGCGGCAAGCACGTGGATGTCGGCGAAGCGTTAGGCTCGCGCATCTCCCAGGAACTCCAGGACGGGATCGGCAAATATTTCGAGCGAGGGGCCCAGGACGCCGAGGTGATCGTCGCCAAGGAGGGCCACAGCTTCAAGGTCGACTGCTGGGTCCGCCTCGCCTCGGGCCAGGTGGTGTTCACCTCGGGGTTGGGCGGCGACGCCCACGCCGCCTTCACCGAGAGCCTCGACAAGCTCGAGAAGCGGGTGCGGCGCTACAAGCGCCGGCTCAAGGACCACCATATCGGACCCAAGGGGCTGTCCCCGGAAAAGACCGAGGAGGCCGCCCGCGAGGTCGCCCGCAGCATCGTGCTGCGCGACCCCGACACCGTCGAGGACGAGGATTTCGGCCGGGTCGGCGCGCCCGGGGAACCGCCGCCGCTGGGCATGGTCATCGCCGAGACGGAGGCCGAGATCCGCACCGTCACCGTCGGCCGGGCCGTGCTGGAGCTGGACATGACGGGCTACCCCGTCGTGGTGTTCCGCAACGCCGCGCACGGCGGCCTGTCGGTGGTCTACCGGCGGCCGGACGGCAACGTCGGCTGGATCGACCCCGAGCGGACCACCCGGTCGCTCAACGGACACGGTTCGGTAAACGCCGTCACTTCATAATGCTTTCCACGACGGGGCGGGTCGGCTACATGGCCCCCGCCCATCGGGAATGATCGGGTAGAGTCGGGAATGCGTCATGGACATCGGTGATTTGCTGGCGGACGGCGGCGTCGTCCTGCGCAGCGGCGCCTCGTCGAAGCGCCAGGCGTTGCACACGGTGGCCGAGGCGGCCGCCCAGGCGCTCGGCCTTTCCGAGCCGCGGGTCATGGAGGCCCTGCTCGAGCGCGAGGCCCTCGGCTCGACCGGACTGGGCTCCGGCGTGGCGGTCCCGCACGCGCGCATGGAGGGCATCGACCGGGTCACCGGGGTGTTCGTGCGCCTGGACACGCCGGTGGCCTACGGCTCCGTCGACGACCGCCCGGTCGATCTGATCTTCGCCCTGTTCGCGCCGCCCCGCGACGGGGCCGAGCATCTGCGCGCCCTGGCGGCCGTGTCGCGCGCCCTGCGCTCGCCGGAGATGCGCGAGCAGCTGCGTCAGGCCCGCACCATCGACGCCATCCGCGCCCTGTTCGTCAAGGATCAGCTCCCGGCCACGGCGGCCTGACGCGCCCGGGCGCGGGCCCGTTCCGTCAATGCACCGAGACCGGCTCCAGCTCGTGCGCCACCGCGGCGGCGAAGGCCGTCTCCCGGTCCATCATCACCGCCAGCCGTTCGCCGTCGGCGCCGTGCACCGCGTACAGGATGGCCTCCGGGTCGATCGACAGGCCCCGGGCCTCGGGGATCGGCGTGTCCGCCAGCACGTCGGCGGCGCGAATCTCCCGCACATACACCAGATCGGGGGCGCCGAGGCCCCTGAGGTCTTCCTTGGTCATCATCATAGGCGTCATGGCGACCGCCTCCTTATGCAACTAACGCCCCTGGGGGCTGGTGGTTCGGCCCCGAAACCCGGCGGCCGGTGAAACGGCGGCCGGATCAGCCCGCCGTGATGGGGATGCGCCGGACCGTCGGCAGGTCCTCGGGCCGGCTCAGTTCGACGTGCAGCAGGCCGTGCTCCAGCCGCGCCCGGTCGACCTCCAGCCCGTCGGCCAGCACGAAGCTGCGCACGAAGCCGCGGCCGGCGATGCCGCGGTGCAGGAAGGCCTGTTCCGCCCTGCCGGCCTCCTCGCGCTTGCCGGCGATGGTCAGCTGACGGCCCTCCAGCGTCACCGTCAGGTCGTCGGGCCCGAACCCGGCCACGGCCAGGGTGATGCGCACCGAATGCTCGCCCAGCTGCTCGACATTGTAGGGCGGATAGCTGTCCGCCGCCGCCCTTGCGGCCCGGTCGATCAGGGCCCGGGTGTGGTCGAAGCCGAGCAGGAACGGGCTGTCGAACAGGATGGTGCGCGTCGTCATGGTCTCGCCCCCGAAGCAGGCCCCGGGCCGTCCCGCCTCCCGCGATCGGCGAGGCGTCGGCCGACGGGCCCCAGATGGGGATCGGGCCCTCGCGGATCAACGGCTCCGGGCCGGACAGGACGAAGGCCCCGTGGTCTCCCGCGGGGCCTTCGATGGTGGAGCTAAGCGGAGTCGAACCGCTGACCTCTTGAATGCCATTCAAGCGCTCTACCAACTGAGCTATAGCCCCGAGCCGTTTCGGCCGGATCGCCGGAGGAAAAGCCGCCCCCCGGCGAGGCGGCGGAACCTATGTCAGGGCCCGACCGCGATCAAGCCCGGTTCCGCCATTTATTTTCGCCTCGTCCGGAGCCGCTCGGGGCCGCCCCGGACGGGCCGAAAACCTAGTCGTCGTCCTTGCCCGGCTTGACGATGTCGTCGTCGAAGGCGTCGTCGTCCTCGTCCTCGATGAAGGGCACGGAGTCGTCGTCATCGTCGGCCAGAACGTCCTCGTCGTCCTCGACGGCCTCGCCCATGCCGGGCTCCTCGGCCGGGTCGACGGCGGCCTCGTCGTCGTCGTCGTCCGGGGTCAGGATCGGCTCGTGGCCTTCCTCGTCGATCTCCGGCGTGACGACGGCCTCGTCCTCGTCCTCGTCGTCCCCGGCGGCCTTCTTGGCCTCGACCTGGTCCCCGGCGTCGTCGTCGGGGGTCTCGTCGGCGGCGTAGCCGGCCGGACGGCCGCGGCGGTTGCGCAGTTTCAGCGCCTCTTCCGGGTCGAACTCGGCGTCGCATTTGGGGCAGTGGGCCGGGCGGCGGCCCAGGTCGTAGAATTTCGCCTGGCAGTTCGGGCAGACCTGCTTCTGGCCCAGTTCGGGTTTGGCCACGGTTGAAGACCTTTGGCGGGAGTTGGGAAATCGGGCGCGTCCCTTGCCACCAAGGGGGGCCGCTGTCAAAAGCCATCTCTCGCGCCGCCCGCCCATGCTGATTGTTTCGGAGACCGCCGGGTGCCGATCCCCTCCACCCTGACCGCCCGAGGCGCCTCCGCCCTGTCGGGCGTGGCGCGCGCGCCGGGCGACAAGTCGATGTCGCACCGCGCCCTGATCCTCGGGGCCATGGCCACCGGCGTCACCGACATCGACGGCCTGCTCGAGGGCGACGACGTGCTGGCCACCGCCCGGGCGGTGGCGGCCTTCGGCGCCGGCGCCGAGCGGCTCGGCGAGGGCCGCTGGCGGATCACCGGCCACGGCGGCTTCAGACAGCCAGAAGCCGTCATCGACTGCGGCAACGCCGGCACCGGCGTCCGCCTGCTGATGGGCGCGGCGGCGGGCTATCCGGTCAGCGCGACCTTCGACGGCGACGCCTCGCTGCGGAAGCGGCCGATGAAGCGGGTCGCCGGCCCCCTCGCCGCCATGGGCGCGCGGTTCGAATGGCTGGGCGAGGAAGACCGGCTGCCGGTCGAGATCTCCGGCGGCGGGCTGAACGCCATCGACCATGTCCAGACGGTCGCCTCGGCCCAGATCAAGTCGGCGATCCTGCTGGCCGGGTTGAACGCGGAGGGCGTCACCACCGTCACCGAACCCGTGCCCAGCCGCGACCATACCGAACGAATGTTGCGGGCCTTCGGCGCCGAGGTCGGCGTCCTGCCGGCCGGAGCCGGCTGGCGGGTCAGCCTGAAGGGCGGCCAGACCCTGACCGGAACCGCCGTCTCCGTCCCCGGCGACCCCTCGTCCGCCGCCTTCCCGCTGGCCGCCGCCCTGATCGTCCCCGGCTCGGCGATCACCGTCGAGGGCGTCATGCTCAACCCCCTGCGCACCGGCCTGTTCGAGACCTGGCGCGAGATGGGCGCGGATCTCACGGTTTCGAACCGTCGCATGGCCGGCGGCGAGGAGATCGGCGACGTCACCGCCCGCCATTCCGCGCTGAAGGGCGTGGTCGTGCCGCCGGAGCGGGCCGCCTCGATGATCGACGAATACCCGGTCCTCGCCGCTGTCGCCGCCTTCGCCGAAGGGGCCACGGTGATGCGCGGCGTCGGCGAGATGCGGGTCAAGGAGAGCGACCGCATCGCCCTGATGGCCGCCGGCCTGGCCGCCTGCGGTGTCCAGGTCGAGGAGGAGCCGGAGGGTTTCACTGTCTTCGGCGGCCCGGTGCGCGGCGGCGCGACCGTCGTCACCCACGGCGACCACCGCATCGCCATGAGCCATCTGGTGCTCGGTCTGGCTGCCGTCGAAGCCGTCACCGTCGACGAGCCTGGCATGATCGCCACCAGCTTCCCCGGCTTTGTCGAGCTGATGCGCGGGCTGGGAGCCGCGTTGGGGGATTGACAATTTGTCGCCTATAGAGGACAGCTGGGTGATCACAGTCGAGTTCACGGAAGTGTTCGATGGTTGGCTCGAGCGCCTCCGGGATCGACAAGCGGTTGCTCGGATAACGGCCCGGCTGCTCAGGCTTCGGCGGGGCCATTGGGGCGATGTGAAGCCGGTCGGCGACGGTATTATCGAGTTCCGCGTCGATGCCGGGCCAGGGTACAGGATGTACGCGATCAAGCGGGGCGACGTTTGGGTGATGATGCTCGCTGGCGGTGACAAGTCCAGCCAGCGCCGCGACATCGAGGCGGCCAGGCGAATGGCTAAGGAGATGCGGCGTGGCTCTGAAGACGATCCCATTTGATCCGGCGAGATACCTGGACACGCCTGAGGCGGTGGAGGAATTCCTGATCGCCTCCTTCGAATCCGCGTTCGAACTCAACGATCCCGGCATTATTCCGGAAGCACTCGGGGTCGTCGCCCGCGCCCAGGGCATGACCCGGATGGCCGAGGATGCCGAACTGTCGCGTACGGCTCTGTACCGTGCGCTCAGCGCCGAGGGTCGGCCGGAGCTTTCGACGATCTTCAAGGTGATGCAGGCGCTCGGCCTGCGCCTGGCGCCGGTGCGCATGAAGCCCGCCGCGTGAAGCCTTTGATCATCGCCGTCGACGGACCCGCCGCCTCGGGCAAGGGCACCATCGCCGCGCGGCTGGCGCGGACCTATGGCCTGCCGCATCTGGACACGGGCCTGCTGTACCGCGCGGTGGGAGTGGGCGTGCTGGACTCCGGCGGATCGCTGGACGACGCCTCGGGGGCCGAGGCCGTGGCCCGGGCGCTGGACGCCGGCCACCTGACCGACACCGGCCGCCTCACCGACCGCGGCGCGGGCGAGGCCGCCAGCCGCGTCGCCGGCTATCCCGGCGTGCGGGCCGCCCTGCTCGACTTCCAGCGCGCCTTCGCCGCCCAGCCGGGTGGGGCGGTGCTGGACGGCCGCGACATCGGCACGGTGATCGCCCCCGAGGCCCAGGCCAAGCTGTTCGTCACCGCGACGCCGCAGGTCCGCGCCCGGCGCCGCTGGAAGCAGCTGACCGGCCGCGGCGACGCCATCGCCTATGAAGAGATGCTGGCTGACATCATGCGCCGCGACCAGCGCGACGCCGGCCGCGGCGCCGCCCCGATGGTGCAGGCCGAAGACGCCGTCTTGCTGGACACGACCGATATGGATATAGAGACCGCCTTCGATGCGGCCCGCCGTATCGTCGAGGCGGCGCGCGTCCGGCACGGTCTGTAAGACCCCCGGGCAAATCCAACGCTCCCATCCTCGGCTTCCGCGGGCGATCTGGCTTCATCTGCCTCGCATCCCGACGACCTGATCTCACGCCTCAACTCACCTCGCGCGGGGCCCTCCGGTCGCGCGCCGCAACCATCAGAAACCCCAACCCTGCATGACCGACACCCAAAGCTTCTCCCCCTCGCGTGACGACTTCGCCGCGCTGCTCGACGAAACCCTCCAGGGCCGCGACCTCGGCGAGGGCCAGGTCGTCCACGGCCGCGTCGTCGGCATCGAAAAGGACATCCTGATCATCGACGTCGGTCTGAAGACCGAAGGCCGCATCCCGGCCCGCGAATTCGGCATCGGCGAGGGCGCCGTGATCCCGAAGCTCGGCGACAATGTCGAAGTCTATCTGGAGCGCGTCGAGAACGCCCTGGGCGAAGCGGTCATCAGCCGCGACAAGGCCCGCCGCGAGGAAGCCTGGACCCGTCTGGAAGTCGTCTTCGCCGAGGGCGTGCCGGTCAACGGCGCCATCGTCGGCCGCGTCAAGGGCGGCTTCACCGTCGATCTCGGCGGCGCCTCGGCCTTCCTGCCGGGCTCGCAGGTCGACATCCGTCCGGTGCGCGACGTCGCCCCGCTGATGGGCAAGGAACAGCCCTTCGCCATCCTCAAGATGGACCGCCCGCGCGGCAACATCGTCGTCTCGCGCCGCGCCATCCTGGAAGAGGCCCGCGCCGAACAGCGCACCGAACTGGTCGGCCAGCTGCAGGAGGGTGAAGTCCGCGAAGGCGTGGTCAAGAACATCACCGACTACGGCGCCTTCGTCGACCTGGGCGGCATCGACGGCCTGCTGCACGTCACCGACATGTCGTGGAAGCGCGTCTCGCACCCGTCGCAGGTGCTGGCGGTCGGCGACACCGTCAAGGTCCAGATCGTCAAGATCAACCCGGACACCCAGCGCATCTCGCTGGGCATGAAGCAGCTCCAGGCTGACCCGTGGGACGGCGTCGAGGCCAAATATCCGGTCGGCGCCAAGATGTCGGGCCGCATCACCAACATCACCGACTACGGCGCCTTCGTGGAGCTGGAAGCCGGGGTCGAGGGCCTGGTGCACGTCTCGGAAATGTCGTGGACCAAGAAGAACGTCCACCCCGGCAAGATCGTCTCGACCTCTCAGGAGGTCGACGTGGTCGTGCTGGACGTCGATTCCTCCAAGCGCCGCATCTCCCTGGGCCTGAAGCAGGCCCAGGACAATCCGTGGGACGCCTTCGTGGCCGCCCACCCGATCGGCTCGACGGTCGAGGGCGAGGTCAAGAACGCCACCGAGTTCGGCCTGTTCATCGGCCTCGACAACGACATCGACGGCATGGTCCATCTGTCGGACCTGGACTGGAACGTCTCGGGCGAGGAAGCCATCCAGCGCTACCGCAAGGGCGAGACCGTCAAGGCCAGGGTGCTGGACGTCGACGTCGAGAAGGAGCGCGTCTCGCTGGGCATCAAACAGCTCGGCGGCGATCCGATCGAAGGCGACGCCTTCAAGAAGGGCCAGCAGGTCACCGTCACCGTGACGGCGGTGGAGACCGGCGGCATCGAGGTCAAATTCGGTGAGGAGGACGCCCCGGCGACCGCCTTCATCCGCAAGTCGGACCTGTCCCGCGACCGCGCCGAGCAGCGCACCGAGCGCTTCTCGGTCGGCGACCGCGTCGACGCCATGGTCACCGGCATCGACAAGGCCTCGCGCCGCGTCTCCGTGTCGATCAAGGCGCTGGAGATGAAGGACGAGAAGGAAGCCGTCGAGCAGTTCGGGTCCTCGGACTCGGGCGCCTCGCTGGGCGACATCCTCGGCGCCGCCCTGCGCGAGAAGGCCGGTTCCAGGGAATAGGCCGCGCGCCCGCCGGGCGGAGAACAGGGGCGGCGGGAGCGATCCCGCCGCCCTTTTTCACGGCCGCCTCGCATCGCGGTAAAGGCCCGGTAACCGACATTTAACGGCCGATCTCGCCGTCAGGCCTTTTGCCGCCCGCGGGTGAAGGCTAGGGTGGTCATCGCATTCGGGGTTCGGATGCACCCGAACGGCTCTGGGAAGGGCGTTGGAGGGCGGGGGGCTGAGATGATCAAATCCGAGCTGATCGAAAAGCTCGCGGTCGAAAACACCCATCTGACCCACGCCGAAGTGGAGCGGGTGGTCAATATCGTGCTCGGACGGATGGTCGAGACCCTGGGCGAGGGCGGCCGGGTCGAACTGCGCGGGTTCGGGGCCTTTTCGGTGCGCGGCCGTCCGGCCCGGGCCGGACGCAATCCCCGCACCGGCGAAACCGTCGAGGTCCCGGCCAAGGCGGTGCCGTTCTTCAAGAGCGGCAAGGAGCTGCGGGAGCGGCTGAACGCCTCGGCCTGAACGTGAGGCTGCTGGCCGAGTTCAGGGCATTCGCCGTCCGCGGGCGGTGAGGGGGCTGCCGGACTCTAGCCCCTGCGCTGGTGCCGCCAGCGCCACAGGGCGTTGCCGAGGATGGGCAGGAAGCCGCCGACCAGGGCCGCGACCAGCACCGTCCAGAAGCCGCCGCCGAGGCCGTATTCCCCCACCGCCGCCCCGACCCCGGCCGCCAGGACGGGGCCGAGCCAGGGCAGCCAGGCCGGGGGTCTAGGCATCCACCTTGATGACGCCGCGCCGGATCTGGTCCAGCTCGATGGAGTCGAACAGGGCCTGGAAATTGCCCTCGCCGAAGGCCTGGTTGCCCTTGCGCTGGATGATCTCGAAGAAGATCGGGCCGAAGGTGTCCTGGGTGAAGATCTGCAGCAGCAGGCCCTCCTCGTCGGAGCCGTCGATCAGGATGCGGTTCCTGCGCATGCGCCCGACGTCCTCGCCGTGGCCGGGCAGGCGTTTGTCGATCAGTTCGAAATAGGTCTCGACGGTGTCCTGGAAGGGGATGCCGCGGCGCCTCAGCTCCTCGACCGTCTCGTAGATGTCGTCGGTGGCCAGGGCGATGTGCTGGATGCCCTCGCCGTTGTAGCGGCGCAGGAATTCCTCGATCTGGCTGTTCTCGTCCTGGCTCTCGTTGAGGGGGATGCGGATGGCCCGGTCGGGGGCGATCATGGCCTGGGAGAACAGGCCGGTCGCCTTGCCCTTGATGTCGAAATATTTCTGCTCCTCGAAGGCGAAGACGTCGCCATAGAAGCCGGACCAGGCGCGCATCTGGCCGCGGCGCACATTGTGGGTCAGGTGGTCGAGGCAGTAGAGGCCGACCGAATTCCTGCGCTCGGCCTCCTCCCAGCCCTCGATCTCGTCCCAGCCGTCGTAGGGGGAGCCGCGCTCGCCGTACCGGTCGACGAGGTAGAGCAGCGAGCCGCCGATGCCCTGCAGGATCCAGGGATAGCCGCCGCCGAGCGCGCCGCCGTCGGCGTTTTCGGCCGGGCGGGCGCCGCGGGCCACGGCGCCGTCGAAGGCGGCCCGGGCGTCGGCGACGCGGAAGGCCATGCCGTTGGCCGAGGGGCCGTGCTCGCGGGCGAAGTCGGCGGCCTGGCCCTTCGGCGACAGGTCGACCAGCAGGCTGATGTCGCCCTGTTTGAGCCGGACCGTGCCGGTGGCCGGGTTCACATGGGTGCGGGTGAAGCCCATCAGCTCCAGCCGGGCGGCCATGGCCTCGGGCTCGGGGCCGGTGAATTCGACGAATTCGAAACCGTCGACGCCGAGCGGGTTTTCCTTGTCCAGGCGGGCGGCGGCTTCGGTTTGGGGCGCGTCGTGCATGGGGCGTCTCCTGATGGGCTCGCGGCGGTCCGCCGTCGTTGCCGCGGAACCTAGAGGCGGGGAGGCGGGAAGCCAAGGTTTCGGCCGGTCACAGGACCGGGAGGGGGGCGGCGTCATGCGGGCGTCTCGCCGCCGACCGAAAAATTCGGTGTGGCGGAGTCGGCAGAGTCGGCGCCGGCGAAATTCGGTGTGTCAGAGTCGGCAGGGTCGGCATCGGCCGCCGGGCGGGGAAGGCCCGGGGTGGGGCGCATCCAGGCGCCGCCGTCGGCCTCCTCGGCGAGGCGCATGCTGTTGAGCGCCTCCTCCTGGCACAGGTAGCGGCGCATCTCGGCCTCCTCCGCCTCCAGCGCCTGGGCGACCCGGCGCCAGCGCAGGGCCCCGGCGGCGTCGCCGCGCAGCACGCAGCGCAGCATGCGGCGGTGGGCGACGAAGACCAGTTCGCCGGTGTCGATGCGGTCGAGATCGCCCTCGCTGCGCTGCTCCAGCTGGACCCCTTCGTCGGACGGGTCGAGGGCGTTGGCGGGCGTCCACGGCTGGTCGATGCGCCGCCAGCCGTTGCGCGCGGCGCGGGACCGCAGGGCCGCGATCGTCACCCCGTGGCGGCGGCAGCATTCGTGCGCCGGCAGCCCGGCCAGATAGTCGGCGCGGACGGCGTCCCAGACGGTCTTCGGGGCCGGACGGCGGCCGCCGGGGCGGCGCGGTTTCGGGGCGGTGATCTGTCTTCCGTCGGCCATGGGCGTTCCTTCCTTCGTTTTCGCGGAGGAATTATGCGCGCGGTTTTTTCCCGGGCGGGAAGACAGGGTCGAGAAACGGTCGGGGCGTTGAAGGGGCGGGGGAATTTCGGCCCAGCCGGACTATAATTCCGCAGATTGCCGGCACAGCGTCATGGGGTTGGGCCGGGGAGGTTCATCACAACGGGCACGACGAGGTCACAACGAACACGACGGGGCCGGAGGGCCAGCGGCTCCCGTCAGGGGACGCAGAAGGCCGGATTGCGGGCAAGGGCCCGCGGAAGGCGAAACGAGGCTCGCCCCGTCGTGTCCGTCGTGGATCTTCGTTGTGTTCATTGTGATGAACCTGCCTGGGTCGTCGCCCGCGGATCACCGGAACACGCAGTTCACCCCGGCCCACATGGTGGTGACCACCGCGTCGTCGCCCGCGCCCGACAGGGTGCCGTGGATGTCCCCGGCGGAGAATTCCGGCCCGAGCGAGTCCTCGCGCACGGCGACCTCCGGGTGGGCCGCACGGAGCTCGGCGAGGGTGGAGCCGACGTGGACGCCGGAGACGGTGGCGAAGCCGCGCGGGGCGCCCTCGCCGGCGGTCCAGCCCGCGAACCGGCCCTCCGAGAAGGCCAGCTGGAAATTGTCGCCCCAGTCGGCGAAGCTCAGCGGCCCGGCCGGGCATTCGGCGTTGGCGTCGCGCCGGGGCGGCTGGTCGCCGCGCAGGCGGGTGATGAAGGCGATCACCTCCGGCTCGGCCTCGCCGAAGCCGAGCTTGCGGCCGGCGCCGCGCCCGCCCGGATTGGCCGGGGTGAAGCCGTCGGCCTCGAGCCGGGCCTCGCCCGGCTGGGTCGGGGCGGTCGCGGCGGCCGGGGCCTCGGCGGGGGCCGGGGCCTCGGGCGAGCAGGCGGCGAGGAGCAGGGCGAGGGCGGCGACGGGGGCGAGCTGTTTCATACGGCGACGCTAACGCGGGTCGGCGAGCGGGGGAAGGCGCCCTCTCCCGGCGGGAGAGGGCCAGCGACTAGCCCTCCCCCTCGACGGGGGAGGGTTGGGAGGGGGTGGAGGCACGGTGTGTGCGACGGCCCGCGCAAGGCGATGACGCCTCCCGCGCCACCTCCGGACCCAGCCTGCCCTCACCCCTACCCCCGGCCCGTCGGCGGCCCGCCTTCGGCGACCCGCCTCCACCCCGTCGAGGGGAAGGGGGGAGTCTACGCCGCCTCGCCCCGCTTCTTCGGGGGCTGGACGTCGTCGGCGGTGACCAGATGACCTTTCCAGCCGGGCGGCGGCAGGAAGCGGCCGGACTGCTCCTCGCGCGTGCCGTGCCTGGCGACCCAGGCGGCGCGGCGCAGGGCTTTCAGCGTGGTTTCGCGATCGAACAGGATGCTCATCTTGGGCTCCAATCTAGCAGTTCCGGCGTATCTCCGCCACTCGCCCAGACTTCCCAGCAGTCCGCGAGCGGCTTGTAGACCGTCTCGAGATATTCGAGGCTGAGCGGGAAGCGGCGGCGCAGCGCGGCCTCCGGGATGCCGTGTCCGCCGCGCTCGACCCGGCGGGCCACACGGGCGATGGAGGCCTCGACGTCCGGCAGGCGCAGGTAGATCAGGTCGATCCGGTATCCGGCCGCCTTCCACGCCCGGATGCGAACCGCATGGGAGCGGGTGGCGAGCGTCGTCTCCAGCACCACGTCGGCGCGCGCCGAGGTCAGGGCCTCCAGCCGCTCCAGCACCCGCCGCCCGGCGGCCAGGTCGCGGCCCGGGCCGTCGGGGAGATGCCGCGCCACCTCGTCAGGATTGACGAACTGAAAGGTCGCCGCCCGCTCGCGCAGGACGGCGTTGATGAAGGTGGTCTTGCCGGCGCCGTTGGGGCCGGCGAGGAGGACGAGGGTGGGCATGGGGGGCAGGCTACGCCGTCAGGATACCGCCGACGAGGACGTGCACGCGTCGGTGGCGAACGGGAAAGCCCTCCCCCTCGACGGGGGAGGGTTGGG
>NZ_CALMZS010000208.1 GCF_937870815.1 uncultured Brevundimonas sp.
GTCCTCTGCCTGTCCCAGACGCACCGGGAGCGATTGGTCCGCTTCGTTATCGCCGCTGCGGTCGCCGGAGTCATTCTTGGTGCCGCCCAGCTGGCCAGTGGTGGAGATGGTTTTTATCCCTGGAGTTGGACGGACGCGGGCTCCGTCACCGGCTTCTTCGCCAATCGCAACCACTTGGCCTCGTTGCTTCTCGTCAGCCTGGCCTTCGCGGTCGTTCTTGGCGCGGCCACGCTCAGGCGGCGGGACCGAAAGGGTTCGACCCTGTGGCTCGGCGCCCTGTTCGCCGGTCTGGTGGTGGTGGCCTTGGCGGCGATTCGCTCCCGAGCCGGGATCACCCTGTTCGCGCCCGTCATGACCGTCAGCCTGCTGGCCGCCTGGATCGCCGCGGGAAAGGGCCGGCCTCGCCCTGGGCTGCTGGTTCTGCTCGGCACACTTGGCGCGGCCCTGACGGCGGTCGCGGTCCTCGCCCTGCCGCCCATTCTGGCGCGGTTTGACACCGAGAACCAGTTTGAAGGCCGCTCGGACCGCTGGCCCCTCGTGGCGGAAACCGCGCAAACCTACCTTCCGTTGGGATCCGGCGTGGGCAGTTTCGATTCCGTCTATCGTTCGGTCGAGCCCCTGGAAAAACTGGACGGCACCTTCTTCAACCAGGCCCACAACGAGTATCTGGAAACGTGGCTCGAAGCCGGTTGGCTCGGAATCGGGGTCATCCTGGCCTTTCTGGTCTGGTATTTTCGACGGTGCTGGTCGGCATGGAAGACCTCACCCTCGCGGGAAACAGACCTGCAGCGAGCCGCCAGCATTGGTATCGGCGTTTTGCTCCTGCATTCCGTCGTCGACTATCCGTTGCGGACCGTCACCCTGTCCGTCGTCTTCGCCCTGTGCTGTGGGCTGCTCGAACTGGCCCGACGGTCCGACCGGTCCCACTGAGTCCGGGGGCCAAGCCTTGCTCATAACGCCGGGTCCGTCGTTCCGGGACCCCGGCCGGCCAGGACGCAGCCGTTACCCGGCGACGCCGACATTCGCGGGTTCGGGGTCGAGCCGCCCGGTGCGAATGAAGACCTCCACGTCGTCCGGGGACCGATTTTCGTCGCCCGGGCCTCGCGATCGCGACCGGCGGCATGGGCCGACGGACTGCAGCAGGCTCCGCTCGCGCCCCCGCAGCCGCAAGGCGGTCAG
This sequence comes from uncultured Brevundimonas sp., assembly GCF_937870815.1. Taxonomy (GTDB): domain Bacteria; phylum Pseudomonadota; class Alphaproteobacteria; order Caulobacterales; family Caulobacteraceae; genus Brevundimonas. Next base: position 1,180 of record NZ_CALMZS010000208.1, read on the forward strand.
GATGCCCGAGTCATAGGCCATGGTGTCTATTCCGATCCGCCGGCTGTCGGCATGAGCCTCCGGCGCCGGCGTATGCCCATGCACGACCACGCGCTCGAACGCCGTCTGGCTGTCCAGAAACGGTCGGCGAATCCACATCAGATCCTCCGGCGACTGCCGGTCCAGCGCCACCCCCGGCCTGGCCCCGGCATGGGTGAAGAAATAGTCGCCCACGGTCACGCTGGGTTCCAGGGCCTCGAGGAAGGCCGTCTCGGCCGCTGTCAGCCTGTGCCGCAGATCGGCCGCCACCCGCGCCCAGGCCTCGGTTCGGTGGGCAAGGGCGGGAACCTTGAGGCCGTATGAACGCAAGGCCTTGTCGCCCCCGTGCTCGCACCATCTGGATCCGGTGGCCGGGTCATCGAGAAAGCCCAGCATCGCCTGTTCGTGGTTCCCTCTCAGGAACCGCCATTCCACGCCCTCGACTACAGACAAGCCCGCCAGTAGCTGAAGAACCCCCCGTGAGTCCGGTCCCCGGTCGATATAGTCGCCGAGGAAGACCACCACCTTGCGTGTCGCCGTGCCGTCGCGAAGATCTGCGATGATCGCCTCAACAAGGGGCCGCAGGAGGTCGAGCCGGCCATGAATGTCACCCACGGCCCAGACGACGGTTCCGTCGGGAACGGCCGGCGCGGCCGGCGTGACGACCTGGGTTCGGGAACGAAACAGCCTTGAAAGCATGGGCCTCTGGACACAACGACGTCGGCGGCACCGACGGCCACCGTCCCTCGGAACGCGGTCGCACCCTATAGCAGGGACCTCGTCCAACAAGAAGGACGGCTCGGCCGCACGCTCTGCGGCCCTTCCGCGACGACAGCGCCGAAGGATCAGGGCTGCATCAACGTTTACTAAAGTGTAAACCATGGGGCGCGGGGGTATATTATGTCTGAAATTCAGTCTCGGAGCCTGCCGGGAGGGGACCGCTGGGTCGGCGACCCGTCGCGCGCGGCCGGACTCTATGGCGAGCTGCCGGCCCTGCCCGTGCCGGCGGCGAAACCTGTCTTGTCCTCCCGCTCGCGCCGGTCGCGGCCCAGGGCCGCATCGGAGGACTGAGCTACAGGCCGCGTCCGGGCACCCCGGTGTCCCGAAGCTGCCGGTACGCCGCCATGATGTGATAGAGCGAGCTCGCCGGCGCCGGCTCCGATTCAAACACGCCATCCCGCCCCAGCTTGTCATGCCACAGACCGGTCGGCGCGACGTATCGCCATAGACCCCGCAACGCCGCGACAGCGCTGTCGGTGAACCTCTGGCGGGCCTCGCCCCGCGCATCCTCCGCCAGGATCAGCGCGGCCTTCAGCCATTCAGTCTGGGGCCACAGCCGGGCGCGGGACGAGCGTGGCTGCAATGTGTCATCCAGCTCATCGATGGCCACGCCGCGCCCCGCGTCCAGACCGTGCTCGCCGGCCACGAACAGCCGACGCGCCGCCTCGAGCGCCCACGGATCACCCCGCAGCCGGCCCCACCGGGTCAGTAGCCAGGCCCATTCGAACTG
>NZ_CALMZS010000209.1 GCF_937870815.1 uncultured Brevundimonas sp.
GAGCTCGGCCGGCTGGTTGACGGCCCAGTCCTTTTTCGGCGCGAGGCGGATCCGTGCGCCGTTCGCGCCGCCGCGCTTGTCGGAGCCGCGGAAGGTCGACGCCGATGCCCATGCCACCGAGACCAGCTCGGAGACGGACAGGCCGGAGGCGAGGACTTTCGCCTTCAGGGCTGCAATGTCCGGCTCTGCGATCAACGGATGATCAACGGCCGGGATCGGGTCCTGCCAGATCAGTTGCTCCTTGGGAACGAGCGGGCCCAGGTAACGGACGATCGGTCCCATGTCGCGGTGCGTCAGCTTGAACCAGGCGCGGGCGAAAGCGTCCGCGAATTCCTCCGGCTTGTCGAGGAAGCGCCTTGCGATCTTCTCGTAAGCAGGGTCGAAGCGCAGCGCCAGGTCGGTGGTCAGCATGGCAGGCGGATGGCGCTTCGACTTGTCGAACGAATCCGGCGTGGCGCCCGCTCCGGCCGTGCCCTTCGGCTTCCACTGATGGGCGCCGGCCGGGCTCTTGGTCAGCTCCCAGTCGTAGCCGAAGAGATTCTCGAGGAAGTTGTTGCTCCATTTCGTCGGCGTCGACGTCCAGATGACTTCCAGGCCGCTGGTGATCGCGTCCTTTCCTTTACCGGTGCCGTATGCGCTCTTCCAGCCAAGTCCCTGGTCCTCGATGCCCGCGCCCTCCGGCTCGGGCCCCACCAACGCCGCATCGCCTGCGCCATGGGTCTTGCCAAAAGAGTGACCTCCGGCGATCAGCGCGACGGTCTCCTCGTCGTTCATCGCCATGCGTGCGAACGTGTCGCGTATGTCGCGCGCCGCCGCGACGGGATCCGGCTTGCCGTCGGGGCGTTCGGGGTTGACGTAGATCAGGCCCATCTGTACCGCGCCCAGCGGATCTTGAAGATCACGGTCGCCGCTGTAGCGCTCGGCCGCAAGCCACTTGCCTTCCGGGCCCCAATAGATGTCCTGCTCGGCCTCCCAGACGTCAACGCGCCCGCCGCCGAAGCCGAACGTCTTGAAGCCCATGGATTCGAGGGCGACGTTGCCCGTGAGAATGAGAAGGTCGGCCCACGAGATCCTGGCGCCGTATTTCTGCTTGATCGGCCACAGCAGGCGCCGCGCCTTGTCGAGGTTGGCGTTGTCCGGCCAGCTGTTGAGCGGCGCGAAGCGCTGCTGCCCGGAATTGGCCCCGCCGCGCCCGTCGCCGGTGCGATAGGTGCCGGCCGAATGCCAGGCCATCCGGATGAAGAAGGGGCCGTAGTGGCCATAGTCCGCCGGCCACCACGGCTGGCTGTCGGTCATCAGGGCGTGGAGGTCGCGCTTCACGGCGGCATAGTCCAGCGACTTGAACGCCTTCGCATAGTTGAAGCCGTCGCCCATCGGGTCGCCGGTCCGGCCCTGCTGGTGCAGGATGTCCACCGCGATCTGGTTCGGCCACCAGTCGCGGTTGGTCCGGCCGAGCAGGGACCGGAGCGCGGCCGGTTCCTTTGCGGGGTCGTTGAGGGGCGTGGGTCCGCCGGCGCTGCCGTCCATGATTTTTCTCCCGGATGATTGGTTTGCCGGGCAAGCCTACGCCCGGCCTTGGCCAAAGAAAAGTCAATAAACTTTGTCATGAAGTATAATAAAATCTATAGATGGGCAGGCCCCCCGCGGGCGATCCAGAGCCGCCGTGGAAAGGGGCCGGGCGCCGCAAGGGGGCCGTCCGCGGCCCCGGACGGGTCGGGCCGGCCGGCCCCGGCCGCCTTGACGCGGCGTCACGGTTGCAGGCCCGTGCGCGCGGGTCTAGACCCCCGGCCGACAGCGGCATCGCCCCGCACAACCCTTCCCCCCGGAGACAGACAGAAAATGGCTCGCGCGAAGATCGCCCTCATCGGGGCCGGCATGATCGGCGGCACTCTGGCCCATGTGGCCGCGCGCGAGGCGCTGGGCGACGTCATCCTGTTCGACATCGCCGAGGGCACGCCGCAGGGCAAGGCGCTGGACATCGCCGAGGCCACCGCCGTGATCGGGACCGACGTGACCCTCAAGGGCGCCAATGACTATGCCGACATCGCCGGCGCCGACGTCTGCATCGTCACAGCGGGGGTGCCGCGCAAGCCGGGCATGAGCCGCGACGACCTGATCGGCATCAACCTCAAGGTCATGAAGGCCGTCGGCGAGGGCATCAAACAGCATGCCCCGAACGCCTTCGTCATCTGCATCACCAACCCGCTCGACGCCATGGTCTGGGCCCTGCAGAAATTCTCGGGCCTGCCGAAGGAGAAGGTGGTCGGAATGGCCGGCGTGCTGGATTCGGCCCGGTTCGCCTGGTTCCTGAGCGAGAAGACCGGGGTGTCGGTGCAGGACATCCACGCCTGGACCCTAGGCGGCCATGGCGACGACATGGTGCCGATGGTGCGCCACTCCACCGTCGGCGGCCTGCCCCTGCCCGACGCGGTCAAGGCCGGCTTCCTCAGTCAGGCCGAGCTGGACGCCATCGTCGACCGCACCCGAAAAGGGGGCGGCGAGATCGTCGCCCTGCTCAAGACCGGCTCGGCCTTCTACGCCCCGGCCGAGAGCGCCATCGCCATGGCCCGCTCCTATCTGCTGGACCAGAAGCGCGTCCTGCCCTGCGCCGTCTGGCTGTCCGGCGAATACGGCCTCAAGGACCTCTACGTCGGCGTCCCCGCCCTGATCGGCGCCGGCGGCGTCGAGAAGGTGATCGAATTCACCACCAATGACGACGAAAAGGCCATGTTCAAGAAGTCGGTCGAGTCGGTCCAGGGTCTGATCCAGGCCTGCAGGGACATCGACGGCTCGCTGGCCTGAGGCCCCCGGCGGCGGCCGGCGGACGCCGCCCGTCGCGGCCGTCGGGAAACGTCTCCGGCCGCCTCTGAACGCGAGCCTGAGGCGCCGTTCCACGCCTGGGGAGCGGCGCCCGGTTTCGCTCGCAATTCTCCCGGAAAATCCTATATGTTGACGGCTCCGGCGCGGACCAGATTCGCGGTCCGGAGACTGTTGATTCCCGACGGCCAGATCGCCGTCCTATCCGGCCCGAACCGGGCGATGATCCGACCGAATATATGACCGACCAGACCCCGACCGCGCGCAACGTCGACACCGCCGAGGAGGCCGCCTACGGGGCCGACTCCATCAAGGTCCTCAAGGGCCTGGACGCGGTCCGCAAACGGCCGGGCATGTACATCGGCGATACGGACGACGGCTCGGGCCTGCACCACATGGTCTATGAGGTCGTCGACAACGCCATCGACGAGGCGCTGGCCGGCCACGCCGACCTGGTCCAGGTGATCCTCAACGCCGACGGATCGGTCACCGTCACCGACAACGGCCGCGGCATTCCGACCGACATCCACGAGGGCGAGGGCGTGTCGGCGGCCGAGGTCATCATGACCCAGCTGCACGCCGGCGGTAAGTTCGACCAGAATTCCTACAAGGTCTCCGGCGGCCTGCACGGCGTCGGCGTCTCGGTCGTCAACGCCCTCAGCGACTGGCTCAAGCTGGTCATCTACCGCAACGGCAAGCGCCACGAGATGCGGTTCGAGCGCGGCGACACCGTCGAGAGCCTGCGCGTCACCGGCGACGCCCCGGTCCGCGACAACGGCAAGGTGCTGTCCGGCACCGAGGTGACCTTCTTCCCGTCGGTGACGACCTTCGCGCATATCGACTTCGATCTGAAGACCCTCGAGCACCGTTTGCGCGAACTGGCCTTCCTCAACTCGGGCGTGGTCATCAAGCTGCGCGACGACCGCCACGCCGAGCCGTTCGAGGAGGTTCTGCACTACGAGGGCGGGGTCGAGGCCTTCGTGCGCCATCTCGACAAGTCGAAGACGCCGTTGCTCAAGGACGTCATCGTCATCCGTGGCAAGAAGGAGGGGATCGAGGTCGACCTCGCCCTCTGGTGGAACGACAGCTACCACGAGACCATGCTGTGCTTCACCAACAACATCCCGCAGCGGGATGGAGGCACCCATCTGTCGGCCTTCCGCGCCAGCCTGACCCGGGTGATGAGCAGCTACATCGACGCCGCCGGCGCGGCGCGCAAGGAGAAGGTCTCGGTCTCGGGCGAGGACGCCCGCGAGGGCCTGACCTGCGTCCTCTCGGTCAAGGCACCGGATCCGAAATTCAGCTCCCAGACCAAGGACAAGCTGGTCTCCTCCGAGGTTCGCCCCGCCGTCGAGAGCCTGTGTTCAGAGGGCCTGTCGACCTGGTTCGAGGAACACCCGGCCGAGGCCAAACAGGTGGTCGCCAAGATCATCGAGGCTGCGGCCGCCCGCGAGGCCGCCCGCAAGGCGCGCGACCTGACCCGGCGCAAGACGGCGATGGAGATCAGCTCCCTGCCCGGCAAGCTGGCCGACTGCCAGGAGCGCGACCCCGCCAAGGCCGAGCTGTTCATCGTCGAGGGCGATTCCGCCGGCGGCTCGGCCAAACAGGCCCGCAACCGGGAGAACCAGGCCGTGCTGCCGCTGCGCGGCAAGATCCTCAACGTCGAGCGGGCCCGCTTCGACCGGATGCTGTCGTCGGACCTGATCGGCACCCTGATCCTGGCGCTGGGCACCGGCATCGGCCGCGACGACTTCAACGCCGACAAGCTGCGCTATCACAAGATCATCCTGATGGCCGACGCCGACGTCGACGGCGCCCATATCCGGACCCTGCTGCTGACCTTCTTCTACCGGCAGATGCCCGAACTGATCGAGCGGGGCCACATCTATATCGCCCAGCCGCCGCTCTACAAGGTCTCCAAGGGCAAGCAGTCGCGCTACCTCAAGGACCAGGCGGAGATGGACTCCTATCTGATCGAGGAGGGGTCGTCCGAGGCCGAGCTGGACCTGCCTTCGGGCGAGCGCCGCACCGGCCTCGACCTGCAGGCGCTGGTGCGCGAAGCCAAGGCCTTCAAGGCCGGCGTCGATCGCCTGTCGCAGCGCGCGCCGGCCTTCGCCATCGAGCAGGCGGCTCTGGCCGGCCTGTTCGACGAGCCGGCCGCCGATCCGTCGAAGGCCGCCGCCCGGCTGAACCTCTACGCCGAGGAGGGCGACGGCGACTGGGCCGGTTCGCCCGGGGCCCAAGGGGCCGTGGTGTTCGAACGCGTGCGGCGCGCCGTCACCGAGCGCATCGTCCTGGAGGAGGCGCTGATCCGTTCGCTCGACGCCCGCCGCCTGGCCGAACGCTCGGCCGCCTTCGGGGGTCTGTTCGACAGGCCGGCGGTCTATCGCCGCAAGGACAGGACGGTGACCATCCGCGGCCCGCTGGACCTGCTCGAGGCCGTGCTGGACGCCGGCAAGAAGGGCATCGCCATCCAACGCTACAAGGGGCTGGGCGAGATGAACCCGGAGCAGCTGTGGGAGACCACCCTGGACGCCAACGCCCGCACCCTGCTCAAGGTGTCGGTCGAACACCAGGAAGACGCCTCGGACCTGTTCGCCAAGCTGATGGGCGATGTGGTCGAGCCGCGCCGGGAGTTCATCCAGGCCAATGCGCTCGACGCCGCCGTCGACGCCTGACCGATCGGCCTACGACCGGCCGGCTTCGATGAAGGCCCGGATCGACGGCCAGTGCGGCGGCACGCCGCGCGCCCCGTCGCAGGCGATCTCCTTGAGGTAGCGGGGCATGGTCTCGCGGCGCAACGGCTCCCACGCCGCGTCTTCCTCCGGATATTGCGCGACCTCGCTTCCGTCGGGTCCGATCTCGACCATGCCGGCGGTCCGCCACTGGTCCGCCTCGCAGCGGAACTGATAGGTCTCGATCGAGTGGCTGAGGTCGCCGGGGTCCCCGGCCTTGGGCACGGTGGCGACCTTGATCGAGGTGATCCCGGCCTCGGTCGCGATGCTGTCCGCATCGGCCATGTAGGTGTTGTTGGGACTCCGAGAATAGGCCTGCCACGTCTCGGCCGCCGCCGGCCCTCCCAGGGCGACCGCGGCGACTCCCAGCCAGACAGCGATTTTCATTGCGACCTCCCCAGATCAGCGCCGCCATGATGCGCCACGGCGGGCGATTGGCAAGAGCCTGGGCCGGCCGGGGCGATCAAAAGGAAGAAATGGCGCACCCGACAGGATTCGAACCTGTGACCCCTGCCTTCGGAGGGCAGTACTCTATCCAGCTGAGCTACGGGTGCGTCTGGCGGCGAAAGCCGGGACGAAGGGCCTTACAGCAGGACCGCCCCGCCCTCAATCCCGAATGCGCGACCGTCCTCCGGCGAGTTCAGCACGATTTATGGTGGTCCGTCGGCGGGCCCGTGCGTTAGCGTGCGGCCGCTTCGACGATGGAGGGTTTTCGATGCGCGCGCTTCTTTTCGTCCTGCTGCTGCTGGGCGCCTGCGCCGCCCCCCGCGCCCCCGGGGCCGTGGCCGACCCGTCGGGCGATACCCTGGACGCCATCGCCCGGGACTATGTCGGGCTGATCCTCGAGATCGGCGAGCGCGAGGAAGGCTATGTCGACGCCTACTACGGTCCGCCCGAATGGCGGACGGCGGCGGCGGCCAACCCGCGCGAGATTCCCCAGCTGATCCAGGGGGCCGCGAGCCTGACCGCCCGGCTGAACGCGATTTCCGCGGCCGGCGCCGATCCGGCGGTGGTCCAGCGCAGGGCCTATCTGCTGGCCCATGTCTCGGCGGCCGCGGCGCGGCTGCGGATGCTGTCCGGAGAGAAGATCAGCTTCGCCGACGAGGCCGAGGCGCTGTTCGGGGTCCGGCCCGAGCTGCGCCCCCTGTCGTCCTACGATCCGGTGCTGGCCGAGATCGACGCCCTGCTGCCGGGGGCCGGCCCGCTGGCCGACCGCGTCACCGCCTTCAAGTCGCACTACGTCATTCCGAAGGACCGGCTTCAGGCCGTCATGGACGCCGCCATCGCCGAATGCCGCGGCCGCACGGTCCAGCACATCGCCCTGCCGGCCAACGAGAATTTCACCCTCGCCTTCGTCGGCGACAAGCCGTGGTCCGGGTATAATTACTACCAGGGCGATTCGCAGTCGAAGATCGAGATCAACGCCGACCTCCCGATCTACACCGAACGGGCCATCGATCTCGGCTGCCACGAAGGCTACCCCGGCCACCACGTCTATAACGCCCTGCTCGAGAAGACCTTCGTGGACGAGCGCGGCTGGGTCGAGATGAGCGTCTATCCGCTGTTCAGTCCGATGTCGTTCGTGGCCGAGGGCAGCGCCAACTACGGCATCGACCTGGCCTTCCCCGGCGACGAGGGCCTGGACTTCGAGCGCGAGGTGCTGTTCCCGCTGGCGGGTCTCGACCCCTCGACGGCGGAGAAGAAGGCGCAGCTGCAGGCGCTGACCCGGCGGCTGGCGCAGGCCGAATACACCATCGCCGACGACTATCTCGCCGGCCGCATCGACCGCGACACGGCCATCGGGCAGCTGATGGAATACAGCCTGGCCGACCGGGCCAGGGCGACCCAGCGGCTGCGTTTCATCGACACCTACCGCAGCTATATCATCAACTACGGCCTCGGCCGCGACGTGGTCCAGGCCTGGGTCGAGCGACAGGGGCCGGATCGCTGGCGCGGCATGGAGACGCTGCTGAGCAGCCAGACCCTGCCGGCGGATCTGGTCCCCTGATCAGCCCGCGTCGGGTCGGGAGGCGCCGAAGGGCCGACGGCCGCCTTGCCGGCGACGCGGCCGCTCACGCCCTGGCGCCCATGGCGGCGGCGGTCTCGTCGATGAAGCGGGCCATGTCGAGGTCGCGCTGGGTCACGCCGCCGGCGTCGTGGGTGGTCAGCACGATCTCGACGCGGTTGTAAACGTTGAACCACTCGGGGTGATGGTCAACCCTGTCGGCGCGCAGGGCGACGCGGGTCATGAAGCCGAAGGCGGCGTTGAAGTCGGTGAAGACCAGTTTGCGCTCGATCGCCGGGCGTTCGCCGGCGCGGGCGCGCCACGAAGGCAGGGCCCCGAGGACCTTGTCCACATCCAGCCGCTCAACCATCCGACGTCTCCCTTGTCTCCGCCCGGGCCCGGCCCAGAGCCGTATCGCGCCCGCCCGCGGCCCACAAGACGGGAGGCCGCGGCAGGAACGCAGTCGAAAGCTTGAGCGTTAACGGGCGTCGCCATTGGAACGCGGAGCCTGCGAGATGGACAATCTTTGGATCGCCGCGCTGGACGCCGCCGACCGCAAGCGGATCGAGCCGCACCTTCATGAGCGATCCTTCGCCCAGGGGCAGGTCCTCTACGACGCCGGCGAGGCCGTGGACGAGGTCTGGTTTCCGCTCAGCGGGGTGGTCTCGCTGATGACCCTGGTCGATGACGACCGGATGATCGAGACGGCGGCGATCGGCCGCGAGGGGCTGGTCGGCGTCACCTGCGGCCCCCTGAACGCCCGGGCGGCGAGCCGGGCCGTCGCCCAGGTCGACGGGGTGTCGGCCTGCTGCCCCGCCGGGGTGTTCGCCGACGCGCTGAGCCGCAGCGAGGGCATGCGCACGGCCCTGTCCAAATTCACCGAAAGCCTGTTCGCCCAGGTGCAGCAGGCGGCGGCCTGCAACGCCCAGCACAGGCTGGACGAACGGCTGGCGCGCTGGCTGCTGACCATCCACGACCGCGCCGCCGCCGACCGCTTGAAGCTGACCCAGCTCGACATCGCCGAGATGTTGGGCGTCCGGCGGGCCACGGTGTCGGAGGTCGGCTCCGGGCTCGAGGAGAAGGGGCTGATCCGGCGCGGGCGCGGCTGGGTCGAGGTGCTGGACCGTCAGGCGCTGGAGGACGCCGCCTGCGGCTGCTACGCCCTGATGCGCGGGGTGATGAAGGATCTCGGCGTGCCGCGGCCCAACGGCGGCCCGCACTGACCGGCCGGAGGCGCCGATGCTGCGGCCATGCGGACGGATGACGGCGCGGCGGGGACGCGCTAGACCGCCCCGATGACCGACGCGGCCGCCTCCGACGCTTCTTCCGGCAAGACTTCCTCCTTCGGTTTCCGCGACGTGGACGCCCGGGAGAAGGTGCGGCTGGTGCGCGGCGTGTTCGATTCCGTGGCCTCGAACTACGACCTGATGAACGACCTGATGAGCGGCGGCGTGCATCGGCTGTGGAAGGACGCGGCGGCGGCCAGGCTCAACCCGCGGCCGGGCGAGGTCATCCTCGACGTGGCCGGCGGCACCGGCGACATGGCCCGGCGCTATGCGAAGATGGCGCGGGCGGCGCAGCGGCGGCGCGGCGGCGCGGACGCCTCGATCATCGTGCTGGACTACAATGCGGAGATGCTGGCGGCGGGGATCGCCAGGGGCGGCGAGCCGGAGATGTCATGGACGGTCGGCGACGCCATGGCCCTGCCGCTGCCGGACGCCTCGGTGGACGCGTATTCGATCAGCTTCGGCATCCGCAACGTGGCCGACATCCCGCAGGCGCTGGCGGAGGCGCGGCGGGTGCTGAAGCCGGGCGGGCGGTTCCTGTGCCTGGAGTTCTCGCGGCCCACCGCCTCGGTCATCCGCAAGGCCTATGACGCCTGGTCCTTCCACGCCATTCCGAGGATCGGCGGCTGGGTGGCGGGCGACCGCGACAGCTACCGCTACCTGGTCGAGAGCATCCGCCGTTTCCCGGACCAGCAGGCCTTCAGGGCCATGATCGAGGCGGCCGGCTTCAGCCGGGTGACGGTGACCAACCTGTCCGGCGGGGTGGCGGCGATCCATCACGGGTGGGCGATCTGAGCCGCCGGATCGATCCGGCGACCCCGCCGCCGCCGCCCGCCACCGTGCCGGTGCGGCGCCCGGTCGAGGCCTTCGTGCGCCTGCTCGGCTGGGGCTGGGTGCTGGTCCGCCACGACGCCCTCGTCCCGCGCGAGATCACCCCGCTGCTGCCGGTCTGGGTGCGCTGGATCGCCCATCTGCTGCACGCCTTCGCCGGGCGCGAGGCGCGCGAGGGCCGGCCGGGCCAGAGGCTGGGCAAGGCCTTCGAACATCTGGGCCCGGTGGCCATCAAGCTGGGCCAGGTGCTGGCCACCCGGGCCGACATCTTCGGCGTCGGATTCGCCCGCGACCTCGGCCGGCTGAAGGACGCGCTGGAGCCCTTCCCGGTCGATCAGGCCCGGCGCGAGATCGAGCGCTCGCTGGGGCGGCCGGTCGAGGCCCTGTTCACCGATTTCGGCCCGCCGGTGGCCGCCGCCTCGCTGGCCCAGGCCCATCCGGCGTGGCTGGCCGACGGACGCAAGGTGGCGGTCAAGGTGCTGCGGCCGGGGGTCGAGCGGCGGGTGGCCCAGGGGCTCGACTCGATGCGGCTGGCGGCGCGGCTGGCGGTGCGCTTCGTGGCCCCGGCCCGGCGGCTGGAGCCCTCGGCCTTCGTCGAGACCATCGCCCGGGCGCTGCGGCTGGAGCTGGACATGCGGCTGGAGGCCGCCGCCGCCTCCGAGCTCAAGGACATCATGGACAGGGCCCGCGACACCGGCGGCTGCCGCATGACCGCCCCGGCGGTGGTCTGGGACGGGGTCGGCAAACGGGTGCTGACGCTGGAGTGGGCCCCCGGCGTGGCCATGACCGACCCGGCCGCGGTGGAGCAGCCGGGGCTGGACCGCGACGCCCTGGCCGATCACGTGGTCCAGGCCTTCCTGACCCAGGCGCTGGACTACGGCGCCTTCCACGCCGACCTGCACGAGGGCAATCTGTTCTGCCACGCCCCGGCCGAGCTGACCGCCATCGACTTCGGCATCGTCGGCCGGCTGGGCCCGTCGGAGCGGCGCTATCTGGCCGAGATCCTGTGGGGCTTCCTGAGCCGCGACTACGACCGCATCAGCCGGGTCCATTTCGAGGCCGGCTATGTGCCGCCCGGGCATTCGGTCGAGGCCTTCGCCCAGGCGCTCAGGGCGGTCGGCGAGCCGGTCATCGGCAAACAGGCCTCGCAGGTGTCGATGGGGCGGCTGCTGGGCCAGCTGTTCGAGATCACCGCCCTGTTCGACATGCATCTGCGGCCCGAACTGATCCTGCTGCAGAAGACCATGGTCTCGGTCGAGGGGGTGGCCCGGCGGCTCAATCCCGACCACGACCTGTGGGCCGCGTCCCGGCCGGTGGTCGAGCGCTGGATCCGGCGCGAACTGGGCCCGCAGGCCCAGGTGCGCGACGCCGTCGAGGAGCTGCGGGCCACGCTGAAGGCCCTGTCGCGGCTGGCCCGGAACCCGCCGGAGCCCCGCACCGTCGTCATCCGCGAGGTCCATGCGCCGGGCTGGATGGTCGCCGGCCTGACCCTGGCCCTGGCCGCGGCGGGGGCCGCCCTTGTTCTGTCGCTTTGGCCGGTCACCCTCTGAGCCCATCCGGAGACCATCCCATGAAGCCGCTTCTGCTCGCCGCCGCCCTCGTCCTGCTGGCGCCGGCCGCCGCCCACGCCCAGGTCGCCGCCGGAACCCTGCCCAACACCTTCGACGACCGCGCCGCCCGGCCCGCCGCCGCCCCGGCCCCCGCGCCGCAGGCCGCCCCGGCGGCCGAGCTGTCGCCCGAGCCCGCCAGCGAGGCCTCGGAGGAGACCCTGCGCGAGATCGTCGCCGAGCTGCAGGCCGGCGAACTGGACCCCGGCCGCATGACCGACGACCTCGCCGCCAGGCTGAGCGGGCAGACGGCGGCGATGACCCCGGTCGTCCAGGGCTTCGGCGCCCTCGTCTCGGTCGCCTTCCTCGGCAGCCGCGACGGCCTCGACGTCTTCAACGTCATCTTCGCCGCGGCCGAGACGCAGTGGATGATCGGCCTGACCCCCGAGGGCAGGGTCTCGGCCCTGCTGTTCCGCCCGGCGGAATAGGCGGCGGGTCTCACCCGGGCGCCATCGCGAAAATTCGGTGTGGCGGAGTCGGCAGGGTCGGCGCCGGCGGCGCGAAAATTCGCTGTGTCAGAGTCGGCAGAGTCTGCATCGGCGCACCTGGGCGGTGCGGCGGGGATGCGATTGTCAAGGACCGGCTCCCGGCCAAGGGGAGACGGGAAGTCTACCCCCGGTTTTTCCTCAGGCGGAAAGACAGGTTTTAGTTTCGGCCAGGACGTTGAAACGGCGGGGTTTCGTCCGCTGAACCAGACTATAAATCCGCCGATTTCCGACACAGCGTCATGGGCGCCGGGTCAGGGCGGGGCCAGGCCCGGGCCGGCCAGCAGGCCGAACAGGAAGCCGCCGGGGTGGGCTTCCCACGCCAGTCCGCCCGGCCCGCTGTCGCTCAGGCGGAGGGCGTCCGCGCATGACGTATTCCCCTGCCACGCGGTGGGGTAATGCCGGTATCGGGGAGTTGGCGGAAGACGCCACGCCCCCGGCGGCGCTCAGCCCTCGTCGGGGCTCTCCGCGTCCGGCCGCTCGGGTCGCATGCCGGAAAGCAGGGGCATGGCGAACAGGCCGAACAGGAAGCCCCCCAGATGGGCCTCCCATGCCAGACCGCCGACCCCGCCGCTCACCCGAACGATGGCGAAGAGGACCAGAAACAGGATGACGTTGGTCTTGGCGAAGGCCTTGACGTTTTTCCAGACCTGACGCGAGCGCAACGGGACGATCCCGCCGTCGAAATCGACCCGGGCGGCGGCGCCCCACAAGCCGCAGATGGCGCCGGACGCCCCGACCATCGGGACGGCGCCGAAGGGATGCAGCGCCAGATAGAGCGCCGCGCCCGCCCACCCCGCAAACAGGAAGAGAGTCGCGTAGCGCAACCAGCTCGCGGGACCGGCGCCGAGGCGAATCAGAACAATCGGACTCAGCGCCAGCAGGGCGCTGGTGTTCATCAGGAGGTGAGCCAGACCGGCGTGAGCGAATATGTGTGAGACGAGCGTGGTCCAGCGACCGTCCCGCAGGGCCTGTCCGGACAGGCCCCAGACGTCCGGCCCGCCCTGGGTCAACTCGACAACGAAGGTGACGAGCAGCAACCCGAACAGGGCCAGGCCGGGGGCGCCGTGTTCCCGGCCCAGCGCCTTCCACGTCGCGGGTTTGCTGAGGTCCGCGCCGAGCCCCAGCTGGCCGTCAGAGGCGCGCTGCAGGGTGGTTCCGACGGCGGCGGTCTCTTCGGACATCCGTGCATCCTGACCGGAATGCGGTTGTCGGGCAAGGTAGCGCTGGGCGCGGCGTTCCGTTCTCCTCCACCGGCGGAACCCGGTCTGGGTCGTTCCCGGGGAACCAGTCGGCGGCGAGGTCGAGGCAGTCGGGGTTGTCGCGCTCGATCAGGGCCAGCTTCCAGTCGCGCTTCCGCTCCTTGATCTGCTTCTCGCGGCGGATCGCCTCGACCACCCAGGCGAAGGGCTGGAACCAGACCAGCCGGGTGCAGCCGTATTGTTTGGTGAAGCCGTCGAAGACGCCGTTGCGATGCTTCCAGACCCGCGCCGTCAGGTTGGCGGTCATGCCCGTGTAGATTGCGCCGTTGCGCCGGCTGGCCATGATGTAGGTCGCGATGAGCGGGGGCGCGAAGCGAACCCCGGGACCCAGCGGCGCCCCCGCGCAGGCGGGGGCGATCTGTTCAGGCAGGCTGTGTCGAGCAGCGGCGCTCCCGACAGGGTCGCGCTCGCGCGCGCCGCTGGGTCCCCCGGTCTGCGCGGCTGCGCCGCTTGCCGGAGGATGACGAAAGGGGGGATGCGGTTGTTCGAGGGCGTCCGGATTGCACGGTGTTTCCGTGCGGTGCGGTGGAGGCGATGCCGGTGTTGGGAGTTAGGGGGGCGTAAGCCTTAAGCCGCCATCAGAGGCAAATCTTTCCACTCCGCACTAGCGGGACGGACGTGAGAGGTGACTTGCGACAGGAGAGCAAGCGACTCCGAGGGCCAATCACTGAGGTTCTCAACAACCGCCTCTCGGGGCCACTCAGGCTGCGCCCGCTGGACGTCCGAAAACTTGGTATGCGCAAAGGCCACCGAGGGCGGGGCCGGACTAATGATCTCAAACAGTGCGATCCGACCGTCACTGAGTTTCACGCCAAAATCGAAGTCATACTGGCTGCTGCTTGCTCCGAGCACCGCGACCTTCGATTGGACCATCGGTGAGGAGTAGGCACGTTCCAGCTTGTCTTTCACCACTTCGAACAGCGCTCGCTCACGGTGCCTCACCGACCGATCCAACATCTGGGTGGCCCAAGCGCGTGAGGCCTCGGCAACCAGCGCCATAGCGGTGACGAGATTCTGCGCGCCGACGTCGTCAGCGACGAAAGCATCGCCTTCAAAGCGAATACCGGACTGTTCTGCGATCGCCTCGGCCCGCCGGCGGTCGCCGGGACGCATGTGGTGAACGCCTTCATCCAGCACTGCCGTGCGCCCCAAACCGTCATCCGAGACGCGGAATCCACCACTTCGATTGGGGACGACGGCGAGGTTGATAACCTCACCGCTCGGAAACAGCGTGGTTGTGGGCACGCGAATGAAGCCGTCAGCGAACCAAGGCTGCTGACTACCAGCAATCGCGTCTCTCAGGACTTCGTATTGGTCTGCCACTAGAAAAGTTCCGGCCGATGAGGCGGGGGCGGAATGCTCCCTACAATATTGCATCTCTCCAAGAAGAACATCATCGCTGCGTCAAAATCGGTCATGGCCGGCTCAACGCAAAGTCCATCGTACCTCTCGCGAGGCTGCCGTTGGCGGGGCCAGCGCCTGTTTAACTCCCAAGGATAGAAGCGTGTCACGTCGGCAGGCAGTCGGCCGCCCCGGAGACCGCGAGGCAAATCGGTCCTCAGTGAATTAACGTGCTCAGCCTTTGGCCTAAAGCTCAGCCTCTGAACTGGGTCGCCCGCAGCTACAAGCACCAAGCTGGCGGATTGGCGCTGGGTTCGGATTGTAGCGTTGCCTCGTATTTCAAGCCCGCTAATCGCAACGTCGTCGAGCAATAGAGGTACGACCAAGAGCGCTCGCCCGCTGCTCGTCGGATCTTCTCGCCAACTCGGCTGCCCGCCAACAGCCTTGGTTGAGGCGAGGAGGCGATCGATTTCATCGAGCGACAACATCCCCCACCATCCCGTGGTTTTCCGAGTCGCGTAAACCCCGATTTTTCGCCGCCTAATGCACCCGCGCCTTGCCGATCTCCAGCCCGCCCTCGCCCGCTGACACGGCGATCACGGACCCGTCCTCGATCTCGCCCGCCAGCAGTTTCCGCGCGATCGGGTCGACCAGTTCCTTCTGGATGACGCGCTTGAGCGGGCGGGCGCCATAGACCGGGTCGTAGCCCTTGTCGGCGAGCCAGGCCGCCGCCGTGTCGTCAAGGGCGAGGGTCAGGCGGCGGTCGGCCAGCAACCGCTCGAACCGGGCCAGCTGGATGCGGACGATGCCGGCCATCTGCGCCCGCCCCAACCGGCGGAACAGGATGATCTCGTCGATGCGGTTGAGGAATTCGGGGCGGAAATGGGCGCGGACCTGGTCCATGACATACGGCCGCACCGACTCGACGTCGTCGCCCTCGGACTGGCCGGCGAGGGCGTCGGAGCCGAGGTTGGAGGTCATGATGATCAGGGTGTTCTTGAAGTCGATGACCCGGCCCTGGCCGTCGGTGAGGCGGCCGTCGTCCAGCACCTGGAGCAGGACGTTGAAGACGTCGGGGTGGGCTTTTTCGACCTCGTCGAACAGCACGACCTGATAGGGGCGGCGGCGCACCGCCTCGGTCAGGGCCCCGCCCTCGTCATAGCCGACATAGCCGGGCGGGGCGCCGATCAGGCGCGAGACGCTGTGCTTCTCCATATATTCCGACATGTCCATCCGCGTGATGGCGGCCTCGTCGTCGAACAGGAATTCGGCCAGCGCCTTGGTCAGCTCGGTCTTGCCGACGCCGGTGGGGCCGAGGAACAGGAAGCTGCCCAGCGGGCGGTTGGGGTCGTTGAGGCCGGCCCGGGCGCGGCGCACGGCGTCGGCGACGGCGGCGAGGGCCTCGTCCTGGCCGACCACGCGGCGGGACAGGGCGTCCTCCATCGACAGCAGCTTCTCGCGCTCGCCCTCGAGCATCTTGTCGACCGGGACGCCGGTCCAGCGCGACACGACCTGGGCGATCTGTTCGGCGTCGACCACCTCCGGCGTCAGGGGGCCGGCCTTGTCGGCCTCGTTCTCTTCCGCCTCGGCCAGCTGTTTCTCGATGCCCGGGATCTGGCCATAGGCGATCTCGGAGGCGCGGCCGAGGTCGCCGGCGCGCTGGGCCGAGGCCAGTTCGGCGCGCAGCCGGTCGAGGGTCTCGCGCAGCTGGGCCCCCTGACCGACCTTTTCCTTCTCGGCCTTCCAGCGGGCGGTGAGGTCTTCGGACTGGGCGTCGAGCTCGGCGATCTCGTCTTCCAGCTTTTCGAGGCGGGCGACCGAGGCCTTGTCGGTCTCCTTCTTCAGGGCCTCGCGCTCGATCTTGAGCTGGACGGCGCGGCGGTCGATCTCGTCGAGGGCCTCGGGCTTGGAGTCGACGGCCATGCGCACGCGGCTGGCGGCCTCGTCGATCAGGTCGATGGCCTTGTCGGGCAGGAAGCGGTCGGTGATGTAGCGGTTGGACAGGGTCGCGGCGGCGACGATGGCCGAGTCGGAGATGCGCACGCCGTGGTGGACCTCATACTTCTCCTTCAGTCCACGGAGGATGGAGACGGTGTCCTCGACGGAGGGCTCCTCGACGAAGACCGGCTGGAAGCGGCGGGCGAGGGCGGCGTCCTTCTCGACGTGTTTGCGGTATTCGTCGAGGGTGGTGGCGCCGACGCAGTGCAGCTCGCCGCGGGCCAGGGCGGGCTTGAGCAGGTTGGAGGCGTCCATGGCCCCGTCGCCCTTGCCGGCCCCGACCAGGGTGTGCATCTCGTCGATGAACAGGATGATCTGCCCTTCCGCGGCGGTGACCTCGGCCAGCACGGCCTTGAGCCGCTCCTCGAACTCGCCGCGGTATTTGGCCCCGGCGATCAGGGCGCCCATGTCGAGGGCCATGACGGCCTTGTCGCGCAGGCTCTCGGGCACGTCGCCGTTGACGATGCGCAGGGCCAGGCCCTCGACGATGGCGGTCTTGCCGACGCCCGGCTCGCCGATCAGCACGGGGTTGTTCTTGGTGCGGCGGGCGAGGACCTGGATGGTGCGGCGGATCTCCTCGTCGCGGCCGATGACCGGGTCGATCTTGCCGTCGCGGGCGGCCAGGGTCAGGTCGCGGGCGTAGCGTTTGAGGGCGTCCCAGGCGTCTTCCGAGCCCGCTGAATCTGCTGTTTTGCCCTTGCGGATCCCGTTGATGGCCTCGTCGAGCTTGTCGGGCGTGGCGCCGACCGAGGCCAGGACGGTGGCGGCCACCCCGCCCTCGCGGGCGATGGCGCTGAGCAGGCGTTCGGTGGTGACGAAGGCGTCGCCGGCCTTCTTGGAGGCCTGTTCGGCGGCGGCGAAGACGCGGGCGGTGTCGCCGTCCAGATAGAGCTGGCCCGAGCCGCCGGAGACCTGGGCGCGCCTGGACAGGGCGGTCTCGGTGGCGGACTCGGCCTTGGCCGGATCGCCGCCGGCGGCGGTGATCAGATTGCGGGCGAGGCCGTCGCGCTCCTCCAGCAGCACCTTGAGCAGGTGTTCGGGGGCGAACTGCTGGTGGCGGCGGGCCAGGGCCAGCGACTGGGCGGACTGGACGGCCTGTTTGGCGCGGTCGGAGTAGAGTTCGAGGTTCAAGGCGGATCCCCTGTGTCAGGCGGCAGGTGCTCTCCGGACGCCCTTTCAGGAAGCGGCGCCTTGAGATGGCGCAAATCTGGGTGTGGCGATCGCGCCACACAAGGGGGGCGGCGGCTCAGCGGACCAGTTCGACCAGGTCGAGGTTGGACTCGAGCTGCGGCCACGGCAGCGCCAGCCGCCAGCGGTCCTCGCCGATGCGCTCGAGCACGGCGATGAGGTCGCGCCCGGGCCGCTGGCCGTAGGAATTGGCCGGCGGTTCGTCGGCGAGGGCGAGGGAGCCGAGCATGACCATGCGCCGGTCGTTCTCGGGGAACAGCAGGCCGGCCGGCCGCTGGCTGCCGGTCAGCTTGGTGAATTTCAGCCCGTTCGGGGTCTGTTCTATGCGGCAGGCGAACCAGCCGTAGACGACGTAGCCGAGGCCGTCCTCGCCGCCCTGGGAGCCGAGCTTGACGGTGCGGCAGCGATAGTCGCCGACCGGCGGCGCCACGGCCGGCCGGCCGGCCCCGGGGTCGATCAGCGCGCCGGTCGAGGCCAGGTCGCCGGAGCCGCGCTGGCGCCGCGCCTGCTCCAGCGCCAGGGCCCAGGCGGCGTCGAGCCGGGCGTAGCGGTCGCGGTCCCGGTCGGTGACGAGGGCGCGCCAGTCGCGCAGAACCGTCCCCGGGCGGGGCCCCTCGGGGGCCGGCGGAGGGGTGGCGCAGGCGGCGGCGAGGGCGGCCAGGGCGATCAGGCCCATGGCCCGGGACAGGCGAGGCATGCGACGCTCCCGTGGGTCTCGGCCCGCCGACCGGCCGGGGGCGCGGCGGGGATCGGCGATCGTACAGGGGACTCCCTTGGACCGGGCCCGGCCCGGCCCGTCAAGCGCCCTCGCGCGCGAAGCGACGGACAGCCGGTCAGTCCTCGGCGGCGGAGGCCTCGGCCTTGCGCCGGGGGGCGCGGCGCTTCGGGGCCGGAGCCTCGGCCTCGCCGCCCTCCGGCGGAGCCTCGGCGGCGGGGGCGGCCGAACGGGTCAGGAAGCCCGGCAGGGCGGTCGGGGCCTCGTCGCCATCCGCGGCCTTGTCGGGGCGCGGCCGACGTTCGCGGCGCGGTCGGTCGGCGCGGTCGGGCGCCGGCCCGGGGCCGGCGTCGGCGGCCGCGGACTCGCCGATGTGCCCGGCCGGGGCGTCGGCGCCCTCGCCCTCGGCGCGCTCGGTCTGGAAGCGCTGGTTGCGTTCCTGCTGGCGGCGTTCCCAGCGCTCGCGGCGGGTCTCGCGGCGGCCGCCCTCGGCCTCGGCCTCGGCCCGGGGCTCGCGCGGCGGGTCGTCGCGGTCGCGCCATTCGCGGCGCGGCTGGTCGCCGCCCTGGCGGTCGTCGGCGTCGCGCTGGCGGGCCTCGGCGGCGGCGAGGCGGTCGGCCTCGGCCTTTTCGGCGGCCATGATGGCGGCGGCCTGGGCCCCGGTCTCGTCCTCGAAATCGATGTCGAAGCCCTGGCCGGCCAGCTCGCGCTGGGCGATCTCGGACACCGGACGCGAGGGCTGCAGGGCGCGCAGGACGCGGAAATAGTGTTCGGCGTGCTGGGTGTAGTTCTCGGCCAGAACCCGGTCGCCGGCGGCCGAGGCGTCGCGCGCCAGCTGCATGTAGCGCTCGTAGACGGTCTGGGCGTTGCCGCGGACCTTGATGTTCTCCGGGCCCTGGGAATCCCAGGACCGGTTCGGATTGGTGGCGTTGGCGTTGTTGGCGCCACCGCCGCCGCCGGGCTTCCTGTTGCGTCCGCGCTGACGCTTCATGCCCTTGAAATCTCTCATCGGACGCTACCGTGCTTTGTGAGGGGACGGGCGGGCCTGCGAGATGCAGCCTGTCGCCGTCCGTTTCGTCGTTCCGCTTCGCTCGGGGCCGATCCCCGCTGACGATGTGATCGGAAATCCGTCGCCGCCCCCTGGTCCGCCGGGCCCGCGGGCCCGACCGTCAGTTGCCCTGGGCGCGCGGGAATGGGCCTGAGGCGGTCCAAGGCGTGCGTTTGGGTGGGAGACAGGGGGAGACTTAGCCTGTGCGGGGGCGGTTTCCAAGGGCTTTGTTGAGTCAGCGGTCCTCCCCCGGCGGGGGAGGATACTCACATCTTCGGAACCGGACTGGTGCGCGGGTCGGGGCCGTTGGTGACGACGCGGTCGCGATCCGACAGGTCCTTGACCACGATGACCCTGTCGAAGCCCGCCGCCTCGAACAGGGCCCTGACCTGCGGACCCTGGTCCCAGCCGATCTCGACGGCGAACAGGCCGCCGGGGCGCAGGATGCGGCGGATCTCGGGGGCCAGTTCGCGATAGGCCTGCAGGCCGTCGGGGCCGCCGTCGAGGGCCAGGTGCGGATCATGGTCGCGGACCTCGGGGTCGAGGCCGGCGATGTCGCCGGAGGGGATGTAGGGCGGGTTGGAGACCACGACGTCGAAGCTGTGGTCGGCGAAGCCGGCGGCCCATTCGGTGCGCAGGAAGGTGGCGCGGTTGTCGAGCTCGAGGTTGGCGGCGTTCTCCTTCGCCACCGCCAGGGCCTCGGAAGAGACGTCGGTGCCGACGCCGCGCGCGCCGGCCCGCTCGGCCAGGGTCGCCAGCAGGATGGCGCCGGAGCCGGTGCCGAGGTCGATCATCTCGAAGGCCCGGTCGGGAGGACAGGCCAGCAGGACGACGTCGAGGATGGCCTCGGTGTCGGGGCGGGGGCTGAGCACGTCGGGGGTGACGGTCAGCATGATCTTCCAGAACCCCTTCTTGCCGAGAATGCGCGACACCGGCTCGCGGCGCAGGCGGCGCTCGACGAAGCCGTCGAGCATGTCCTGCTGGCCGGAGGTCATCGCCCGGTAGGGGTCGGTCAGGATGTCGGTGCGCGAGCAGCCGGCCGCGACCTCGAGCAGCAGCCGGGCGTCGATCGAGGGACTGTCGATGCGGCCGGCCTTGAGCGCGGCGGCGGCGGCCTTCCAGGCGGTCAGCAGGGTCCGGGGAGCGGCGGCGTCGGTCATGCCGACGGCTTGGCGCGGGACCGCGCCCAGATCAAGCGGCGCGGCGCCGGAACGGCATGGAAACGGAGCCGTTCTGCCCCGAATGCAGGAACAGGCACGGCGAGACCCGGTCGGACGGGGCGGCGGCCCCGGGCTGTGGGGCGTGATCGCGGCGGCGGCGGGCGGGCTCGCGGCCGGGGCCGGGGCGGCGCACCTGCTCTATCGCCACGGGCACAGATACGGGGTCGAGCTGCGCCCGCCGCGGCCCTCGCCGCCGCCGCCGCGCCCGCCGGTTCCCGAGGATTTCGAAGCCCGGGAGCCGGGCCGCGGGCGGCTGGCCCGGCGCCCGGAGCATATTCCGCACAAGGGCTGGGTCGACATCTTCTGGCGGGTCGGCGCCTCCTATTTCGGCGACCGCGTCGGCTTCATCGCCGGCGGGGTGACCTTCTTCGTGGTGCTGTCGCTGTTCCCGACCCTGGCGGCCTTCGTGACCATCTATGGCCTGTTCTCCGACCCCAGCGACGCCGTCGCCCGGCTGTATTTCCTGTATTCGGTGATGCCGACCGGGGTGGCCGAATTCCTCGCCGGCCAGATGCAGCGGCTGGCCGAGAATTCGAACACCCAGCTGACCTTCACCCTGGCGTGGACGCTGGGCCTGTCGCTGTGGACCGCCAACGGGGCGATCAAGGTGCTCTTCTACGGCCTGAACATCGCCTATCACGAGGTCGAGCGGCGCAATTTCCTGACCTACAACCTGCTGTGCATGGCCTTCACCGTCAGCGGCCTCGCCGCCATCCTGGTGGCGGCGGCCATGGTCATGGGCGTGCCCCTGGTGCTGGGCTATTTCGGACTGGCCGACGAGTGGGCCTATCTGGCCCCGCTGCGCTGGCCGCTGCTGCTGCTGGTCTACATCACCTCGCTGACCCTGGTGTACCGCCTCGGCCCCTGCCGGGCGCGGGCGCAATGGCGCTGGCTGACGCCCGGAGCCCTGTTCGCCTCGGTGCTGAGCGTGATCCTGTCGCTGGGCTTCAGCTGGTATCTGCAGGCCTTCGTCAAGGTCGACTCCTACGGCCCGCTGGCGGCGATGATGGGCTTCCTGCTGTGGACCTGGCTGAGCGTGCAGATCATCCTGATGGGGGCCGAGCTGAACGCCGAGATCGAGCACCAGACGGCCATCGACACCACCACCGGCGCACCGGCCGGTCTGGGCGAGCGCGGCGCGGTGGTGGCCGATACGGTCGGGCCGCGGCGGGGCAGCCCGGCCGCCCTCGCCTTCACCCTCAAACACGCCGAGGCCCTGTCGGACCGGCTGCTGCGGCGGCGCATCCGAAGGCTCTGAGGCTCACGCCCCGGCCGCGCCTCGCGACGGCGCCGGCTTCATCGGTCCGGCCCCGGCGCGCAGACGGCGCGGAAGCCGGCCGCGGCGAAGCGGATCATGTAGTCGCAGGCGGCCTCGAGGTCGCCGGAGCGGCACAGGCCGCCCGACAGGCGGTCGAGCCGGCCGGTCTCGCCCAGGGTCAGGGTCAGGGCCCCCGACAGGTTATGGTAGGCCCAGTAGAGATCGACCTCGCGGGCCTCCGGCATGATCTGCTTGATCAGTTCGATCAGGCGGCGGATGGCGGGGTCGAAATAGCGGGCCATGGTCTCGCCGCCGAAGGTCGGATTGGCGTTGGTCTGGGCCACCAGGGCGGCGTAGTGCTTCCACCCGGGGCCGCCCTTCAGCGACCACTGGAAGGGCGGCCGCAGGAAGGCCTCGAACAGTCCCTCCAGGGTCATGCCGCCGGGACCGGGGTCGCGGGCGTAGCGGTTGACCGCATCGACGCGCTCATTGTTCCAGACCTCGGCCCGGCGCAGGAAGACGGCGTCGAACAGGCCCCGCTTGGCGCCGAAATAGTAGTGGACCAGGGCGGTGTCGACGCCGGCCTCGCGCGCCACCTCGCGGATGGTGACGCCGTAGAAGCCGTGTTTGGAGAACAGGTCCTCGGCGGCGTCGAGGATGCCTTCCCGGGTGTCGCCGTTGCCCTGGGCCCTGGCCTTCGACGGGCGGCCGCGCCGGGCGGGGGCGCTGGCGGACTCGGGAGCGGGCGCGTCGAGCTTGGTCATGGCGGCGAAGCTAGGCTCGGTCAGCCGGTCATGGCAACGGCGCCACAGTCCGGCGGGGCCCGCCGTCCGGCAAGCGGCGCCGTTTGACAGGCGGGGGAAAAAGATTACGGTTCCTGAAAATCATTGAACGCTGAATAAAAGCGTCTCGGGCTGGAAACCACTGGAATGGGGCTTCGCATGAACCGCTATATCAAGACCGCCTTGCTGGCGGGCGCCGCCTGGAGCGCGCTTGCGACCATGGCCGCGGCCCAGGACGCGCCGCCCCCGACCGCGGAGGCCGCCGACGTCGGCGACGTCATCGTCACCGCCCGGCGCCGCGACGAGGCGCTCAAGGACGTGCCGATCTCGGTCTCGGCCCTCGGCGCCGAACGCCTCGAGGAGACCGGGGCCACGGACATCACCGCCCTGCAGCAGCAGACCCCCAACGCGACCGTGCAGGTGGCCCGCGGCTCCAACTCGACGCTGATCTCCTTCATCCGCGGCGTCGGCCAGCAGGATCCGCTGTGGGGCTTCGAGCCCGGCGTCGGCCTGTATATCGACGACGTCTATGTGGCCCGCCCGCAGGGCGCCGTGCTCGACATCTTCGACATCGAACGCATCGAGGTGCTGCGCGGGCCGCAGGGCTCGCTGTACGGCCGCAACACCGTCGGCGGGGCGATCAAATACGTCACCTCGCGCCTGTCGCAGGATCCGGAGCTGACCCTGCGCGGGGCCTATGGCAGCTACAACCAGATCGACCTGCTGGCCTCGGGCAGCGTGCCGCTGGCCGACAATTTCCGCGTCGGCGGCGCCGTCGCCAGCTATCAGCGCGACGGCTTCGGCCAGAACCTGAACACCGGGGCCGAACACTACGACAAGGACGTGCTGGCCGGCCGCCTGAGCGCCGAGTGGGAGCCGCGCGACGACATGTCGATCCGCCTGGCCTACGACCGGGTCGAGGACGATTCCAATCCCCGCCACGGCCACCGCGAAGTGGCGGGCGCGACGCCGGCCGGCGCCGTCCTGCCTGGCGTCTATGACACCAACGCCGGCATCGGCGACGACAATTCGGTGATGACCCAGGGCGCCTCGGCGACCCTTCAGCTGGACCTGAACGACCACTGGACGTTCAAGTCGATCACGGCCTGGCGCGAGGGCGAGACCGACACGGTCATCGATTTCGACAACACCCCGGCCCCGACCCTGGACATCCCGGCCTATTACGCCGACGACCAGCTGACCCAGGAATTCCAGTTCCTGTTCGACTACGACCGGATCCAGGGCGTGGCCGGCTTCTTCTATCTGGACGGCCACGCGGAAGGGGCTTTCGACACCATCCTGGGCGCCGCGGGCTTCGTCATCGGCACCGCCGGCTCGGTGGACACGGAGAGCTGGGCCGGCTTCGCCGACGTCAACCTCGACCTGACCGAACGCCTGCACCTCGGGCTCGGCGTCCGCTATACGCTGGACGACAAGCAGGGAACGGTGTTCCGCGCCAACTACGCCGGGGCCACCCGCAGCCCGCTGCTCGGCGGCGCGCCCCGCGCGCCGACGCTGGTGCGGACCGATTACACCAACGAGAAGGATTTCAGCCAGTTCACGCCGCGCGTCGCCCTGTCGTTCGACCTGAGCGATGATGTGACGACCTACGCCTCCTATTCGCAGGGCTTCAAGTCGGGCGGCTTCGACATGCGCGGCGACGCCATCCTGACCCCGGACACCGTCGACGGCTATGACCCGGAAACGGTCGATTCCTGGGAGATCGGCCTCAAGGGCGCCCTCGACCGCCTGACCTTCGCCGCCTCGGTCTTCTACAACGAATACCAGGACCAGCAGGTCACCACCCAGGTTCCGGCCGGGGCCGGCATCGCCAGCTTCGTCGACAACGTCGGCCAGTCGACCCTGTCGGGGGCCGAGTTCGAGGGGTCGCTGGTCCTGACGGACAACCTCACCGCCAACCTCGCCGTCGGCTATCTGGAGGCCGGGTTCGACGAGTTCATCCGCTACAACCTGGCCACCGCCGCCTACGAGGACATCTCGGACCTGGTGGTGCTGCAGAACGCGCCGGAATGGACGGGCTATTTCGGCCTGACCTGGCGCGGCGACGTGGCCGGCGGCGAGCTGGCGGTGACGCCGTCGGTCTCGTACCGCGGCGACTCCAGCATGTTCGAGTTCCCGAATCCGATCCTCGACCAGCAGGCCTATTCCCTGGTCGACCTGTCGGTGGTCTGGACCGACCCGACCGACCGCTACACCCTCGGCCTGCACGGCAAGAACCTGACCGACGAGACGTATCGCGTCGGCGGCTACAACTTCCCGGGCGCCTTCTTCGACAATTCGATCATCGGATTCTACGGCCCGCCCCGGACCGTGACCGCCTCGCTGCAGGTCAAGTTCTGAGCCGCAACGACTGCTGAAGCCGGGTCGCCTCTGATCGGGGGCGGCGGTTCATCCGGGCCGCCGCCCTTTTTCTCTGGCGCAGCCGAAAAGCGCCGCTACCGTTCCGCCGACGAACAGGACCAAGGGAAACGCCATGACCGCCACGGCCGCCGCGCCCGTCCGTCCCGGCTACCGCTACTATGTGCTGGCGGTGCTGGTGCTGGTCTATACGCTGAACTTCCTCGACCGGCAGATCATCGGCATCCTGGCGGCCCCGCTGAAGGCCGAGTTCGGCCTGTCGGACAGTCAGTTCGGCCTGCTCGGCGGCATCGCCTTCGCCAGCGTCTATTCGACCCTGGCCATTCCGCTGGCGTGGCTGGCCGACCGCTTCAGCCGCGTCTGGATCATGACCGGGGCGCTGGCGGTGTGGAGCGGCTTCACCGCCCTGTGCGGCGCGGCGACGTCCTTCACCCAGCTGTTCCTGTTCCGGATGGGCGTCGGCGTCGGCGAGGCCGGCGGGGTGGCCCCGGCCTATTCGCTGATCGCCGACTATTTCCCGCCCGGCCAACGGGCGCGCGCCCTGGCCGCCTTCGCCTTCGGCATTCCGCTGGGCACGGCGGCGGGGACCCTGGTCGGCGGGCTGCTGGCCGCGACCTACGGCTGGCGCACCGCCTTCATCGCCGTCGGCCTGACCGGCCTCCTGCTCGCCCCGATTCTCCTGCTGACAGTGCGCAATCCCGGGCGAGGCGGGACCGATACGGTCAAGACCGAGGCCGGGCTGGCCGTTATCGCCGCAACCCCCGTGGCGGGCTCGGGAAACGCCGGCCGGATCGCGGCGCTCATCATGCTCGGGATCGGCGCGGGCGCGCTGGCCCTGGCCGGTCTGATCCATTTCGCCGGCCTAGCCCACGGCAATCCGCTGCTGTTCGGCTTCGGCGGCCTGTTGGCCCTGGTCATCGGCGTGTCGCTGATGATCGCGGGGCGCACCGCCTCGGCGGTGATCCCGAAGAAGAGCTTCTGGCTGCTGGCGCTGGGCGCGGCCTCGTCCTCGGTGTGCGGCTATGGCGTCGCCGGCTGGCTGCCGCTGTTCTTCATGCGCAGCTTCGGCCTGACCCTGTCGCAGACCAGCTGGTACTACGCCGGCATCGCCCTGATCGGCGGCCTGCTCGGCATCTGGCTGGGCGGGGCCGTCGCCGACCGGCTGTCGAAACACGGCAAGGGGGCCTATCCGCTGACCCCGGCCATCGCCTTCCTGATCTCGGCCCCGATGTTCATCCTGGCGATGAACTCGCCGTGGCTGATCGGCCTGATCCTCCCCGGCGGCGGCACCAACGCCCAGCAGCTGGTCGTCGCCTTCCTGATCTTCCTGATCCCGACCGGCCTGAACCTGGCCTGGCTGGGACCGGTCACCGCCTCGATCCAGCATCTGGTCCCGGCCCCGATGCGCTCGACCGCCTCGGCCCTGTTCCTGCTGATCAACAACCTGCTCGGGATCGCCGTCGGCTTCTACTATTTCGGCTGGATGAGCGACCTGCTGGCCCCGCGCTTCGGCGACGAGAGCCTGCGCTGGGCGATCTACACCGGCATGGGCTTCTACCTGCTGGCCGCCCTGCTGCTGATCGGGGCGTCGAGGACGCTGAAGCGGGACTGGGTGGACTGAGGGTCTGTTTTTGGGGCCGGCTGGTTCGTCACAAAGGACACCAAGAAGGCACAATGGACACGAAGGGGCCTGTGCGCCTGGCCGCGCGCAGCGCCTTTTCTCTGGCAAGGCAGAAATAATGCCTGCGGCGCCTCGCGCTCGGTCTCCTGGTGTCCTTCGTGCCCCTGGTGTCCTTTGTGATGAACCAGCACTGTCTCAGAGTAGCCCGCACGGTTGCGCCGCTCCGGACCGCCCGCCTATAAGCGCCCCGACCTTCCTCCCCCATCGGCGGCGCCTCTCCATGAACATCCACGAATACCAGGCCAAACAGGTCCTGAAGGGCTTCGGCGCACCGGTCGCCGAGGGCGTCGCCATCACCCGCGCCGACCAGGCCGAGGCCGCCGCCCGCCAACTGCCCGGGCCCCTGTATGTGGTGAAGTCGCAGATCCACGCGGGCGGACGCGGCAAGGGCAGGTTCAAGGAACTGGGCCCCGACGCCAAGGGCGGCGTCCGCCTGGCCCGCTCGATCGAGGAGGTTGTCGCCAACGCCCGCGAGATGCTGGGCAATACGCTGGTCACCGCCCAGACCGGCCCGGCCGGCAAACAGGTCAACCGCCTCTATATCGAGGACGGCGCCGACATCGAGCGGGAACTGTACTGCTCGCTGCTGGTCGACCGCCAGTACGGCCGCATCGCCTTCGTGGTCTCGACCGAGGGCGGCATGGACATCGAGGCCGTCGCCCACGACACGCCGGAGAAGATCCAGACCATCGTCATCGACCCGGAAACGGGCGTCACCACCGCCGACGTGGCGAAGATCAACACGGCCCTGAAGCTGGACGGCGCGGCGGCCGAGGACGGCGAGACCCTGTTCCCGACCCTGTACCGGGCCTTCGTCGACAAGGACATGTCGATGCTGGAGATCAATCCGCTGATCGTCATGAAGGACGGCCGGCTGCGGGTGCTGGACGCCAAGGTCAGCTTCGACGGCAACGCCCTGTTCCGCCACGAGGACATCAGGGCGCTGCGCGACGAGACCGAGGAGGACGCCAAGGAGATCGAGGCCTCGCAGTGGGACCTCGCCTATGTGGCGCTGGACGGCGACATCGGCTGCATGGTCAACGGCGCCGGCCTGGCCATGGCGACGATGGACATCATCAAGCTGTACGGCGCCGAGCCGGCCAATTTCTGCGACGTCGGCGGCGGCGCCTCCAAGGAAAAGGTCGCGGCGGCCTTCAAGATCATCACCGCCGATCCGGCGGTGAAGGGCATCCTGGTCAACATCTTCGGCGGCATCATGCGCTGCGACGTCATCGCCGAGGGGGTGGTGGCGGCGGTCAAGGAAGTCGGGCTGAAGGTGCCGCTGGTCGTGCGCCTCGAAGGCACCAACGTCACCGAGGGCAAGCGCATCCTCAATGAGTCGGGCCTGGCCATCACCGCCGCCGACGACCTCGACGACGCGGCCCAGAAGATCGTCGCGGCGGTGGGGTGATGATTCTGGCGCTGCTGTCGGCGCTTCTGACGGGACAGACCGTCAGCGAGCCCGCACTACAGGCGTTCCAGCAAGGTTGTTTGGCGTCGGCGGGCGACGCGTCCCGCTTGGCCCGATACGCCGAGAAAGCTGGGTGGACATCACAGGAACCTGCTTTGCTCACGCCCATGTTTGAGGACGCCGATGCGGTGAGCGCTTTCACGTCCGATGGGATGACGATCCGGCTGGAATCGTTTGAGGCAGAGCGCGAATGGGTTGAAGTTCCTGCTTCAGGCGAGCAACTTGATCGGGTCCTACGCGGCCAACGTCGGCGCACTCCCATTGCGGAGGTGCTCCGCGAAGCTCCCGCCAGCGCGATCTGTATGGTGGACTTTGACCAGAGGACCGTCGATCTGGACCAACAGATCACTGAAATTCAGGTCGCGGAAAACTCCCTCGGAAGCTACCCCTCTGAAGGCGAGCGTCATACCCGTCGCTGGACCGTCGACCGCGAAAACGTTGTCGCTGTCCAACATGTGCGAGACGACTTGGGCCGAGATGTCCCCGGCACGGCTAGTTCTCTTGCTGTGACTTTCCTCCTTCCTCAGACCCCCGCGCCGAGCGCTCAACAATAACAGAGCCCGGACATGTCCATCCTCGTCGACAAGAACACCAAGGTCATCGTCCAGGGCCTGGCCGTGGGCGTTTTGCACTTGTCATCCTGTGTATTGGCGCGGCCTGATGCGGCAAGCTGAGGGCGGGCGGTCGTAGCGCGTTGTCATCCCGGACGCCGCGAAGCGGTGATCCGGGACGGCGTGCGCCCAGCGGCTGGACCTCCCGGAAATCGCGGCGCGATTGTCCGGGAGACAGGTGACCGTCAGGCTGTGTCCTGACCCGTCTCCCGGATAGCTGCTGACGCAGCTTCCGGGAGGATGAAGTTCTTGCGCTAAAGCGTCCCGGATCACCGCTTCGCGGCGTCCGGGATGACAAGGCGTCCGACCGATTTCGAATCGCCTTGCGCCCACTTCTGACACGGGTTGTGTGCTCCACATAACCCGTGTAGGTTTGCTCCGTGACCCGCAACCTGACCCTCGCCATCGACGACGCCCTGCTCGACAAGGTCCGGGTGCTGGCCGCCATGAAGCGGACCAGCGTCAATGAGATGGTGCGCGGTTTCCTGACCCGGATCGTGGAACAGGAAGTCGAGCATGACGAGGCGACCCAGGAATTGCTCAAGCTGATCGACGAGTCCGAAGGCGACATGGGCGACTGGCGCCCCACCCGGGAAGATGCGTACAGCGGGGAGCCCCGCTTTGATCGCTGGCGCTGAAGTCTTCCTCGACACCAACATTCTGATCTACGCGGCCCAGGGAGGCCGCGTCGCGCCCGAAAAGCGCGAGATCGCCCGCCGTATCATCCTGCAAGGCAACTATGGCACGTCAGGGCAGGTCCTGGCCGAGTTTTACTCGGTTGCAATCCGGAAGGGCGCGCGTCCACTGACGCCGGAGACGGCGGCCAAATGGGTTCGGACGCTGGCGAAAAAGCCCTGCCAGCCGATCGACCCCGCCCTCGTCCGGGCGGGCATCGACCTGTCACAGCGCTACCGGATTTCCTACTGGGACGCCGCCATCATCGCCGCCGCCGAACGGCTGGGCGCGCGCGTCGTCTATTCCGAAGACCTGAACCACGGCCAGACCTATGGGTCGGTCCGCGTCGAAAATCCCTTCCTCCCCGCCTGAGAAAAGAGCGTCATGTCCATCCTCGTCGACAAGAACACCAGGGTCATCGTCCAGGGCCTGACCGGCAAGACCGGCACCTTCCACACCGAACAGGCGCTGCGCTACTACGGCACCAGGATGGTCGGCGGCGTGCACCCGAACAAGGGCGGCGAACTGTGGCACGGGTCGGAGGGCGAGACCCTGCCGATCTACGCCACCGTCGCCGAGGCGAAGGCGGCCACCGGCGCCGACGCCAGTGTGATCTATGTGCCGCCCGCCGGCGCCGCCGACGCCATCCTCGAGGCCATCGAGGCCGAGGTGCCGTTCATCACCTGCATCACCGAGGGCATTCCGGTGCTGGACATGGTGCGGGTCAAGGCCCGGCTGGACCGGTCCAGGTCGCGGCTGCTGGGCCCCAACTGCCCGGGCGTCCTGACCCCGGAGGAGTGCAAGATCGGCATCATGCCGGGCTCGATCTTCAAGAAGGGCCATGTCGGCATCGTCTCGCGCTCGGGCACATTGACCTATGAGGCGGTGTTCCAGACCACCAACGAGGGCCTCGGCCAGACCACGGCGGTCGGCATCGGCGGCGACCCGGTCAAGGGCACGGAGTTCATCGACGTGCTGGAGCTGTTCCTGGCCGACGACGAGACCCGGTCGATCGTCATGATCGGCGAGATCGGCGGCGGGGCCGAGGAGGACGCGGCCCAGTTCCTGATCGACGAGGCCAGGAAGGGCCGCAGCAAGCCGATGGTCGGCTTCATCGCCGGCCGCACCGCGCCCAAGGGCCGGACCATGGGCCACGCCGGGGCCGTGGTCTCGGGCGGCAAGGGCGACGCCGAGTCCAAGATCGCCGCCATGGAGGCCGCCGGCATCCGCGTCTCGCCCTCGCCGGCGCGGCTGGGCGCGACCCTGGTGGAGGTGCTGAAGGGCTGATTGTTCGGACCCCCCCTCCCTCCCGCCCTCCCCCAAAGGGAGAGGGGTTTTTTCAGTTTTCGCCCCCATTCGGTCATGACCCATAAGGAAACAGCGCCTATATCAGCGGCGCCGGCGGCACGCGGACCTGCGCGCGCCGCCCCAAGGGACGCGACGAGAACCATGGCGGACGATGCCGGTCGGCTGAACCAGGTCTTTGCCGAGACCAGCTTCCTGTATGGCGCCAACGCCTCGTTCATCGAGGACCTCCACGAGAAATGGGCCGCCGACCCGGCCTCGGTGCCGGTGGAATGGCGCGCCTTCTTCGACCAGCTGCACGACAAGGCCGAGACGGTGAAGGCCGCCGGGGCCGCGGGCGGCTGGGGCCGCTCGCCGGTGTCGGAGCCGACCGAGGAGGCGGCCGTGTTCGACGGCCGCTGGCCCGCCCCCGGGCCTGATCCGAAGACGGCCGGAGCGTCCGCCGGGACCGCGCCGGCGGCTCCGGTGTCCGCCGAGGCCATCCGCGCCGCCGCCCATGATTCGATCCGCGCCCTGATGCTGATCCGCAGCTATCGCGTGCGCGGCCACCTGCAGGCGACGCTGGATCCGCTGGGCATCGAGCAGCCGAACGAGAATCCCGAGCTGACGCCGGAATTCCATGGCTTCTCGGACGCCGACCTCGACCGGCCGATCTTCCTCGACGGCGTGCTGGGGCTGGAGACGGGCACCCTGCGCGAGGTGCTGGCCATCCTCAGGCGGACCTACTGCGGCCACATCGGCATCCAGTTCATGCACATCGCCGAGCCGGAGGAGAAGGCCTGGCTGCAGGCCCGTTTCGAGGGCGCGGACGCGTTCGAGCGCAACGCCTTCACCCGCGAGGGCAAGCTGGCCATCCTCAACAAGCTGATCGAGGCCGAGAGCTTCGAGCGCTTCCTGCACAAGCGCTTCCCGGGCACCAAGCGGTTCGGCCTCGACGGCGGCGAGGCCATGGTCCCGGCGCTGGAGCAGATCATCAAGCGCGGCGGCGCCCTGGGCGTCGACGAGATCGTGCTGGGCATGGCCCACCGCGGGCGGCTCAACACCCTGGCGGCGGTGATGGGCAAGCCCTACCGCGCCATCTTCCATGAATTCCAGGGCGGCTCGACCGTGCCCAGCGACATCGAGGGCTCGGGCGACGTCAAATACCACATGGGGGCGTCGTCGGACCGCGAGTTCGACGGCAACAGGGTCCATCTGTCGCTGACCGCCAACCCGTCGCACCTCGAGATCGTCAATCCGGTGGTGCTCGGCAAGGCGCGGGCGAAACAGGCCTTCGACATCCGCGAGGCCAACGCCGGCCAGCCGACCGAGCGGTGGGCGCTGGACCGGTCCAAGGTCGTGCCCCTGCTGATCCACGGCGACGCGGCCTTCGCCGGCCAGGGCGTGGTCGCCGAATGTTTCGCCCTGATGGGGCTGAAGGGCTACCGCACCGGCGGGACGCTGCATTTCGTCATCAACAACCAGATCGGCTTCACCACCAGCCCGCGCAACAGCCGCTCGAGCCCCTATCCGTCCGACGTGGCCCTGATGGTCCAGGCCCCGATCTTCCACGTCAACGGCGACGATCCGGAGGCGGTGGTGTTCGCCGCCAAGGTGGCCACCGAATTCCGGCAGAAATTCCACAAGGACGTGGTGGTGGACATGTTCTGCTACCGCCGCTTCGGCCACAACGAGGGCGACGACCCGACCTTCACCCAGCCGCTGATGTATTCGAAGATCCGCGCCCTGCCGTCGACGCGCGAGATCTACGCCGAGCGGCTGATCGCCGAGGGCGTGGTCGACCCGGCCGCGGTCGACGCCGAGATCGCCCGGTTCGAGGCCTTCCTCGAGGCCGAGTTCGAGGCGGGCAAGGTCTTCGAGGCGCAGAAGGCCGACTGGATGGACGGCCAGTGGCAGGGCATCGGCCAGCCCGACGGCGAGGAGCGCCGCGGCGACACCTGGGTGCCGGCGGCCCGGCTGGCCGACCTCGGCCACCGGCTGACCACCATCCCGAACCAGGTCGACATGCACAGGACGCTGAAGCGCGTCATGGACGGCCGCCGCGAGATGATCACGAGCGGCGAGAACATCGACTGGGCCACGGCCGAGAGCCTGGCCTTCGCCTCCCTGCTCGACGAGGGCTTTCCGGTGCGCCTGTCGGGCCAGGACTCGGTGCGCGGCACCTTCAGCCAGCGCCACTCGGGCATCGTCGACCAGACCACCGAGGCCCGCTACGTCCCGCTCAACAACCTGCGCGAGGGCCAGGCCGAGTTCGAGGTGATCGACTCCGCCCTGTCCGAAGAGGCGGTGCTGGGCTTCGAATACGGCTACGCCCTGACCGACCCCAACACCCTGGTGATGTGGGAGGCCCAGTTCGGCGACTTCGTCAACGGGGCCCAGGTGGTGATCGACCAGTTCATCACCTCGGGCGAGCGCAAATGGCTGCGCATGTGCGGCCTGACCATGCTGCTGCCGCACGGCTATGAGGGCCAGGGGCCGGAGCATTCGTCGGCGCGTCTGGAGCGGTTCCTGCAGCAGTGCGCCGAGGACAACATCCAGGTGGCCAACTGCACCACCCCGGCCAACTATTTCCACATCCTGCGCCGCCAGATGCACCGGCCGTTCCGCAAGCCGCTGATCATCATGACGCCCAAGTCGCTGCTGCGGCACAGGAAGGCGGTGTCGACCATCGCCGACATGGCCGAGGGTTCGTCCTTCCACCGCGTGCTGCACGACGACGCCCAGACCCGGCCCGAGGTGGCCGGGGTGAAGATCAGGGCCGACAGGGACATCCGCCGCGTCGTGCTGTGCTCGGGCAAGGTCTATTACGACCTGCTGGACCGGCGCGAGCGGGACGGGATCGACGACGTCTATCTGATGCGGCTGGAGCAGTTCTATCCGTGGCCGATGAAGTCGCTGATGACCGAGCTGGCCCGTTTCCCGAACGCCGAACTGGTCTGGTGCCAGGAAGAACCGAAGAACATGGGCGGCTGGACCTTCGTCGATCCGTGGCTGGAGCTGACGCTGGACAGGCTGGACGTGAAGGCCAAACGGGCCCGTTACGTCGGCCGCCCGGCCTCGGCCTCGACCGCCGCGGGCCTGATGAGCCGCCATCTGAAGGAACTCGACGCCTTCCTGACCGACGCCTTCGCCTGAATACGGAGGACACCCCATGTCGACCTGGCTTTATCGGCTGACCGTTCCACGCCAAACCTTTCCCGGCGACATCACCGAGGCGGAAGGCGCCATCATGGAACGGCACGGCGCCTACTGGAGCGAGTGGCTGGCCAGTGGTGCGGCGCTTGTTTTCGGACCCGTCGCCGATCCATCCGGCTTCTGGGGCCTGGCGGTGATCCAGGCGGAGGACGAGGCCGCGGCGCGCCGTCTGGCCGAGGGCGATCCGGCTATCGAGGCTCGCGCCGGTTTCGGCTATGACCTGTTCGAGATGCCCGGCGCCGTCAGCGCCATGACCACCAACGCCTGAAACCCCGTCCGAAAGTCTCCCATGGCCGACATCCTCACCCCCGCCCTCGGCGAATCCGTCACCGAGGCCACCATCGGCAAATGGACGAAGAAGGCCGGCGACGCCGTCAGGAGGGACGAGGTGCTGGTCGAGCTGGAGACCGACAAGGTCTCGCTGGAGGTGGTGTCGCCCGCCGACGGCGTGCTGGCCGAGATCAAATTCCCCGACGGCGGGACGGTGACGCCGGGCGCCGTGCTCGGCGTGGTGACCGAGGGCGCCGCCGCCGCGCCGGCGGCCGAGACGCCGAAGGCCGAAGCGCCCAGGATTGAAGCCAGGGCCGGGCCCGCACCGAAGGCCGAAGCCGCGCCCGCCGCTGAGCCGGCCCCCGCCGCCGCCGCCCCGGGCGGCTCCGTCGCGATCATGACCCCGGCCATGGGCGAGAGCGTCGCCGAGGGCACGATGGGGACCTGGCTGAAGAAGTCGGGCGATGCGGTCGCCAAGGACGAGCTGCTGGTCGAGATCGAGACCGACAAGGTGGCCGTCGAGGTCTCCGCCCCGGCCGCGGGCGTGCTGACCATCGACGCCGACGCGGGCGCGACGGTCACCCCCGGCCAGCAGATCGGCCGCATCGCCGCCTCGGGCGCCGGAGCCGCCCCGGCCACCAGCGCCGCTCCCGCGCCTTCGAAGGCCGAGCCGCACCTGTCGCCGGCGGTGCAGCGAGTGGTCAGCGAGAACAACCTCGATCCGAAGGCGATCGAGGCGACCGGGCCCAAGGGCAATATCACCAAGGGCGACGCCTTGGCCGCCATCGAGGCCGCGCCGAAGGCCGCCCCGGCCGCCGCCCCCGCCGCGGCCGCGCCGCGCGCCGACCAGCCGCGCGAGGAGCGGGTCCGGATGACCCGACTGCGCCAGACCATCGCCCGCCGTCTGAAGGAATCGCAGAACACCGCCGCCCAGCTGACCACCTTCAACGAGGTGGACATGACCAGCGTCATGGCCCTGCGCGCCCAGTACAAGGAGGCGTTCGAGAAGCGTCACGGCGTCAAGCTGGGCTTCATGAGCTTCTTCACCCGGGCCGTGGTGCAGGCCCTGCACGAGATTCCGGCGGTCAACGCCGAGATCGACGGCACGGACATCATCTACAAGAACCACTACGACATCGGCATCGCCGTCGGCACCGAGAAGGGGCTGGTGGTGCCGGTGCTGCGCGACGCCGACCAGCTGTCGCTGGCGGGCATCGAAAAGGGCATCGCGGCCCTCGGCAAGGCGGCCCGCGACGGCGAACTGACCCTCGACCAGCTGCAGGGCGGCACCTTCACCATCACCAACGGCGGCACCTACGGCTCGCTGATGTCGACGCCGATCCTGAACGCGCCGCAGTCCGGCATCCTCGGCATGCACAACATCGTCCAGCGGCCGATGGCGGTGAACGGCGAGGTCAAGATCCGGCCGATGATGTACCTGGCCCTCAGCTACGACCACCGCATCGTCGACGGCAAGGAGGCGGTGACCTTCCTGGTGCGGATCAAGGAGTTGCTGGAAGACCCGGCGCGGGCGCTGCTGGATTTGTAGACGGCCATCCCGTTCAGGCCTCCTGAGGATGTTGCTGAGCTTGCAAATCCGCGCCATGCTCGCGGCCATGAAGACGACCACCCAGGTGATCGACGACGGTGATGGGCAGATTGTCCTGATCCCTGCGGAATTCGCCTTCTCAGGCGAAGCCGTCCGCATTCGCCGTGAAGGTGACGCAGTAGTCCTAGAGCCGCTCGACACGGACGCGGAAGCTGCGCGCCCAGAGATCAGCCGAGATCGTGCTCTTTGACGACGACGAGGGAGCGGGGTGGCTGAACCTGATGTCGATCTTGGCAACATCCTCGCGGATCAACTGAACATTCCGCTCAGGATCGACTATGGGCGTAGCTTGTCCCGCGATATCGTCGTGGAAACCGTCTACGGTTGGACCTTCGATGCTCCCGAATTCGTAAGAGGACCTGACTCACTCACTGGCGAGCCACGAACCTTTCGTGTTGATCGCATTGACCGACTTCATGGGTGCGAACGATTCGACGACATCGCGTGGTTTCTCGGGCAGTTGATAAAGTCCAAGCTGGGGCTGGAGCTCAATCGCCCTCCCAAGAAGTTTCGCGTCAGCCAACCCGTTAGGCTTCAGATCATCGACCACGATGAAACCACTCGCTTCTACGTCGGGGAAGTCACGGGGGCCGATTTTCGATATCGCGAAACGGGCGCTTGCCTGACACTGGAGGTCAGCGGAAAGCCTGAAGACGGATCAAAGCGCCGATCTTCCTTCCGTTTGCATTTGGGCCCTGGGGGCTACGGGCGACAGCTCGTCGAGATTTGGGACCTCACAACAGGGGGAATCGTTCCTGACATCATGGCATGGCTCGACAGGAGAGGATCCTAAGGCGGGGTTCAATCGACACTCGACGAAGGTCTGGACGCCTTGTCATCCCGGACGCCGCGAA
The DNA here is from genome assembly GCF_937870815.1 of uncultured Brevundimonas sp. Classification (GTDB taxonomy): domain Bacteria; phylum Pseudomonadota; class Alphaproteobacteria; order Caulobacterales; family Caulobacteraceae; genus Brevundimonas. The sequence goes on from NZ_CALMZS010000209.1 coordinate 36,629, forward strand.
GCGGCGATCCGGGACGCTTGAATGCATGGACGGCTCCTCCCGGAAGCTGCGTCAGCAGCTATCCGGGAGACGGGTTCAGACGCAGCGTCGCGGCTGCCTGTCTCCCGGACAATCGCGCCGCGATTTCCGGGAGGCCAAAGCCGATTGGCGCATGCCGTCCCGGATCGCCGCTTCGCGGCGTCCGGGATGACAAGGGTGCAACGCTACAGCTTGGATATTGCTCACGGCCACTGCCCTATGATTGGCCTAGCGTCCGAGCGTCCCCAACACCTCGTCGGTATCCGCGCCCAGCGCCGGCGGCGGCCGGTCGTAGGCGACCGGCGTCACCGACAGCCGGATCGGCGAGGCCACGGTCCGCACCGGGGCGGGCAGGTCGGCCCGCGTCTGGGTCACCTCCAGCCCGCGGTGCTTGGCCTGCGGCTCGGCGAAGACCTGATCGACGGTGTTGACCGGGCCGCAGGGCACGCCCGCGGCTTCAAGCGCCGCCATCAGTCCGTGCATGGTCAGGCCGGCGGTCAGGGCCGACAGCTCGGCGGTCAGGGCGGCGCGATGTTCGATCCGCAGGGCGTTGGTCGTGAAGCGGGGATCGGCCCCCAGGCCCGGCGCGCCGAGCGCCTGGGCCAGGGCGCGGAACTGGGAGTCATTGCCGACCGCGATGACCACCCTACCATCCGTACACGGAAAGGGCTGGTAGGGGGCGAGGTTGGGGTGGGCGTTGCCCATCCGGGTCGGGACCCCGCCGGAGACGAAGAAATTGCTCGCCTGATTGGCCAGCATGGCCGCCTGGACGTCGAACAGGGCGATGTCGATATGCTGGCCCCGGCCCGTGGCCCGCGCATGCAGCAGGGCGGCGAGGATGGCGCTGGAGGCGTAGAGGCCGGTGAACAGGTCGACCACCGCGACCCCGACCTTCATCGGCTCGGCCCCGGGGGCGCCGTCCGGCTGGCCGGTGATCGACATCAGCCCGCCCATGGCCTGGATCATATAGTCGTAGCCGGCGCGGTGGGCGTCCGGTCCGTCCTGGCCGAAGCCGGTGATCGAGCAATAGACCAGCCTCGGATTGATCGCCGCCAGGGCGGCGTGGTCGAGGCCGTATTTGTTCAGCCCGCCGGTCCTGAAATTCTCGACGAGGACGTCGCAGGTATTCGTCAGTTCACGGATGATCCCGGCCCCCTCGGGCGTGGCGATGTCGAGCTCGACCGACTTCTTGCCCCGGTTGGCGCACAGGAAATAGGCCGCATCGCCCCTGGAGCCGTCGGCCCGGGTCGTGAACGGCGGCCCCCAGTGGCGGGTGTCGTCGCCGACGCCGGGCCGCTCGATCTTGATCACCTCGGCCCCGAG
>NZ_CALMZS010000210.1 GCF_937870815.1 uncultured Brevundimonas sp.
CCGCCCCGGCCGAGATCCATGTCTGGACCTCCAGCCTGGAGGGCGCCGACCGCGCCCTGGCCGAACAGATCGCCCAGTCCGTGGACGTTCGCTAGACCCGGCCCAGGCCTGGGGCTCCCGACCGGGGCGGTCAGGCGGCCCCGCCCGCGAACGCCACCGTCTGCGCCGCCGACCCGGGCCGGAAGACCACGGTGCGGGTCACGCCGTTGATGCGGACATTGACCTGCTGTTCCTGGTCGTCGTGGACGCCGGGGAAGAAGTCCAGGTCGACGGTCATGGCGGCGATGTCCCGGTCGGTCGTCTCGCCGACGAAGGCGACGCGGATGTTGTCGCCGGCCAGGTCGGTCGCAGCATGGGTCACCGGTACGGCCGCGCCGTCGATGTCGAGGCGGAACCTCTGGCGCAGGTGGGTCTCCAGCCCGGCCACGGCGCGGGGATCGTCGAGGCTGGGCTGGGCCCCCGGCGCGATGGAGACCAGGGCCGGCTCGACATCGTGGGCGGAGAAGCGGTGGCTGACGCTGACCGCGCCCGAGGCCGGGTCGATCTCGATCACCGTCAGCCCGGCATGGCCGCGATGGGCCAGGGCCGGCGTGGCGAGGCCGGCGCTCAGGGCGGCGACGAGCAGGGCCCGGTTCATCACGGAGCGGCCGCCGGTCGGCGCACCCGGGTCGCCGTCGAGTCGGGGCTGACCTCGACGTCGGAATCGCGCATCCGGTTCTCGCCCGGCGGCGGGGGCGGGGCCAGGCGCAGGGTCCGTTCGTCGATGCGGCGCGGGAAGTGATTGTTGGCCAGGTCGGCGTCGGCGGTCTCGCGCAGCGGATCGACCTCGGCCGAAACCAGGGTTTTCGCCGAGACATGCTGCCAGACGACCTGCTGGCTGTTGCGCCGCCACAGCTCGGCGGGAATGCGGATGGTTTCGTCCGAGCCATCGCTCCAGGTCAGCTTCAGGATCACCGGCATGACCAGACCGCCGATGTTCCGGAAGGTGAAGCGATAGATGTTGTCGTCGAAGCCCTGGGCCGCACGCCGGTCGGCGTCGGCGCGGCGGGCGGCGCTTTCGGCGTCGCGGCGCTGCTGGGCCGTGGTCGTGAAGCGGTCGGTCTCATTGTAGAAATCCCGGGTCGCGGGATCGCGCTCGACCACCGTCTCGATGCCGCGGTTGTTCTCGACCGTGCGCGAGACGGGCAGATCCTCGAACCGTTCGCGGGCGGCGCGGTTGCGGACCTCGGGATCGGCCGATTCCAGGGTCGCGGCGGTCACGCTCTCCAGCGCGATGTCGACGTGGTCGGTGGAATAGAACCAGCCGCGCCAGAACCAGTCGAGGTCGACGCCGGAGCTCTCCTCCATGGTGCGGAAGAAGTCATAGGGCGTCGGGCGTTTGAAGGCCCAGCGCCGGGAGTATTCGCGGAAGGCCCGGTCGAACAGTTCGCGCCCCAGGATCGTCTCGCGCAGGATCACCAGCGCCGTCGCCGGCTTGGCGTAGGCGTTGTTGCCGAACTGGAGCAGGCTGTCCGAATTGGTCATCACCGGCACCTGGTCCTGGGAGACCATGTATTCGATGATGCTGGACGGCTCGCCCCGGGCCGGGAAGTCGGCGTCCCACAGCTTTTCGGCCTGGAACTGCAGGAAGCTGTTCAGCCCCTCGTCCATCCAGGTCCACTGGCGCTCGTCGGAATTGACGATCATCGGGAAATAGGTGTGGCCGACCTCGTGGATGACCACGCCGATCAGGCCGTTCTTGGCGCGCTCGGTATAGGTCAGGCGGCCGTCGTCGCCCCGCACCGGGCGCGGCCCGTTGAAGGTGATCATCGGATATTCCATCCCGCCGACCGGGCCGTTGACCGACTGGGCCGTGGGATAGGGATAGGTGAAGGCGAACTGGTTGTAGACGTCGAGGGTGTGGGCGATCGACCGGGTCGAATAGGCGTCCCACAGCGGCCGGGCCTCCTTGGGATAGAAGGACATGGCCATGACGATCGGGTGTTCGGCGCTCTGCTGATCCACGCCCATGGCGTCCCAGATGAATTTGCGCGAGCTGGCCCAGCCGAAGTCGCGGACGTTGTCGGCGCTGAAATTCCAGGTGCGAGTGCCCGAGCGGGCGGGGCGGGCCTCGGCGGCGGCGGCCTCGGCGGGCGTCACGATATAGACCGGGGCCTCGGCGGTGCGGGCCTGCTCCAGCCGCGCGCGCTGTTCGGCGCTGAGGATGTCAGTGTTCTGCAGCTCGCCGGTGGCGGCCACGACGTGATCGACCGGGGCTGTGATGGAGACGTCGTAGTCGCCGAACTCGAGCGTGAACTCGCCGGCCCCGAGGAACTGGGCGTTATGCCAGCCCTCATAGTCGGAATAGACCGCCAGACGCGGGAACCACTGGGCCGCCAGGAACAGGCAGTTTCCGTCCTCGCCGGGCTTGGTGAAACACTCATAGCCGCTGCGCCCGCCGACGACATTGGTCTCGGGCAGGGGCAGGGTGAAGTCGATGGTGAAGGTGAAGCTCTGGCCGGTCGCCAGCGGGCGCGGCAGCTCGATCCGCATCATGGAATCGACGATGGTGAAGGGCAGGGGCTGGCCGTCCGGGCCAGTGACGGTCAGATCGTTGAAGCCGCCTTCCCATTCCTGCATCCGCCGCACCCGCAGCACCTCGTTGACGCTGACCGTGTCCGAGGCGGTGTAGGTCCGGCTGCGTTCGGCCAGGGAGGCGCGGCGATAGTTCTGCTGGTCCAGCAGCAGCCACAGATAGCCGAGGGCGTCCGGTGAATTGTTCCGGTAGGTGACCGTTTCGCGCCCAGTCAGGGTGCGATCAGCCTCGTTCAGCCGGACGTCGATGTCGTAGTCGACCTGCTGCTGCCAGTAGCGGTGGCCGGGCGCGCCAGAGGCGTTGCGGTAGTCGGTCGGCGTCGGCCAGTCCTCGCCCTCGAACTGGCGGAATTTGTCCTCGAACGTGCCGCGCGACTGGTCGACCGGGCCGACGCTCTGTTGCGCCAGGGCGGCCGTGGCCATGAGGGAGACGCCGGCGACCGAGGCCAGCCATAGACCGATCCGCATCCGAAACACCGTCCGTTACCCGAAGACCCGCGCGGACCTTAGTCGCCGCAGGAGGCGGCGCAAGCGAGACCGCCTTATGATTTGTTAATGTGGCGCGCGACCGCCGCGCCCCCGTGCAAGGACGGGCATGACTCATCGCCGCCTGCTTCCAGGCGGTGCGGGGAGGGTGCGGGGCGGCCGGGCCTCGCCCGGTGCTTATGTGTTTTACCGTTTCGACGAAGCAGACCTGCCCCGCGCGGCCGTTTTCCACACGCCCTCCGGCTGGCGGCCTTGCTTAAGGCCTTACCGGATCACCGCCGCCGTCCTTGCGGACCACGACGCGCGGCGGACATGACGCTCCCGGCGTCAGCAGCCCGCACGACAGCGCGCGGCGAGCAGGCAGAGGCCATCCATCGACCTCCGCAAGGACCCCCGAACTCTCCTTCGTCCGGGCTTCATCGCTCGACCACAGCCCGCCGCCATCGAGGAACGTGGATCCGACGCCCTCCCCACCGACGGGATGGCCCCAGTGTGGAGGACGGCCTTCCTATGGCAGGAAGAGGACGCTGTATTTTTTTGAAGGCGAGCCGAATCAGAGGGTTGGCGGCGCGCGATATGCTCACAATCGGCGGATTGTCAGCACAGCGTCATGGCGGCGGCGGTCACTCCAGGCCTTGCGGGACGGCGGAAAGGGGTGTGCGTCCCGTTTCGGGTCACTCTTGTTGACCCGGGCCGACAGCACCCCATGGGCGTGCCGGGCGCAGATGCAGATCACCGGAACCTCGCGCTCAACCAGCCCATGGTAGAGAAACGCCGACAGCGGCCCGGTCTCCAGCACCACCCGGCCAAGCCTCCGGGCATGACGCTCAAGCGTTCCGGCTATCGCGTCGGGATCGGTGGCGCATACCCCGCGCCAGGTAACAGTCCCTGTCGCATCCACCACGCACACATGCGTCGTCTTGTCGGAAACATCCAACCCGACGTAAACTTCAACCATGGTCCATCCTCCTTCGTGAAGCAGCGCGATCACCTCGCACCGACTTCGTGACCCAAGGAAGATGGGCCTACCTCAATTACGCGATGTCCCCCTTTTCCGTCCCCCTTTTCAGTGCGGTGTTGGTGCGCCGCATCTGAGAACGCAAGGCGGTATCTGTCCCCGCTTCTGCTGGTCCTGGTCACTGGCAAGCAGCGTCATGAGGAGGGAACTAGTGCGTCCTGCTTTACGCAGCTCATCGACACGCGGAAATTGGCGGATCAATGAGCGGGCCGAATGAAAACCCTGGTACGCACCCCGCCGATGAAAGCCAACTCACGCATGCGAGTGCTAAAAGTACAGGAGAGTAAAGGGCTAAGGGCGACGAAAGCAGGAACAAAAATCCTCGGACGCGCCACCGTTTAAAGCAAGACCACAGCATTATCGACCATGCAAGCGAGAGCCCAAGGGATGCTAGGCTGAACGCTGGCACTGACGGATAAACCGCTTCCCCAGGCCAAAGTGAAAGATCAAGCGCAGAAACG